>CAVCYP010000001.1:0-69090 GCA_963606545.1 Sphaerochaetaceae bacterium
GTTCCTATCCGCAAGGGTGAGGGTTCAAGTCCCTCTTTCCGCAAATGAAAAAGCCTGGCTGAAAATGCCGGGCTTTTTCATTTTTGAAAGTCAGTGGGACTTGAAGCTTTGCGGTAGGAAGACGCGAATACATGGAGCGTCTGAAGCAAAGCCGGCAATAAATCAAATCTCAATTGAATGTACACCTCAGCTATGTTAGAATGCAGAGAAAAAGGAGAAGAAACAAATGGCAATTCTACAGGCCTTAAACAGTGCCCCCTTATACTTGATTTGTGGCGGGATTATCGCCTTTGTGGCAATCATTTGCATAGTGTTCATGATAAGAGCCTATAAAGCAGGCCTTGCAATAGGAATGGATAAAAAGAAGATGAAAACGGTTATCACCTCAAGCGCAACGTTTTCTCTATTACCCAGCGTTTCAATTCTGCTGGGCGTTATAGCCCTTGCAGGAAGCTTGGGAATCCCTTGGCCTTGGCTCAGGCTCTCTGTTATTGGAGCTCTCCACTATGAAACACAAGTAGCACAGGCGGCAGCTGAACAGGTAGGACTGTCCAGCCTATCGGCAAGCGAAATGACGGCCCAAGCCTTTGCTACCATAGCACTTTTGATGAGCATATGCATAATGTGGGGCATGGTTTTGTCAATTTTCCTCAACAAGAGCTATCTCAAAAAACTAGGCGGAAAGAACAAAGTTCAAGAGACCAATGTAGAAAAAAAGCCAGGCTTTGCAGACAAAGCAATGACGGCAATGTTCATTGGTCTTGTCAGTGCATATGTGGCCTCCTACATTGGCGGTTTTATCTCAGGTGAAGGCTTATTCACCTTCAAGGGAGACTGGGTTCCGCTAGTGGTTGTAGCTGTCAGCGCACTTGCCATGGCCTTCTTCATCTGGCTTTCAGAGAAGAAAAAATTGGCATGGGTAGACAACTTCTCCATTGCGGGTAGCATGATTTTAGGCATGGCCAGTGCCGTGATAGTCAGCCTCTAAACCAAAGACAGAGATCAAAGACAGAGGCCAAAGTCAAAGGAGAAAACAATGGACAATAAAGAATATTTTGAAAAATATAACAATAGAACCCACGTATTGGGCAGAACCTTTACCGCAATAGTTTTGATTATGCTAATTGGAGCACCTTTTCTCATTGGTAGCATTCTAGGAGCTATGCCGGACTTAAAGGCTACAGCAAAAGGATTTATAAGTGTAGGCCTTATTTGGACGGTCTGCAGTGTTGTAGAGTTTTTGGTCTATACCCCAATGCTTGGAGCTGGTGGTAGCTACCTTGCCTTTATCACAGGTAATCTAATTAATATGAAAATCCCCTGCGCAGTTAACGCAAGGGACACCGTTGGAGCAAAATCGGGAACTCCAGAAAATGAAATAATCTCTACCCTTTCAATTGCAACTTCTTCACTGGTAACAGTTTTGGTGTTGGCCTTAGGAGTTCTGCTTCTCCAGCCACTTCAGCCAATTTTGCAAAGTCCAACTTTACAACCAGCCTTCTCCAATGTTGTCGCGGCCCTATTTGGAGCCATGGCATATAAGTACTTCAGAGGCAACCTAGATATAGTTGCAATTCCGTTTACTTTCTTGTGTGTCTTATTCATTCTTGTTCCGTCCCTTACCAGTTCAACCAGTTTCATGATTATTCCTGGAGGCGGAATTGCTATTCTAATTTCTTGGCTTAAGTTTAAGAAGGCAAATAAATAAGGTGATTTTGACCACGGTCAAAATCACCTAAAATATCGGGTTAGCTTGAGATTTAGCTTGAGATTTAGTTGGTGGAGATGGTGGCAAGCAGGCCCATGTTGTAGGTCTGGGCGGCGTTCATGGCGAACGAGACAGTGAAGAGGTCTTCTTCAACCAAGACGACGTCAAGTACAAAGAGGCCTACACCGGAAACAACAAGGGAGATGGCACTGGCGGCGTAGAGGCAGTCGGAGATGTCTCCTTTGGTGAGGGCGCCTCCAACGACAAAGCCAAGGCTGGAAACGAGGCTTCCAATTGTGACGTTGCTCCAGGTTCTGCGGCTCTTTTGGAAGGTTAAGTAGTCTGCGGCAAGGTCAGTGCGACCAATTAAGTTGTAGAACTGGTCTTTGGAGATTTCTATTGAGCCCTGGTATGGAGTCCAGTTAACTTTAGTCTCGGTATAAACATAGCTTGGGCCATTGAAGTAAAAATCTATTGGGCTTGAGTAGCCGTAAGCCGAATAATTCCAGAGGTTAGTATAAACGTTGGTGTTTTCGCTGGTCTGGATGAAGAGGGCCTTGTTTGTGAAGTTATTGACCGCAGCTGTGGACAAATTATTCGCCGCGCCATCAACAGCGACATCAGTAGAGCTACCAGCGGAACTACCAGCAGAGGTGTCAGCAAAGGCAAAGCTGCAGACCATTAAAATAAGAAGGGAAACTAAAACTTTCTTCATAGAAATCTCCTATCTGTAACCTGTTAGCGACTGTATCATTTTTAGCCAGTTCTTTCTATAACTTTCTATAACTCATTCGTGGAGCTTTCTGTACTCGCGTGGGGAGGAGCCTACGTAGTTCTTAAAGACGCGGGAAAAGTGGCTGGAGGAAGAAAATCCAAGATACAGACCAATGGAAGTCAGGGATTTGTCGCTGTAGCGCAAGAGACGTTTGGCCTCCTCCGTTTTTTGCTTGAGGATGAAATCGGTCAGGTTTTCGCCGGTTTCTGCTTTAAATTTTCTGGATAGATAGGGACGACTTAAGCAAACTACTGAGGCAATTTCTTCAACGGTACAGGCTTCTGACATGTGATGTTGAAGGTAATTTGAAACTGCAACTACAAGACTGGTAGGCTTTGCACCTAGGCGCAGACGAGCAACCCGCTCCGTGTAGTCTGAAATCATTCGATACTGTAGGTTGTTTATCTCCATTGGGGAAGACATAAGCTCACACTGCTGAATGTAGGAATCGCTGATGGCAAAGGCATCATCAACATCTAGACCGCCCCTAATGGCCGCACGCGAGGCAAGAGTTGCAGAGACAATGAACATATTTTTTCTCTGTCTGAGTTGCTCAAAAGCCAAGACGCCACCCCTAACAGCAGGAGCCTGAGAAACCCAATCTTTTAGAGCTACAGTATCTCCTTTGCGGATAATACGCATAATGGATTCTTCTAAATCAAAAGTGTTGTGTAGACTCTGGCCTTGGCTGGACCTAGCTTCCAGCTTATAAGAAGTCTCCGCCTTGCTCTGAAGCTCAATCAATTTCTCCTGGTCCTTCTCGTAAATACTTATGTCTTTAAGAGATAACTTTTCTCCATTTAAAACATGATTTATTGTGCACAAGATTTGCAAAATACTTTCAAACGGCATACGAACAATACTTTTCATGCCCGAAACAAAGTCAGAAAGATCCATTTCCTTCACATCCAAAGCAAAAGCCAGATCCCGCAGCTCTTGGTCTTTCTCCGCAATTTGCCTAGACGGACCAATGACAATCTTAACCTCCTGCGGCACCTCCTGACAGCCTTCCACCGTTGCATTCACAATCCCATAATAATGAAACGTGGAAGTCATCACATAGCCCACATGAGACTTCACCTCAAAAGCCTCTGACTTACACACCGCCATAGGGTCCTTTGGCAGCTCAGCCAGCGAATAATAGAACACCAAGCTCCCATTTTCATACAACCGGATAGGCACTCCAGCAAGATTTCCAATTGTCCTGCACAAATACCTTAAATCAATCTCCGCCATCTGAACCGGCCCCCTTAAACCATGCTTTGGTTACCATTATACAAAAATAGTAACAAAAATGAAAGTTTTCCCAATCAGCACAAACTATACTGAACCAAAATGGAGGCATAATATGAAAGGGCGCACTCTCTTCCACCACACCTATTTACAAAGCAAAATCACAACAGACCGCGTCACCGCCAAAGAAAAATGGCTAGGTTACCTCTTAGGCCCAGCCGGCGCCCTCCTCTTGAACGCCGTACTTGGCACCTACCTGAACGTCTACTATACCGATGTTCTTAAGCTCACAGGTCGCTGGGGTGGCCCATACGCAAGACCGGTCAAAATGCCCCACAAGTACAAGAAATATCTGGTCAACCGAGGCCAAAGCTACGGCGAGTGGGCGGAACCTCAAGACATCTACACCATGAACTTCATGGACTTTGCCGGTCCGCACCCAGAAGTCTCTACCGCCTACACCGCCTACGTCATGTCCCTTATGGCAGAAATTGCACAACTTCTTGGCAAGACAGAAGATATCGGGCTGTATGAAGAGTACGCAAACGGCTGCCGGGACACCTATTCGCACCTGGTTCAGACGCCCGCTTTCACGCTGGATACGGACCGCCAGGCTCAGTTGGTGCGCCCGCTGGCCTTCAAGCTGCTTACCCCAGAGCAGACGGATTTCGCAAAAAAGCGCCTCCTTCAAGCTCTGGACAACTACGGTTGGCGGCTTGGAACCGGCTTCCTCTCTACCCCGATAATCCTTGATGTCCTGTCCCAAATAGATCTCAAATACGCCTATAAACTTCTTGAAAACGAAGAGATGCCAGGCTGGCTTTTCATGCCAAAGAACGGCGCCACAACAATTTGGGAGTCTTGGGAAGGCGACAAAGCCAAGGGAAGTGGAGTGGCATCGCTTAACCACTACTCAAAGGGCGCCGTCTGTCGCTGGCTTTTTGATACCATGTGTGGAATAATTGTGAAAAGCGAGAATACTTTTGAAATCAAGCCTCAGCCAGGTGGCAATTTCACCCATGCAAAAGCTGTCTATAAAAGCATTTATGGTGAAATTTCATGTAGCTGGGAGAGGACTTCAACTGGCTATTCCTACACAGTGAATGTGCCAGCTAACTGCACAGCACAGGTGTTTTTGCCAAACGGCTTTACTACAACACAGGGCCCTGGAACAAAGACCTATACGGAGGAGATATGAACAGTTTAGGAAAGAAAGTAACAATTTTAATTCTGGTTTTTGCCGTCTTAATGACGCTCTTTGCATTTTTTGATTTAGACATTTCCCTCGCATTGGTGAACACGGAAAGCGCCTTTGGAAAGTTTGCACAATGGGCAAGCGAAATTCCAATTGATTTTCTTATGATGATGTCTTTTGCAATTCTCTTTACAGGACGTTCTGAAAAAAAGACCTTTTGGAGTGTTTTGGGAGCTGTAATCTGCTTCATAGGCACCTTTGAATATGCCTTTTTCATCTTTTTCTTCTCTGTTAAGTACTACAGTACCAAGCTTGCGCTCATCTTGGGGGCAAGTGTTGGTGTGCTAATGGGAATTGGTGCTTTATTTCTTGCAAAGCAAATGATTAAAACTCATAAATCAGAGCTGATTAAGGCCGCCCTAATCATTGTACTTGCAGTTTTAATGGAAGAAGCCTTTGTGAACGTGCTGAAAATTGTCTGGAGCCGTCCAAGAATGCGCGACCTAACAGAACCATACATAAGCTCCTTTGTACGCTGGTACAAGCCCAACTCCTCCAGCCTTGGAGGAGACTCCTTCCCTTCCGGCCACACGGCAAAGGCAGCGGGCGCCTGTTTCTGCATGCTTCTCTGCAGTGTTTACCAGAAGCTCAAAGGCAAAGGCGTCTTCTTCTTCCTTGCCGGCCTCATCTGGACAGTGATAATTGGTTTAGGCCGAATTATCTTAGCCGCCCATTTTGCATCGGATGTAACAGCTGGTGCATTTTTCATGTTGCTGGCTTTTTGTATTTCGCAGGCTTTGGTTAATGGCATTATTTATAAGCAAAAGGAAAACAAATGAGCAAGCTTGAAGATATCATTAAAAGCATGCGTCTCAAGGAAAAGATTGCCTTTTGCAGTGGAGCAAATTTTTGGCAGACAAAAAGTTATGAGAAGTATCGGGTTCCAGCGCTCTTCATGTGCGACGGCCCCCACGGGCTGAGAAAGCAGGAAAATACGGCGGATATGTTGGGCGTTCACAAGTCAAGAAAGGCCACCTGCTTTCCTTCTGAAGTGACCACGGCCAGTAGCTGGGATGTGGAGCTGGTGGAAAGCGTGGGAGCAGCCATTGGCCAGGAAGCAAAGGATCAAAAGGTTGGTCTAGTTTTGGGGCCTGGGGCAAATATCAAGAGAAATCCGCTTTGTGGACGCAATTTTGAATACTTCAGCGAAGATCCGTACCTAGCGGGCAAGCTAGCTGCGGGCTTCATCAGGGGTATTGAGGCGCAGGGCGTTGGATCTAGTTTGAAACATTTTGCTGCAAATTCGCAGGAGCTTTCTAGGTTCACGTCAAACGGTATAATTGATGAAAGGACTCTTAATGAGCTCTATCTGCCGGCGTTTGAAACTGCGGTGAAAGAAGGAAAGCCTTCTACCGTAATGTGTTCCTATCCAAAGATTAACACAGTTCATAGCTCGGATAACCAGGAGCTTTTGACCACCATTTTACGCGACAAATGGGGCTTTGAAGGCCTAGTAGTCACGGACTGGGGAGCAATGAACAACCGCATTAAGGGCTTTGAAGCGGGTTGTGACCTGAGCATGCCAGGCGGTAGTAGCTACATGGAAAAAGACGTTCTAAATGCGGTAAAATCCGGCGAACTTTCAGAGTCTAAGATTGATGAAAGCGTGCGACGTATTTTGCAACTTGTTTTGAAGGCACAAGATACGCTTAGTGCTGATTACAAAGCAGATTACAAAGCTCATCATAAGATTGCAAAGAAGGCAGCCACAGAAGGAGCTGTGCTACTCAAAAATAATGATGAAATTTTGCCACTTAAATCTGAAACTAAGCTTGCGGTCATTGGCTGGATGGCCAATAACATGCGCTATCAGGGCGCTGGCTCCAGCCACATAAATCCAACTGAAGTTTCACAGCCACTGGATTATATTAAAGAGATTGCCTCTTCAACTGTATTTGCCCAAGGTTGCGATGCAAAGGGAAATACAACAGACCAGCTATTACAAGAAGTTAGCTCAGTTGCATCAAAGGCTGAAGTCACCGTTGTTTTTGCAGGCCTGCCGGATTCCTACGAATCTGAGGGTTTTGACAGAACTTCCATGAAAATGCCTGAAGGCCACATAAAAATGATTGAAGCTGCGGTCAAGGCAAATCCAAACACCATTGTAGTTCTAATGTGTGGTTCAGTGGTCGAATGTCCTTGGGCAGATTCCGTTAAAGGGCTGCTTTACCTGGGGCTTCCCGGCCAAGCCGGCGGAGAAGCAATTGCAGATTTGTTATATGGCAAAGCAAACCCTTGCGGAAAACTTGCAGAAAGCTGGCCTTTTAAATACGAAGACGTCCCCTCCTCTGAAATCTATGATAAGACAACCGATGCTCTTTATCAGGAAGGCCTCTATGTTGGCTACCGCTACTACGACAAAGCGAAAGTGCAAGTTCGTTGGCCATTTGGCTACGGGTTAAGCTATACCTCCTTTGAGTATTCTGATTTAAAAGTATCTGCTTCTGAAGTCTCCGTTGCCATTACAAATAACGGCTCCGTTGCCGGAAAAGAGGTGGTTCAGTTGTTTGTGAGAGCACCAGAGACTGGGACACAAGCTAGAGTTCACAGACCCATCAGAGAGCTCAAAGGCTTTAAGAAGGTTTACTTAGAGCCAGGTCAGAGCACGACTGTTAACTTCAAACTCAACGACAGAAGCTTTGCAATTTGGAATGGCAACTGGGTTGTTCCAGGTGGAGAATACCAGATAGAAATTGGAGATTTACAGGAAAAAGTTCAGCTTGAAGGCAATTTTAAGCCTAATTATGATTCAAGTTCCAATATAGATTTCCCAACTTGGTATGATACTTGTCAAGGCAAACCAAACTTAAAAGATTGGGAAAAACTTATAGGAAAGCCCTATACTCCTCCTGTTTTAAAGAAAGGTCAGTTCACCATGGACAACACGGTCCTGGAAATGAAAGACTATAGCTTTATTATGAAGATTATGTATAAAGCAACTGAAAAAGTTATAGCCAAAGGTTTTGAAGGCAAACCAGATTATGATAACCCAGAGTTTAAAATGCTAATGACCTCCTCTGTTGGAGCACCACTTAGAAGCATGCAAATTTCAGGCGGAATTAAAGATGGGGTCTTCCAAGGTATGCTGGATATGGCCAATGGACATTTCTTCAAGGGCCTTTGGAAAATGATCAAAGGATGATTTATGAAATATTACTTAGCAATTGATATTGGAGCCTCCTCAGGAAGGCACATTGTTGGCTGGAAAGAAAAAGGTGAGCTCAAAACCAAAGAAGTTTACCGCTTTCCAAACAGTATGAGAGAACAAGAAGGACATCTGACTTGGGATTTGGACGCACTGCTTTCCAATGTGAAAGATGGCATTACAAAAGCTAGAATCCAGTTTCCAAAAATAGAAAGTCTTTCCATTGACACCTGGGGTGTGGACTATGTTCTTCTAAAAGAAGATAAAGAGGTTCTACCCTGCTATGCCTATAGAGACAATCGCACTTTGGAAAATATTCCTGCGTTACATAAGCTGGTTCCCTTCTCTACGTTATACAGCCACACTGGCTGTCAATTTCAGCCCTTCAACTCCATCTATCAGCTTTATACAGACAAGCTTGAAGGCCGATTAAAGGAGGTTACAAACTTCTTAATGCTTCCAGAGTTCCTACTTTGGAAGCTTTGTGGTATTAAAGTAAAAGAATTCACCAATGCCACCACCACAGGTCTTGTGAAGGCTGAAACAGGTGAATTTGATAAAGAGATCATTGAAAAACTGGGCCTTCCGGTAGAGCTTTTTCCAAAGCTCACGCCTGCTGGAAAAGTCATTGGAAAATATGAAGATATCAAAGTAGTCCTTTGTGCCACTCATGACACGGCTAGTGCCGTAGAAGGCATTCCAATGGAGGACAACAGTCCCTATATTTCCTCTGGAACCTGGTCACTTTTGGGGGTCAAGACTCCAAAGCCAATTACAGATATCAACAGCCAAGAGGCTAACTACTCCAATGAAGGAGGCCTTGGGTATAATAGGTATCAGAAAAATATTATGGGGATGTGGCTGATAAACGAGCTACAAAAAGAGCTATGTAGAGGGCTGGGGTTCTCTGGAATTGTGCAGGCGGCGCAGGAAAGCACGACACAGGCGCTGGTGGATGCAAATTCAGAGGATTTTTTGGCGCCAGCGAGCATGAAAGAGGCGTTTGACAAGGCTACGGGAAACAGCTTGGTCTCAATTGGCGACTACTTTAAGTGCGCTTATAGGAGTTTGGCGCTTTCCTACAAGGTGGCGTTGGAGGAACTTGAGAAAAATACTGGCACTCAATACAAAAAGCTATATATCGTAGGTGGTGGCGCAAAGAATCAGTATCTTAATGAGCTGACAGCAGAGATGACAAAAAAAGAAGTAATTGCCCTTCCAATTGAGGCAACCGCAATAGGTAATTTAAAAGTACAAATGGAGATAGAAAAATGAATTATTCTGAAGCAAAAGCAAAGTATGAAGCTCTTGGAGTGGACGTAGAGAAAGCTTTGAGCACTTTGAAAGCTGCCCCAGTGTCCCTTCACTGCTGGCAGGGAGATGACGTCAGGGGTTTTGACACAGACCCAAGCAAGCCACTAACTGGTGGTATCCAGACCACAGGAAACTACCCTGGCCGGGCCCGCACCCCGCAGGAGCTGATGGCAGACCTTGAAGAAGTCTTAAAACTCTGTCCTGGAACAAAAAAACTCAACCTTCATGCCTCCTACGCCATCTTTGAAGAAGGCCAGTGGGTAGACCGCAACAAGCTTGAACCCAAGCACTTTGCCCCGTGGGTAGAGTTCTGTAAAAAGCACAATCTTGGTGCTGACTTCAACCCAACCTTCTTCTCGCACCCAATGTGCGACCCTCTGACCCTTTCCAGCCCAAATCCCAAGACGCGCGCTTTTTGGATTGAGCACGGAAAAGCCTGCGTGCGAATTTCCCAGTATCTAGCCACTGAACTTGGCCAACCTTGCACCATGAACATCTGGACCGGCGATGGCTTTAAGGACATCCCCGCCGACAGACTTGGACCTAGAATGCGTTACAAAAAGTCCATTGACGAGATTCTCTCTGAACCGTACGACTTCAACAAAGTCAAACCTTGCATTGAAAGCAAAGTCTTTGGCATTGGCGTAGAAAGCTATACCGTTGGCAGCGCAGAATTTGCACTAAGCTATGCCGCTATGAATAGCAGTAAGTGCATCCCACTGATGGACAACGGCCACTACCACCCAACAGAAGTCGTCAGCGACAAAATCCCCGCCCTCCTTACCTTCTTCCCAGAGATTGCACTGCACATCACCCGCCCAGTCCGATGGGATAGTGACCACGTAGTTCTCTATGACGATGAAACCAAAGAACTCTGTAAAGAAATTGTTCGTTGCGGAGGCCTTGAGGGTAGAGTTCACATGGCCCTGGATTACTTTGACGCCTCAGTCAACAGAATTGCAGCTTGGGTTACAGGCTTCAGAAATGTTCAAAAGGCCTTGCTCAATGCCTTATTAACACCTTCTTTGGTTTCTGCGCAGGATGCGGGAGATTTTACCACCTTATTGGTTGCACAGGAAGAACTTAAAACTCTTCCATTTGGCGAAATTTGGGCAGAATACTGCAGACGTTGCAACGTTCCAGAAGATGGCACTTGGCTTAGCCTTGTCAGGGACTATGAAAATAAAGTTTTAAAGGAAAGAGTATGAAAGAGATTTTGACAGCACCTTGGATGGTTGAGATGATTCGCACCACCACCAACATGTACAACCATGGTTGGGATGAAAGAAACGGTGGCAATATTAGTTTATTATTAGAGGAAGCTTCTGTCCTTGAATATGTTGACGGCACTGTTATTAGAGAGCTGGAGACAGGCTTCTCCTGCCCAGAATTGGAAGGTAAATATTTTCTAGTTACCGGAACCGGAAAGTACTTCAAGAATGTCCAATATGAACCAGAAGTCAACCTTGGACTTGTGAAGCTAGTCAATAAAGGCAAGACCGCCCAGCTCCTTTGGGGATTCTCAGACGGTGGCCGTTTCACCTCTGAATTTCCAGCTCACATGATGAGTCATGCAGCCAGGCTCAAGGTCTGTGCTAGTAATAGAGTTGTTATGCACTGTCATCCAAGTAATTTACTGGCAATGACTTACGTTCATAGCCTAGAGGAAAAAGCCTTTACTCGCACCCTCTGGCAAATGTGCACAGAATGCATTGTTGTCTTCCCAGATGGCGTCAACGTTCTGCCTTGGATGCTGTGTGGCACCAATGAAATTGGTCAAGCCACAGCAAAAAAGATGGAAACCGCCCGCCTTGTAGTCTGGGCGCAACATGGCATCTACGGCGCCGGTGCTAACCTAGATGAGACCTTTGGCTTAATTGAAACAGCAGAAAAGGCTGCAGAAATCTACATGAAGATTGCCCATCTTCCACTAGTGAACACCATCACAGATGACCAGCTGCACCAGCTTGAGGCCCACTTCAAGGTCCAGGCCAGAGCAGGCTATCTAAACTAAAACTCCCTAGCTTGTCAAAATTTCCCGAGAAATCACAAAATTTTCACTTTTCTCGGGAAATTTTCCAGAGAAATTGAATTTTTAAGGCTTTTCTCGGGAATTTGAGACCAATTCTTTAATCTTTGATGTGGACTAGTGAGAACTCAGAATGAAAGATGTAGCAGCTTGTTGGACTCCTCAACGTCCATGATTTCAAGGGCAAAAGGCTTGATGAGGTCAACAAGGGCGCTACCGGAAATGCCAGCAACCTTGATGGAGATACATCTGTTGGAAGGATCCGTTCCAGCAAAGCAGGAGCAGGTAATCAGGTCCAACTGCTGTGCGCTAATCTTTCCAATGATTTCTGAGAGCACACCCTTCCCTTCTTTTACCATGAAGGTGATAGTGGTTCCGTTGATACGAGAGCCAAACGTTTCAAGAAGCATCTTGAAAAGATCGCTCTTGGAGACTATGCCCACAAGATGCTCGCCCTCGAGAACAGGGAGGCAGGAGAGGTCCTGGTCTACCATGAGCGTTGCAGCAGCCTCAACTGTGGTATCCTTGGTAATGGTAACTGGATTTCTGCTCATAATCTTCTTAACTGTAAGCTTGGAAAGAAGATAGTTTGTCTCATAGGTACTTAAGGTAGTAGCTGGGGATGGAGCTGCTCTAAGAATATCCTTTTCAGAGATAACGCCAACCAATTTACCGTACTTATCCAAAACTGGGAGGCGGTGAACATGCTCTTTAGCCATTAAGTCACTTGCATCTTGAATAGAAATGTCAGGGGTGCAAGTAATAGGATTCTTTGTCATTCTGCTTTCAATAATCATAAGACCTCCAAAATTATTCGCCAAGATAGGCAGCACGAACCCGCTCATTTTTGAGCAAGGCATGAGCCTTATCCTGAAGAACAATAACTCCGTTTTCCATGACGTAACCGTCGTCAGCACTCTTAAGTGCCAGCCTAGCGTTCTGCTCAACAACAAGGACAGTTACTTTGTCTTCCTTGTTGATTTGGCACAGTTTGCTAAAGATGTCGTGAACAATCAACGGTGCCAAGCCAAGGCCAGGCTCATCTAATAGCAACAGTCTAGGACTCACCATGAGGGCTCTTGCAACGGCGAGCATCTGCTGTTCACCACCGGAAAGGCTTCTTGCCTTTTGCTTCCTACGAGTGCCTAAAATGGGGAAGAAGTCGAACATTTCTTGCTTCTTGTTCTTAATTAGGCTATCGTCCTTCAGCATAAAGGCTCCCATGTCTAGGTTTTCCTCTACGGTGAGGTCGGCAAAGACTCGGCGTCCTTCAGGAACCAGAGCTATACCCTTTTTAACTACATTATACGTCGGAATTCCGTGAAAGTGTCCATCTTTTACAGAATAAAGTACATTTTCATCATAAGTGATGGATCCAGAGACCAAAGGCTCCTGTCCAACAATGGCTTTTAGTAAGGTTGACTTACCTGCACCATTGGCTCCAATGAGGGAAACAAAGGTTCCTTCATTGACAGACATTGAGACTCCATGAAGAGCTTTGATGTTTCCATAACTTACGGCAATATTGTCTATCTTTAAGAGAACTTTGTCAGACATGGTCACACCTCCTCTGAAACGCCAGAATCATCGTCAGAATCATCATCCAAGTCATCATCGTCATCAGTGCCCAAATAAGCCTGAATGACTGCTGGGTTAGTCTGAATACTGCTAGGCGTGCCCTGAGCAATCTTTTGACCATAGTTAAGAACCGTGATGTTGTCGCAGATATTCATCACCAGCTTCATGTCATGCTCAATGAGAACCACTGTGACGCCTAGGTCGCGGATTCTACGGATAGTCTTCATAAGATTATCGGTTTCCTGCGGGTTCATGCCGGCAGCTGGCTCGTCCAAAAAGAGTAGCTTGGGCTCGGTGGCAAGCGCGCGGGCAATCTCCAATTCGCGCTGATAGCCGTACGGAAGGCTTCCGGCAGCCTCGTCGCGTAGCTTTTCAAGGCCAAAAAATTCCAGCCATTTGGTAGCGTTGGCCATCTCTTCCCGCTTTTCCTTCTCTACATTTACAAAGGAGACTAGAGCTTGCAAAGTTCTGTTTTTGATATTCCCGGTATGAAAATGCCTGCCCACCATGACGTTATCAAGCACGCTGAGCTCTTTAAAAAGTCTAATATTCTGGAAGGTTCGGGCAATTCCAAGCCGACAAACCTTGTTGGCTGGCATTCCGGTGATGTCTTTGTCTTCAAAGATAACCTTTCCTGAAGAGGGAACATCCAGACCAGTGATGTTATTAAACAAGGTGGTCTTACCGGCACCGTTTGGGCCAATTAGACCGGTAATCATGTTCTTTTCAACCGTGAAATCTACTCTGTTTACAGCAATGATTCCGCCAAACTCGCGGGTCAAAGCTTTAGTTTCTAACATGCTCATGCCTTGACCTCCTGCTTCACCTTGTTATTTCTCTTCTTTCTTCCCAGAATTCCCTGAGGTCTGTAGATCATCATAAGAACTAGGATGAGACCAAAGATAATCTGTTTTGCCTGAGCTGGGATGACGTTGGAAAGTCCAACCAGCTGTGGAAGGTAAGAGATAAACTGAATAATAAAGGCTCCAAGAATGACTGCCAAGAAATTTCCCATACCACCAAGCACCACAGTACAAAGGACCATAATGGAAACCATAAATACATAGGAACCAGGAGAAACGGAAAGGACAAATTCTGCCTGAAGACAGCCCGCAATACCGGAAATTCCTGCACCAATGGCAAAGGAGAAGACCTTGTATTTGGTAACATTAATTCCCATAGAAGCTGCAGCAATCTCGTCCTCTCTTATAGCCTCAAGAGCTCTTCCCATACGGGAATTCACAAGGCGTTCCAAGAGGAACCAGCAAATTGCTAGCATAATTATTTCCATCAGCAAAAATCCATACTTTGTATAGGGACTAATCTTTGTACCAAAAAGAGTTATCATTGAAATCTTTTGAATTCCCATAGGGCCGTTAGTAAGAGAGTCCCAGTTGTTAATCACGGTTCTGACAATTTCAGCAAAACCCAGAGTAGCAATGGCAAGGTAGTCTCCCTTAAGGCGCAAAGTTGGAAGGCCAATGAGAACGCCCATCAAAGCACTGAGAAGTACAGCAACAGGAATCGTAGCCCAGAAGGACCAACCTAGCTTGGTAACCAGAATTGCTGTTGTGTAACTGCCAATGGCAAAGAAGCCAGCAGCGCACAAGGAGAGCATTCCGGTATAACCGGTAATGAGATTCTGCCCCAGGGACATGAAAGCGTAGATACATGTATAAATTAGTATAAGAAGAAAGAAATTTAACATCAGACCTTCTCCTTTTCCACTTTACCAAGAAGTCCTTCAGGTTTAAGCAGAAGAATTAAAATCAAAACAGCAAAGGCAATTGCATCTTTAAAGCCCTGAGGAATTCCAAGAATTGCAACTCCAAAGGTCTCAAGTAATCCAAGTAAGAAGCCCCCCAACATGGCACCGGTAATGTTGCCAATACCACCAACAACGGCAGCAACAAAGGCCTTAAGTCCAACCATTGTTCCCATTGTGGCATAGACCTTGTAATCAAGAGCAATGAGCATACCACCACAGGCAGCAAGGGCAGAACCAATTCCAAAGGTAAGGGAAATAATCATATCTGAGTTAATTCCCATAAGCTTTGCAGTCTCTCCATCCAGAGCTGTGGCACGCATAGCCTTACCCATACGAGTCTTATCTACAAAAATCTTAAGTAAAACCATCATTGCAACTGCAACAACAAGCACCATAATCTGGTGAGGAGTAATGACAACACCACCAATTGAGATTGGAGAGTTATCAAACGGATACTCCAGCTTTCTTGAGTGAGTTCCAAACAGCCAAGCTGCACTGTTAGATAAAATAAAAGAAACACCAATAGCAGAAAGCAGTGGAGCAAGTCTTGAGCCCTTTCTAAGTGGCTTATAAGCAATTTTCTCTATTACCATACCAAGCAGTGCACAACAAAGCATGGAAACTAGCATTGCAATAAAGAAAGCGATAATCCACCAAGTTCCCATGGGTGTAGAGCCTCTGAGGGCATCAAAGACAAAAAGGCCAACATAGGCCCCAACCATGAGAATATCGCCATGAGCAAAGTTTATAAATTTAAGTATTCCGTAAACCATGGTGTAACCTAGTGCTATGAGTGCATAGATTCCACCAAGGGTCAAACCATTCATGAGATGCTGAAAAAAAGTACTGACAGACCCCACGCAAACCTCCATTTACAAAGGCCCTCCCCTAGAAGAAAGGGAAGAGCCTTTAACAAAACTGTCCAATATTACTAAATATTACTGAACCTGAACAATCTTTCCATTCTCAACAGTAAAGGCACCAACATAAACTGGAGTTGTACCCTCTACCTCATAGATGCCCTGATAAGCTACAAGGTCACCATTTTCAGCAAAGTTGATAATTCCGTTTACTCCTTCAAAATCCTTAACCTGCTGCATACCCTTCTTGATAGCCTCACGGTTTGTGCCAACCTTCTCAATAACTGAAGCCAAAATGTAGGTTGCATCGTAAGAGTTAGAAGCAAACGAATCAGGACCTACGCCCCATTTTGCCGTGTAATTCTCTTTGAAGACCTTATTCTTGTCAGACTCTTCAATCTTTGCAGAAGCGGTGTAAACAACGCCATCTGTGTACTGACCAGCAAGGTCATAAATCTCTTCACTCAAGAAGCCGTCACCAGAAAGGAAAGGCTTATCAATACCAAGCTGGGCTGCCTGCTCAAGAATCTGAGCCATCTCTGCCGTGTAATCTGGAATGTAGATTGCCTCAGCCTCTGTATTCTTAAGGTTGGTCAACTGAGTCTTGAAATCCTTATCTCCAACCATGAAAGTCTCAGTTGCAACAATCTGACCACCATCTTCCGTGAAAGCTTCACTCATGCTCTCATACAAACCTTGGCTGTAATCGTTCTTGGCGTACAAAACTGCAAGCTTTCTGTAACCCAGCACCTCATACCAATACTTACCGGCAACTTCACCCTGAAGTCCATCAGAAGGCGTAGTTCTGAAAATGTAATCGCCAACGTTCGTGATATCCTTATGAGAGGCCGATGGTGTTATGATAACAATGCCTTCAGCCTGCGCACGCTCTGCGACGGAGAAAGACTCACCAGTGAGAACTGGACCAATAACAGCACAAACTTTGTCAGAAGAACTGAGTTTTTCCATAGCTGCAAGAGCCTTCTGGGAATCGCCTTCGCTATCTTCAGCATAAAGCTTTACCTGTACACCGTTTATACCACCATTGGTGTTGAT
This sequence comes from Sphaerochaetaceae bacterium, assembly GCA_963606545.1. GTDB lineage: Bacteria > Spirochaetota > Spirochaetia > Sphaerochaetales > Sphaerochaetaceae > UBA9732. Next base: position 16,722 of record CAVCYP010000001.1, read on the forward strand.
TTCATCAATCGCCATTTGTACAGCCTGCTTACATAGAGTTCCATAGTTCGCATAGTCTCCGGTAAGTGGTCCAATAAATCCAATCTTAATGGAATCGCTGGAACTACTCTCTTGATCACCACCAGCGAAACACATTGAAACAAACACAAAAGCAACCAACATCAAAACGACGATTTTCTTCATACTTGAATCTCCTATATCGCTAAAATTAATGAACGCAATATACAAAAATCAGTATTTTTATTCAACGATTCCATGTTATAGAAAAAACAAAAATGTAAATTTCGTAAAATTTTTGTCCCATCTAACACAATATTGACAATAATTTTAACATATGTAAAATGCTGATTGTCATGGAAAATTCAATCAAAGAAAACAAGTTAGGTGTAATGCCAATTGGCAAACTTTTAGCGAGCATGTCCATTCCAACAATGTTCTCAATGCTCATCCAAGCTCTCTATAATATAGTAGATAGTATTTTTGTATCTCAATACAGCGAAAAAGCTTTAACAGCCGTATCCCTTGCCTTCCCAATGCAGAACCTTATGTGTGCCTTTGCCGTTGGAATAAGTGTTGGCATTTGTTCCGTTATTTCTAGAAGACTTGGAGAAAAAGATGAAGAGGCTGCCCGCAAAGCAGCTGAAACAGGTTACACCATCCTTTTGGTATGTACGGTAGCTTTCATGATAATTGGTGCAGTTTTCTCGGAGCCCTTTTTCCGCCTTTATACGAAAGATGAAGAATTGGTTTCCCTTGCAACCCACTACCTTAGAATTTGTCTTATTCTTTCAGTTGGATGTTTTTTAGGTGTATACAGTGAGAAAGTACTCCAAAGTACTGGAGATACAATTCACCCAATGATAATTCAGCTAACTGGTGCTATCTTTAATATCATATTTGACCCAATCATGATTTTTGGATACTTTGGTTGCCCTGCAATGGGAATTGACGGTGCAGCCTATGCAACAGTTTTAGGACAGATTCTTTCAATGTTCATTGGAGCCTTCTACGTCAAACGAAACCAATACGTAAAGATAAAATATTCAAAAGTTAAATTTGATAAAACAGCCTGCAAAGACATCCTTCAGGTTGGAATTCCGTCTGTTATAATGCAGGGCATTGGTACAGTAATGACAAGTCTTATGAATGGCATTTTGATAGCCTATGATGTCATTGCCACCACAGTTTTTGGGGTCTACTTCAAACTACAGTCCTTCATTTTCATGCCAGTCTTTGGCTTAAACAGCGGACTTATGCCAATTCTTGCCTATAACTATGGAGCCAAAAATAAAGCAAGAATGATGAAAGCTCTTAAGCTTGGAATGGCAGTAGCCTTTCTAATTATGGTGTTAGGAATGTTGGCCTTCATCCTTATTCCAGATGTCCTTTTGAGCATGTTCAATGCCTCTGAAAATCTGCTCAAAGTTGGTGAAATTGCTCTAAGAAGAATCTCCTACTCCTTCCCAATTGCAGCCTTCATCATTGTTATTGGCTCACTTTTCCAGGCAATGGGAGACGGATATCTTAGCATGATAACTTCAATTGTTCGTCAGATTGCAATTCTTGTTCCCTGCGCATGGGTTTTAGGAAAGCTCTTTGGACTAGACGCAATTTGGTTTTCCTTCATCATTGCAGAAGTTCTTGCCATGATAATGAACATTTTCTTTGTTAAAAAAGAGATGAAGAAGATTAATTTCTAAAAACTTAAAAATTTAAAAACTTTAGAGGGCGGCGTATTTTTGCTTAATGCCGTCCTCAACGTAAGTTATCATATTGCTTACCGCATCCCGGTCAGTATTCAAAGGAGCCTGAATAGCCGGCGCAAAATCAATATAGCAGGTGGTATGCTGAAAGCATCTTTTTCTACTTTCAAGGGAGGTTCTAAGCCCCTTAATTGTCACAGGTACAATCTGGGCGCCAGACTCAGTTGCAAGTCTGAACGAGCCATGTCTAAAGTTGTGAATCTCACCCGTCTTGCTACGGCTCCCCTCTGGGAAAATGCACATTGGACAGCCCTTTTTGACCTTCAAAACAGCCTTTTTGATAGTTTCAACGCCCTTTTTCAAGCTCTTTCTATCAATAAAAACGGAATTTACAGCCATAATCCAAAGATTAACGCCAGGCACAAACCTCAGCTCCTCTTTAGCCACAAACCCACAATGCACGCCAAGGGACAACAGCGCCGGAATATCCAGCAAACTGGTATGATTTGACACAAAGCACAACGCCTGACCACTCTTACTCATGGCCACCGCCTGCTCAAAGTTCCCAGAAGTCTGAATCTTCACGCCTACAAGCTTCATCACAAAGTCCGATAACCCTGAAGCCGCCCTAAAGGTCCACTTTTCGCCAAACTTTTTGAGACCAAAAAGCTTAAAAAGATAACCAGGAATAATACCAAACACTACAGAGACTAGAAAAGCTGGAATAACTAACAACCAAGCCCAAAAAAGGTATGCCATCTACAAACTCCTAGTTAAAATCCCCTCTATAAAGATGAGCATAATGACCGTTGGCGTCAAGCAAATTTTGATGAGTTCCGCTCTCAATTACCTTGCCTTTTTCCAAAACAATAATGTTATCGGCATCTTTAACGGTGGTAAGTCTATGGGCAATAACAATGGAAGTTCTGCCCTTGGAAAGCTTAGCAAAAGCATCTTGAATAAGCTTTTCACTCTCGTTGTCTAAAGAAGACGTTGCCTCATCAAAAATGAGAATTGGAGGGTTTTTCAAGAATACTCTAGCAATAGAAAGTCTCTGTTTTTGTCCACCGGAAAGGCGGGTTCCATGCTCTCCCACTTGGGTTGAAAGGCCCTCTGGCAAGGAACGAATAAAATCCCCTAAGTTGGCAGCTTCAAGAGCAGCCAGCATCTCTTCATCTGTTGCATCAGGCTTACCGTAACGGAGATTTTCGCGAATATCGGCATCAAAAAGGAATACGTCTTGTTGGACAAAGCCTATGTTTTTGCGCAGGGAGCTTTGGGTGACGTCTCTGATGTCTTGACCATCTATGGTGATGGAGCCACTGTCAATCTCGTAAAAACGGGGTAAAAGCGAGGCGGTGGTGCTCTTTCCGGCGCCCGATTCGCCTACAATTGCCGTTGAAGTGCCTCCTTTGACTTCAAAGGAGAGGTTGCCAATGACTTCGCCGTCTTTGCTGTCATAGCTAAAGCGTACGTTTTGATATTTGATGTTGCCTTCTGTGACTTTAAGCTCTGTTGCGCCTTCTTTGTCGTTAATAGTTGGTTGAATATCCATGACTTCTGTAAAGCGCTCAAAGGCAGCAAGGCCCTGGTTGTACTGCTCAATGAAGTTGATAAGTCTGTCTATAGGTTCAAGTACAACGCTAACGTAAAGCAGGAAGGCAATAAGGTCATAGGATTGAAGCAGGCCTTTATAAATAAGAATTGCACCGCCAACAACGGTGAAAAGATAGTACATGTTTCTAAGAAAGTTCATGCCTGTGCCGTAAACGGCCATGAGGCTGTACTGGCGCTTCCTGCTTTCCTTTAAATCTTCGTTGGAATCTTCAAATCTAGAGCTTTGAAAGGACTCGCTGGTGAAGGATTTTACCTCTCTGATGCCCTGTATTGAGTTCTCAACATTTGCGTTGACATCTGCAACATGACGTCTGACATTTCTGGAGTACTCTTTTTGTTTACTTCCAAAAACAATGCCCCAAAGCACCAACAAAGGCATAGGAATTATAGAAACTAGCGCCATTGGGACACTGAAATTGAACATTACAATGTAAGCACCAATGATGGTGGCAAAGGAAATTAGGCAGTCTTCTGGGCAGTGGTGAGCCACTTCTGCAATCTGAAAAAGATCATTAGTGATCCTACTCATTAGGTGTCCTGTCTTGGCTTTATCAAAGTAGCCAAAGCTCAGCGTTTGCAGGTGATCAAAGATATCTCGGCGCATATCGTTTTCCACATAGACGCCTAAAAAATGGCCCCACTTTACTCTAATAAAATTCAAACTGGACTGAAGCACATAAACGCAGAACATTAGGACAAAACACATTATCATTTTTGACCACATGCTCTCTGGTATCCAGGTTTTTAAAAGTTCTCTAGTTAAGGCTGGAAAGAAAATGGATAGCACGGAACTGGCAGTTGCAGCTACCATATCCAGAATAAAGAGACCCTTGTACGGCTTGTAATAGTGAATAAAACGTTTTAGCAGGCTCACTTATTTCTCCCAAATAGTTTCTTAAAGAACTTTGCAATCTTATTTTCTGGCTTTTGTGCTTTAGGTTCAGTTGGTGCTTTAGTCTCAGCTTGAGCTTTAGGCTCTGACTTTGATGCACTCTTGGTGGCACTATCCTCTGCCTTGGCTTTGGCTTGAGCTGCAGCGGTTGGAACAAAACCGTATTTTGCCTTGTAATAGGCAATTCTCTCTTCTTCTGTCATGCTACCAAGGCTCTTATTAGGCTTGCTGGATTTTGGTTTACTGGATTTTGGCTTGCTGGTATTCTGTTTGCCAGTATCTGGCTTAGAACTCTTAGTCTTAGACGCAGTAGACTTTGTCTTAGAAGTTGAAGCTCTTGAACTCTTAGAAGAACTCTTGCGACCATCTGAACTTGAATGCTCACTATGATAGCCCTCTGCAAACCACTTCTTTCCAAGAGATTTATCTTCAACTTCCGGAAGATTTTCCGGCCAAATTACAGGAATCTTCATCTTGATGTACTTTTCAATAGGTTCAAGATAATAGACAAACTCTTCATCTGCAAAAGTAATGGCTTTTCCGCTCTTGCCCGCACGGGCGGTTCTTCCAATTCTATGAACATAATTTTCATAGTCTTCAGGAACATCGTAGTTAACTACCAGAGGAAGATCATCAATCTGAAGGCCACGTGCGGCAACGTCAGTAGCAACTAGAATTGTAGTTTTACCCTCTTTAAGTAGGTTCAAAGCCTTTTGACGTTGAGCCTGAGGAAGATCCCCAGTAAGATAATCAGCCTTATAACCATTGAGCTTGAGGCGTGTAGCTATCTCGCCCGCCATGTGACGGCTGTTGGTAAAAACCAGTGCAGCTTCAGGCTTTTCTACGGCTAAAAGTTGCAGAAAGAGACCAAACTTGTCGCTTTTGGCCACGTGATAGAGCTCTTGAGTAATGTTTTCAACCGTGATGTGGTCCGGCTCCAGCTCAATTTCTTCTGGGTCATTCATAAAATCCCAAGCCAGCTCGCGCACTCGCATTTCCAGCGTTGCGGAAAATAGCATGGTCTGGCGACTCTCTTTTGGAGGCAAAAGCCGGAACATTCGCTTGATATCTGGATAAAAACCCATGTCAAACATGCGGTCTGCCTCGTCAATAACAAAGGTATCTATACGACTACAATCCAGCTCGCGGTTTTCCATGAATTCCAGCAGACGGCCCGGTGTGCCAACGTAGATATCGCAACCCATCTCTAAAAGCTTTTTCTGATGCTCATAGCCAACTCCACCGTAAAAACAGCCCACGTGGAAGCCTTTAACTTTGGAGCACAGCACAAAGGCGTCATCCGATATCTGCTGAGCCAGCTCTCTAGTAGGAGCCACAATCAAACAAGAAGCAGAACTTCCTTCTTCCTTCATTCTCAAATAATGTTCAAGAAAGGTAATGATATAAACGGCGGTCTTTCCACTTCCAGTCTTAGACTGAACCATGACATCATAACCATCAATTGAAACCGGAAGCACCTGTTCTTGTACCGGCATACATTCTTCAAAATGAGCAGCTTCCGTTCCTTCAAGAACCTGCTCGTGTAGAGGCAATTCACTAAATTTCATACTCACAAAAACCTTACCAATAATTAGTCAGAACCGTAAAGTTTGAGGATTTCCCTAGGTTTAGAGCCTCTTGCCGGACCAATGTAACCAGCATCTTCCATTTGCTCAATGAGATTGGCCGCCCTGTTGTAACCAATGTTAAGCCTTCTCTGCAAATAGGAAGCTGAAGCCTCACCTCTGTCTGAAACAATCTTCCAGGCCTTGGAGAACATATCCTCAGATGGAGACGCAACGGACTCTTCATCCTCTTCCTCATCCTCTTCATCATCCTCAAAATACGATTCATCTATGTAATCAGGTTGACCCTGAGTCTTTACGAAATTCACAATCTTCTCAATTTCACTATCAATATAGGCACCCTGAATTCTGCTTGGAGACCTGAACTCTGGACTGTTATAAAGCATGTCTCCTCTACCAAGCAAATTCTCAGCCCCGTTGGAGTCAATAATAATTCTACTGTTGGTGCCATTGGAAACCGCAAAAGCAATCTGCGTTGGAATATTACTCTTTATGATACCAGTAATAACGTCCGCAGACGGTCTTTGGGTTGCCAATACTAGATGGATTCCGCAGAATCTAGCCAAAGCTGTAATTCTCTTAATTGAAGCCTCCAGCTCCTTTCCTACTGCCAGCATGATATCTGCAAACTCATCAATGATTACCATGATGTACGGAAGCTTAACTCTAAGAAGTCCCTTTTCAACTATCTTTTCATTGTAATCTTCAATCTTTCTGGCTCCAACGCTAGCAAACAAAGCCATTCTACGTTCCATCTCTTCAACTATGAAGTTCATAGCCTTAAGCGTCTTCTTTGGATCAGTGATAACTGGTGTAAGAAGGTGAGGAATACCGTTATAAACGGAAAGCTCAACCATCTTTGGGTCCACCAAAAGCATTCTAACTTCTTTTGGGGTCTTAGTATAAAGGACAGAACAAATAAGCGAATTTATACAAACCGATTTACCAGAACCTGTGGTTCCTGCAACTAACAAGTGAGGCGTTTTGGCCAAATCAATAACAATACTATCGCCAGTGATGTTCTTTCCCAGTACCATAGGAATCTTGTAAGGCTTTGCCTTAAGAGCCTCCATCATGACATCAAAGCCAATGGTATCTCTCTTCTTGTTTGGAACTTCAACTCCAATTGCATTCTTACCTGGAATTGGCGCCAGAATTCTGACATTTGCAACCGCCAAATTCATGGCCACATCCTCTGCAAGATTCACAACCTTAGAAACCCTAACCCCGCGCTGAAGAGCCAATTCGTACAACGTAAAGGTAGGTCCGTGCTGAATATGCAAGAGTTTTGTCTCAATATTAAAATCTGCAAAGGTATTTACAATGGCTAACCCAGTTGGGTCTGTCTCAATATCATCATAAATCTGTGCACTAATTGGATAATGCACCAAAAAGCTCTCAGGCGGGAATTGATAGACAAACTTTTGCTTGTCAATTAAATACGAATCCCCTGCCGCACTGCTCTTCAAGCCAGCAATACCAGAAACATAGTCAATATCTGGTCCCTTTGGCTTCTTTTCCGTGGTTGCTTCACTAGCAAACGCAGCCTTGGATTTCTCAAAGTCAGCCTCATCATCCTCTTCAGCTTCCGGCTCAACGGTCCTAGTTGCAACACTTGGTTCTACCCTAGGTGCAACACTTGGTTCTACTCTAGGTGCAACACTTGGTTCTACCCTAGGTGCGGCCTTGGGCTCAGCTTTAAGCTCTGCAGCTCTAGCTTCAGCGGCCTTTCTAGCCTGTTCTTCTTCACGGCGTCTCTGCTGCTCTTCCATTTGATTTTGAGCCCTGAGCTCCTCCTCCCTGAAAGCCGAACTTACAGGAACTGGCTGCACAAATTCCTCCGGCTCATCCTTAAATACAGATTTTCTTTCCTCAGTTGGCTGCACATAAGAAGGCTGTACTTGTGGGGCCTGTACCTGCGAAACAGTTGGCTGCACATAAGAAGGCTGTGCTGGCTGTGTAGCTTGCGTAAACTGCACACTCTGAACACTAGGAGCGCTCTGAGCTGAAGCTGGACTTTGAAACTGCACCGCATACGGATTAATCATCTGAGCAGGAGGAGCCTCAAACTGCACTGCACCCTGCTGTGCCTGAACACCAGAGAACCCAACATTAGCCTTCTGTGCCTTCAGATTCACAGTAGTCTGCTGACTCTGATATTCCTGCTGTATCTGATACGAAGACACCCCGTAATCCACATCTGAACTCTTACTCTGAAACGAAGAGAACTCCTTTTCCGCTTGCGCCTCCTCAGAAAGCCTCTTCATCAACGTCCTAGGCTTAAACAGGCTCTCCAGACGCTTCTTTTCCGCCTCCGCCTCTTTACGCTCCCGTTCTTCCTCAAGCGCCTTTCTTCTCTGCCGCTCCTCTTCAAGCGCCTTCATGCGCTGTTCCTCCAGCAGCCTTTGCTCCTCCGCCGCCTTCTTCAACTCCGCCTCTTTCTGCACCACATCATAAACCGATACTCCATCATGTGGCTTCAAATAAACTTTGCTCAGCGTATTAGGAAACTTTTCAAATTCAGGAACACTAACTGCAGTTAAACTCTTATAAGCCACTTGCGAGTCCATGGTACTCTTAGGCTTACTAACTTTAACTTCAGCCTCAGGCTCAACTTGTTCCACTTCAAAAGTAGAAATTTGCTCAGAAGTTTCAGCTGGCTGTTCTGTAGCCAGCTCAACTTTTTTAGGAGTTTTAGCAACTTTATTCTTCTTGCGCCTTGAAATCCAGCAGCAAAGCAAAATCAAACAAGAAACAAAGAAAGTACCACCGGCAAGGACGTTGTAATAAGGAGGCAAGAAATTAACAATTTCAAAACCTTGGCCACCCTGTGAATAGCAAAACACCAAGTACACCGAATAAAACGCAACAGCCTTGAGCAAAAAGGACACCGGTCCAGCCCCGCAAAGGGTAGTAACTAGCACCAGCAAGGCAAAAGCCACCAGCGGAGCAAGCCCATAAACACTTAACTCTCCCTGAGGGAAAAAGCTCAGATATTTCTCAAAAATTTCATAACAGCCCTTTGCCAAAGCATAAGGCAAAGAACCTTCCTTCAAAGGAAGATAAGGAAAGGCGCAAACTGCAACCGTAGGCAGGGTCAACAGAACAATGAGAACAATCCATAAAACGCTCTTTCTTTTTTTGGCCATATACAAGTAATAATATCACTTAACTTGTAATATGTCATCGCTTCTGGACAATTAATAATTGACGTTTTGCATCTGAAAAAGGCACGGAATAGGAGACAACTTTTGTGGTAAAAACACCAGGTAAAAGCGCCTCAATCACACTAATTTCTTCCTCAATATTTTCATCGCTACTCTTGTAGGCAAAGATTTTTCCTTGAGGAGCTAAAATTCTGTCTAAATCAAAAACAATGTCCTTAAATGGCCTAAAGGCCCTAAAAGTTATGGCCTCATACTGGTTTTGTACCTCTGAAAGATCTTTCTGAAGAACACTAACTTTCTTTGAAAGGCCCAAAACCGCAAGCGTATTTCTCAAAAAACCGGCCCTTCTTCCCATCCTTTCAACAAGCGTGAAATCCCAATTTGTAAGAGCACTGGCAAGCACAATTCCAGGAAGCCCAGCTCCGGAGCCAAGATCAGCTGCCTTAATTGTAGCAACGTCCAATTCTTGAAGTTCTTTTTGCAGGATAACCACCGGAGAAAGGCAGTCCAAAAGATGTTTAACCACCAGTTCTTTATCAGAAGCGTTGACAAGTGCATAAGTGGGATTAAACAGACTAATTTCATCATAATATTTGGCTAAACTATTGGCCAAAACCTCATCTGAAGAGCCATAAATCTCTTTAATTCCACTATTTAAAAGTTCAAAAAGCTTCGCCTGCACAACAACTCCTATTTTCTCAAATACACCAACAACACGGTGATATCGCTCACTCTAACGCCCGATATTCTTGAAGCTTGCCCTACGGAGGTAGGTCTAATGAGTTTAAACTTTTCTCTAGATTCTGCAGAAATTCCTTCCACAGCATCATAGTTAAAATCATCGGGTATATGAATGCTTTCTAGCTTGGAGAATCGGTCTACCTGTTTATCCTGGCGCTTGATGTAGCCGTCGTACTTGATTTTGAGTTCAAGCTGAAGTCTCACGCTCTTTGGGTAGGTGGAGATTTCTGGGATGACTTTTTCAAGGTCGTCCATGCTGACTTCTGGGCGTTTTAGGCTTTCAAGTGCGTTGACGTTCAGGTAGCCACGGCCCTTGATGAGGTCCTGAAGGCTCTCCATCTGGCTTGTTTTTTTCTCTAGCAGCTCAAGCCGCTGGTCAGTTGCAAGTCCAACTGCATGGCCCTTGGCGGTAAGGCGTTCGTCTGCTGTGTCATGACGCAGATTCAAGCGATACTCGGCACGGCTTGTGAACATTCTGTACGGCTCCTTGGTGCCCTTGGTAACAAGATCGTCAATCAAAACGCCAATATAAGCCTCAGTTCTGTCTAGAATAAGTGGAGCCTCCCCCTTCAGCTTCTGGCAGGCATTGATTCCAGCCATAAGGCCTTGGCAAGCAGCCTCTTCATAACCGCTGGTGCCATTAGTCTGACCGGCAACAAAAAGATTCTCAATTACTTTTGACTCAAGAGATTGCTTAAGTTGAAGTGGGTCAAGATAATCGTACTCAACAGCATAGGCCGGACGCATAATAACAGCATCCTCAAGCCCGGCAATAGAGTGAATCATAGCATGCTGGACATCCTCAGGAAGCGAGGTAGAAAGTCCATTCAAATACATTTCTTGTGTCCCAAGTCCCTCAGGCTCAACAAAAATTTGATGTCTACTTCTATCTGGGAAACGTACTACTTTGTCCTCAATTGACGGACAGTAACGGGGTCCCTTACCCACAATCTTTCCACCGTAAAGCGGAGATCTATGCATATTTGCCCTAATAACACTGTGGGTATTCTCATTTGTATAGGTAATCCAACAAGGCACCATTGGCCGGTCTAGCGTCTCATGCATGAAGCTAAACGGAATAATTTCGCTATCCCCATCCTGACGCTCCATCTCATCAAAATGCAAACTGGAACCCAGAACTCTAGCCGGAGTACCCGTTTTCAGACGCCCAACATTAAAGCCTTTCTGCCTAAGAGCGTCTCCAAGCCCCAAGGCAGCTTCTTCTCCAAGACGTCCTGCACTGTGATCGTATTCTCCAATAAAAATGCGTCCATTCATGAACGTACCGGTGGTTAAAACCACCGCTTTACAGGAAATCTCATGTCCTCTTTGCGTCTTGACACCACAAATTCTTGGAATGTTGGTACCTTGAGAATCCGTTAAGAAGTCAACAACAGTATCCATAAAGAGTTCAAGATTACTCTGAGCTTCCAAAGTTTCCTTTGCAAGGCGAGAATAGGAAAATTTATCGGCCTGAGCACGTGGGGCTTGAACGGCTGGACCACGCCTACGGTTCAGAATACGGAACTGGATCATAGTTTGGTCAATAAGAAGGCCCATTTGGCCACCAAGAGCGTCCGTCTCTCTTACCAGGTTACCCTTTGCAAGTCCACCCACTGCTGGGTTGCACGAAAGGCGCCCAATTGCATCCAAGCTCTGGGTTATCAAAAGCGTTTTGAAGCCAATTCTGGCACAGGCAAGACAGGCCTCAATACCGGCATGTCCACCGCCAACGACTACAACATCATAATCCATACTCTACCTCTATTTACCCACACAGAAAGATCCAAAAATGCGGTCCAGAATATCGTCCGTGGTAACTTCGCCCGTAAGCTCGCCCAAGGCTTCAAGAGCTTCCTGAACATCCATTGAAATGATATCCAACGGAAGGTTGATGCTAAGCGCCAATTGGGCTGCCTCAAGACTCTCAATGCAACGCTGAAGGTTTTCTTTTTGTCTATCACTTTGAATTACCAGCGAATCATCCCCTGTTTGAGGTATGTCAGCCATCAAAAGCTTGATAATACGCTTGCAAAGTTCCTCAAAGCCTTCACCAGTGACAGTAGAAAGCGAGATAACTCCCTCTGGGCTTTTGCGCTGGGGATTTAAGTCGTGTTTACTTTCAACCACTATACAGCGCACGTCGTTAAGAAGCTCGTAATCCTGAGAATCAACCTCAGTACCAACTTCTTTCATATAGACCACCACGTTTGCAGCCTCAAGCAGCGAACGGGAACGTTTCATACCCTCCAGCTCAACCTCATCAATGTTAGTCTGACTTGCGCTTCTAAAACCAGCGGTATCATAAAGCCTAACCGGAATACCTTCTATTGAGCATTGAGCCTCAATAAAATCCCGGGTTGTACCTTTTGTCTCACTTACAATTGAGCGGTCTTCCTTTAAAAAGAAGTTGAAAAGAGAACTTTTACCAGCATTAGAAGGCCCTGCAAGAACCACTCTAGCCCCCTGAGAAAACAACTTGCCTGCATTGTAAGAAAGTCTAATTTTCTTAAGAGCATCAAGGGCCTTGTTTAAATCCTCCACAGGAAAATCCAGGTTCTCTCCAATTTCATCTTCAGCGTAATCCAGCTGAACCTCAATAGTACTCATAATAGACAAAAGAATGTCCTTAATCTCAGAGATACGCTTAAAAAGACTGCCATTAAGCCTATTTAAGGCCATTATTTGACCAGTTCTACCCTGAGCATCAATAAGTTCTTCAACCGCCTCAGCCCGGGTCAAATCCATCTTTGAATGCAAAAAAGCTCTAAGTGTGAATTCACCAGCAAGAGCCTTTCTGAAGCCCAAGTTTGGAAGCAAGGCTAAAATTGCTCTAATGACCTGAAGCCCACCATGACAAGAGATTTCCAAAGACTCCTCTCCGGTGTAACCATGCCCATCTTTGTAAACAGTAATCACAACATCATCTATTGGTTTGCCATCAAGGTCTTTCAAGTGTCCAAATACTGCAGAATTTGACAAACCTTTTTCTAGCTTTTTGTAGGCAGAGAAAACCTTCTCCATAGCCTTTATGCAACCAGCGCCACTTGTGCGCACAACTGCAATTGCACTCTTTCCCCAGGGTGTGGCCAAAGCAAAAATCATGTCGTCAGTATCATAAGAATTCATAACCTGCAGTATAACGAATTATCTATGTTTATGCAAAATGAGGTATTTTACGCGTAAACTGAGTTTTTAAGTTTTTTCGCCAAAAAACTGGCCACAATTTTCAGCGTATCTGTCTCTAGATTCATCTAAAGTAAACATAAACTGTTCCACCTACCCCAAAAAGCACTTATCTATTCCAATCTAACGACTAAAACATTAGAATTGAAAAATATGAAAGTAGATAAAGAAACAATAAAAGCTAGAAGCCAGCTTTACAGCGCAATCAGAAGTTTTTTTGACAAAAGAGATTATTTAGAAGTTGAAACCCCAACTTTATCTCCAGATCTCATTCCAGAGGCCACAATAGATAATTTTGTCACCACCTTCATCAATGAATTTGAAGGAAGCCGCGAACTATATATGATTCCAAGTCCTGAAGTCTTCATGAAAAGATTAATAGCCAGTGGAAGTGGTTCAATTTACCAGATTTCAAAATGCTTCAGAAACTGTGAACAAATTGGAGATATTCACAACCCAGAATTCTCAATGCTGGAATATTACACTGTAGATTTTGATGAAATGGACTCAATTAAGTTGACAGAAGAATTTCTCAAAGAAACAGCCCTACCAAACTCTCCGCAAAGCGTTCTAAAGCCATTTGAAATTCTAAGCGTTCATGATGCAGTAGCAAAATATGCAAATGGTACAGACCTAGACCAACTACAAAATCCAAAAGATTTAAGAAATCAAGCGGAAAAGCTTGGCCTCTTAATTCCAGGCCCTGAAAGTTGGGACGACACTTTTAACAGAATCTTTATTAACTTTGTGGAGCCAAATCTTCCAAAAGATCACCCCGTTTGTCTTATAGACTATCCAAAACAAATTGAATGTTTAGCAGAGCAAAAGGGCAACTATAGACGCCGTTGGGAGCTATACATCAATGGTATGGAGGTTGCAAACTGCTACTTGGAAGAGCGGGATGTTCAGACGGTAAATGATTATTACAGAAAGGAATATCAGAAGCTAACAGACAATAGATATAATACCGGTAAAGTAATTCCAGATATAGATATTAGCTTTGCCGATATCTTTGCAACCTTTCCAAAATGCTCGGGAGTTGCTATGGGCTTGGACAGACTTCTCATGGTGGAAACCGGCAAGAAAAACATCAATGATGTGCTAACCTTCCCCTTCCAGATATTCTATTGATTAAACATATTATTTAGTGATAACATAACTTTCGCTAATTCTATTGTAATTCTATTTGTACACAAGAGGTGATTAACTATGATCAAAGCTGGACAGATTGATAAAGGTACAGCATTGTTAATTAAGGGTCAGCCATTTATTTGTATTGACCGTGAATTTGTAAACCCAGGAAAAGGTTCTGCATTTGTCAGACTTAAGCTCAAGAGCCCATCAACAGGTCAAGTCCTTCAGGAGACAATGAAGAGCCAGGACAACGCTGAAGATATCAATGTTGAAATGATGGATTTCCAGTATACCTACAATGATGGTGAAAACTTCCACATGATGAATGTTGACAACTATGAAGAGCTTGAAGTTCCAATGGCAAACTTCCCAGACTATCAGTATCTGATGAAAGACGGCGAAACCTACAGATGCACCGTCTATGCAGAGCAGATTCTTGACATCCAGATTCCTTCAAAGGTTGTTTATCTTGTTGCTGAAGCTGAAGAAGCTATCAAAGGTGATACCGTTCAGGGTGCAACCAAGTATGTCACAACAGAGACTGGCCTCAGAGTAAGAGTTCCAATCTTCATCAAGCAGGGTGAAAAGATTCGTGTCAACACAGAGACCAAGGAATATCTTGAAAGAGTCAATAGCTAATTGACACCAAAGTATTTAGTTTAGGCTGTTGCGAAAGCGACAGCCTTAATTTTTATCGTACGACGCTCGCGCAGGGAAAGCAGGGGAAAATCATGAAAGACATCCATTCAATGGAAGAACTAGGAAAATATCTCAATCTAACAGAACAGGAGCTAGCCTGGAAAGAAAGTCCAATAAGCGTTCCTTTAAGCATCACGGCTCACTATCTGGCTCTCATTAATCCAAACGACCCCGCAGATCCCCTTCGCCGCCAGGTGGTGCCCACGGCAAAAGAAAACCAAACCAACAGCACAGAAAGCGACGACCCCCTTGCAGAAGTTCCCCACAGCAAAACAGAGCGCCTCATTCACAGGTACACCAACCGCGTAGCCTTCCTTGCAACCGACCTCTGTCCCATGTACTGTCGCCACTGCTTCAGACGCCGTTTTACCGGCAACCTCATGGGCCCCGCCAGTCACCAAGACATAGAACAGGCCGCAAACTACCTAGCCCAACACCCAGAAGTCAAAGAAATCCTCATCACCGGAGGCGACCCACTGACCCTCTCAAACGAGCAACTTGACTATCTCATCACCGCCTTACGCAAAGCCAGCCCGCGTCTTATCATCCGCATCTGCACCCGCTACCCCGTCTCCCAGCCCTCCCGCATCACAGAAGACCTCATAGCCGTACTCAAAAAGCACAACACCGCCCCCTTCTACCTCCTCACCCAGTTCAACCACCCGCGCGAACTGACAGCAGAAAGTATCAAAGCCGTCTCGCTCTTCGTGGACGCCGGCATCCCAGCACTAAACCAAACCGTCCTACTACGCAACGTAAACGACAACCCCGATACTCTAGAAAAGCTCTGTAATGACCTATTATTTAATAGAATAAAGCCCTACTACCTCTTCCAAGGGGATATGGTAACAGGCACCAGCGACTTTAGAGTTCCGCTAAAACGAGGTATGGAAATAGAAAAGGAGTTAAGAAAAAGATTATCGGGTTTGGGGATGCCAAACTACTGCGCGGACCTGCCAGAGGGAGGCGGAAAAGTACCGCTTTGTGGCTCCTATATTGAGCAGGCGCCGGAAAAAGAAACAGGGTCCTGGAAAATCAGAACCCTGGATGGCGACTTCAGGATCTTAACAGATCCGGTCTAAGTGATGGAATTAGTCTTCAAGTAGCGAGAGAATATCGGAAATTTCCTCGTTTCTAATCTGATCTCTGATAGCGTTGTAATCCGGCTCAACCTCAGTCATAGCGGAAATTTTCTGCTCCAGTTTCTCATCAATCAAAGCCTCAATCTTGCTTTCAAGCTCATTAGAAAGCTCATCAGAAAGCCCAGTTGAAAGCTCAGTTTTTGCACCTGCAATCTGGCTATTGAGCTCTGCCTCAAGTTCAGACTCAAGCTCAGACTTAATTTCAGACTTAAGCTCAGCTTTGAGTTCTTCCTTGGACTCTGTTGAAAGAGTTGCGGTATTGGTAAACAAACTGCTTATATCAAAGCCCTCTGGTTTTGTAACAAAAATTACAGCACCGCAGTAGATGACAAGCATAATTAAAATTGTAAGTAGAATGATATTATTTTTCTTCATTATTCTCATTCTCCTGTTGAGATATCGAATTTATTCTATCACATATAATATTTATTTGTCTAATTAGTTCAAGCTCTTTAGTGTTTTTATCATTCTTTAAAACCCAAATTGGCGCGCGATATTCGTTGTTTTTTTCGTTATTTCTGAAGTCAACGTCCGTTTGAGCAGCCTCACGTTTTTCAAAGTCTTCTTTGGTAATGCAATCCCTCTTTAAAGCCCTTTGTAGCCTATCTTCAAAAGGGGCATCCACATAGACTATGGCACTACAAAGTTCATCTAACTTTGCCCTTTTTAAAAGAGCTCCATTTAAGAAAGTGACCGGCCTAGACAGCCTAGCTATTTCCTTTCTAAGCCAAGAATAAAGAATATTTTCCAAAGCTTCTCGCTTTTGGGGATTATCAAACACCACCTTGCCCAAAGCTTTTCTTGAAACAGTGCCATCCTTGTTGAAAACCTCCGGGCCAAAGGCCTTCTTTATTTCACTAGTAATTGAGTCAAGCTCAAAAGCTTTATGGCAAAGCTCATCTAAATCAAGAACCCAGAGGCCTCTTTTTTTTAAAAGCTCTCCAACGTAATTCTTTCCACTGCAACTCTTTCCAACAAGACCAATATACATCAGTGCATCTGCCCCCAACTGGAGCCTGTTTCAAGACCCACCTTAAGAGGAATACTAAGCTTATAGGCATTTTCCATACAAGAACGCACCAAGGTTGTCATTTGATCTACTTCCTCAAGAGGCACTTCAAAAATCATTTCATCATGTACTTGGAGCAGCATCTTAGATTTCAAACCTTTTTCTTTGATAGTATTTGAAAGACTAATCATGGCAAGCTTCATAATCTCAGCAGCAGTTCCCTGGATAATAGTATTAACAGCAATTCTTTCAGCACCCGCCAAAACCGCCTTGTTAGAGGACTTCATTTCCGGAATAAATCTGACATGTCCCATGGCAGTTTTAACATAACCATCTTCTCTAGCTTGAACCTTAACTTGTTCAATAAAATTTTTCACCCCGCTGTACTCTTCAAAGTAAAGATCAATGAATTTCTTGGCATCGGTTCTTGAGATTTTAAGGTCTTTTGATAGCCTAAAAGCGGACATTCCGTACATAATTCCAAAGTTTATTGTCTTAGCGGCCCTTCTTTGCTGAGAAGTAACCAGCTCAGGGAACACCTTAAAAATCTTGGCTGCGGTGGCCTTGTGAACATCTTCACCGGCAGTAAAAGCCCCCTTGAGATTCTCATCCTCAGAGATATGGGCAAGCACCACAAGTTCAATCTGAGAGTAATCTGCAGACATCAAAGTGCAACCATTCTTTGGAACAAAAGCGGCTCTAATCCTTCTTCCCTCTTCAGTTCTGATTGGAATATTTTGTAGGTTAGGATTCTTACTGGAAAGTCTTCCGGTGGCAGTACCAGTTTGGAAGAAAGAAGTATGAATACGTCCCGTTTGAGGATTAATCAAAGTAGGAAGAGTTACAACATAGGTGCTAAGCAACTTATTTAGCAGCCTGTAACGTAAAATCAAAGGAGGAACAGGATCCTCAGTTGAAGCAGAAAGCTCCTCTAGAACATCTGAATCAGTAGAAAAACCTGAGTGAGTTTTCCTGCCAGTAGGAAGATTCCTATCCACGAACAAAACTTCCTGTAATTGCTTTGGAGAATTAAGATTAAATTCTTTGCCACAGAGAGCAAAAATACTCTCCTGGACCTCAGAAATCTCTTTTTCAAGATCCGCTTTAAAAGTCTCAAGCCGGCTTGGATCTAAAAGAACCCCTTCAAGCTCCATATTGCAAAGAATCTCTACCAGAGGCATCTCCATGCTAAAGAAGGCCTCTTCAAGCCCACCCTTTTGGAGCATAGGCAATAAAGTCTCGTAAAGCCGCAAGGTAATATCACTATCTTCAGCTCCATAGCGGACAGCAGTATCCAACGCTATGTCACTAAAGAGCTTTCCCTCAGGCACAACGTCTTCAAACTTAACAGTATCATAGTCCAAATACTTCTTGGCTAAATCATCTAGGTTATAACGAGAGGCAGAAGAATCCACCATCCAAGCCATAATCATGGTATCCGCAAAAGCAGTAACGCCCAAAACTCCCCAACGACGCAGAACTTTTAAATCATATTTTATATTCTGGCCAACCACCTTAAAGCGCACCAAATGCTTTGCCAAAACTGCTTTGGCCTCCTCATCTGAAACATAGCGCTGATTTTCAGCAACAAGGGCAACATAATAGGCCTCCTTAGCTTTTGTAGCAAAAGAAAAGCCTACAGGGACCGCTTTCATGTCATCTTCACTGGTAGTTTCAAGGTCAAAAGCCACAATGCTACCGTCTGGAATTTCACTCAGAGCCTTTTCTAAGTCAGAAGCTGTAGTTATGGCTTTATAGGAACCTTTTTCTGAAGAATTATCTGGAATTTTTGGACCCTCAGATAAAGGACCAGATAAAGGACCAGGCAAAGGCCCAAACAAAGGACCAAACAGAGATGGCTCATTATCTGAAGCTTCAACTTTTCCCTTACTCTTAGTTTTTGTGCTAGAAGTCTTAGGCTCAGAGCTCTTAATAAACCTAGAAGCACTTACTGCCAGCTTTTCAGCTCCAATCTCATTGAAAAGCTCAACCCCGCGAGCCCAGTCAATATCAGAAGTAGTATATTTTCCAAAGTCCTCAACGGTCATTGAGAACAGATCATCCTTTAGCGTAATCAAATCATGAGAAAGCTGTAAATGGTCCTTTGCTGCCTCAAGCTTGGCCTGTATTCCCTTGGACAAAAGTCCAAGGTTTTTATAGACCTCCTGAAGAGAACCATACTCTGAAAGCAGCTTAACGGCCCCTTTTTCGCCTATACCTGCTATTCCTGGGACATTGTCTGAGCTATCACCAAGGATTGTTAGGTAATCAATAATCTGTCCTGGACCAACTCCAAACAGCTCTTTAACTTCCTCATCACTGCAGAGCTTATACTCATGTTCTCCTTTTTTAGGAGGTCTTAGAGCACTCACTCCTGGGCGCACCAACTGAAGCAAATCCTTGTCTCCAGTAACCATGACAGCATCAATACTACAAGCCTGAGCGTTCCTACAGATGGTGGCAACAATGTCATCCGCCTCCATGCCCATCTGAGCATAGTGCGGGATTTTCATAGCATCCAAAATACGTTCAATTACGGGAATTTGTGCATGTAAATCTTCAGGCGTCTTGTCCCTGTTGGCCTTGTACTGGTCGTACATTTGGTGTCTGAACGTCTTGCCCTTTGAATCCATGGCAACAATCAAATAATCCGGATTGTACTGCCTAATTAACATCATAATAATGTTAAAAAAACCAAACACAGCGGATACATTGTTGCCATTCTTATCCTTTAGCGGATTAGTAATAAAAGCAAAATAAGACCTATAAATCTGGCCATACCCATCAACAATAAAAACACGTTTTTTCTGTGAATCTGAGCTCATACAGGCCTCTTATAAGTTCTTATTGATGGTATCCTTAACTGCTTCACTTACAGTTTCAGAGACAGCCTCCTTGGCATCCTCAACCAATTCTTCAGCCTTTTTAGTCACCTCTGGGGAACTCTTAATACTTACCCCAAAAAGCCTTTCCGAGGTATCTGGCAGAAAGAAAAACACAACAAAAAAACTAATAACAGCTAGCAACATAGCCTTAAAAAAACCAGAAATCTTTCTACCACTTTTTGACATAAACACCCCGTTTAAAATATTTTCATCTGAATAGACAACGACACCTGACCATTCTTGATGCCCTCAGAACTTGGAAGAAGCGCTTTCCAATTGCTTTCATTTATAGAAAACTCAGTTGGAATAGTATAGGCAAAACCAATAGACATAACAGGACCAGTAAGAATATCCAACATTAATCTAATATTTATAGGCCCATCCTTTATTGCCTCAAGAAGGTTTTTACCGTTTGAAATCTCAAGCTCATCAGCCTGCTTAGTCCTATTAGAATAAATGTAAGCTATTCTAGGCCCAGCAGTTATCCCCAACTTCACAACCTCAAACAGCTCTACAGAAACCCCAGCTGAAAGAATTCCAGCCAAGCGCAAGGTATCAGAATCCAAAACCGATATTTCTCCAACTCCATCCAGTTGAAAATGGCAGATATTCATCCTTCCCTCAAGACCTATACCAACGTTGTCAGTATCAAACTTAGTAGAATCTTTTGCCGTCTTATCTTGGGCATAACTCAAATTTGCACCAAAACCAATAGAAAAAACATCGTTAGAAAAAATTGGCATTAACACAATTAAAAATAAAAGAATAAAAACGAAACTCGCCTTGCTCTTTAACATTCAAGTTCACCTCAGTGTAATTATATAGTAATTAATACAAATATTAAAACTGTTTTTTCGAAGGTATTCATACCGTAGACAAGGATGCAAGCGAGGGATAGTGCTCTTGTGCACAGTCCAAGCATACGACGCAGTATACGGCGTAAAGACCAAGAAAAAAGGCTGTAATCTTACTGGTTTTGCTAGCCAGCTTTATTACAGCCCCAATCTTCTCAACTAAATTTTAAAAATTGCAGATTACTGAACGCACCTTACAGAAGTGCAAAACCAACGCTTACACCAATCTGTGCGGACTTCCAATTATCGCTAATTGTAGAAATAATCTCTGACCAGTTATTCTCTTCAATGGAAACGCCAGTAGGAAGTGTTGCATAAGCACCAACTACAATTGGTCCAAGAAGAACATCTACGCCTGTGTAGATATCAAAGCAAGCCTTCTTGAACTCATCAAAACTGTTTGCGTTACGACCAAAGGCAACAGCCTCAGTTTTTGTATCATAAGAATACTGATATCCAAGACCAGCCTTAATTCTAACAAACGCAATATCCACTGCAAGGTTTGCAGAAACAATACCGTTAATCATAACATCACCATCAGTATTCTTTGCAAAGAAGCCCTTAGCATTAACATCCACAAAAAGTACCTTAAGATCAACATCAGCACCAAACTTGAAGTCTTCCATCTTAAGTTCCTTAACATCAACCTTACCCTCAGTTGCTGCACCAAGTTCAGCCTTCTGATAAGCACCAGTTGCACCAACGGTAAGCCCTAAAAAATCTGTAGCAAAAACACATGCAGGAATCAATGCTGCAAGAATAAGAATAGTCAAAACCTTTTTCATTTACTTCTCCTGAAGAGGTCTAAAACCTCTCAAAAAAAATTATTTGCCATCCCTTGAGCCGGCAGAAGTATTAACAAACAACGTTCGTTAAAGTTACAAATCACTTAGAAATTTTGCTCTAGTTCGTCCTGCCAAGTCTTCACACAGGCATCACTAGGCATTCTCCAGTCGCCTCTTGGAGAAAGAGTTACAGAGCCAACCTTAGGGCCATCAGGCAAGCAAGAACGCTTAAATTGCTGAGAGAAGAACCTCTTATAAAAAACCTTAAGCCACTTTAAAATCACCGTCTCACTAAATTGCTTATCAAAAGCATACTTGGCCAATCTATAAACCTTAGAAGGAGAGCTGCCCCACCTAAGTACATTGTAGATAAAGAAATCGTGAAGCTCATACGGACCAACAAAGTCCTCAGTCTCTTGCTTCCCTGGAATTAACTCAGGACTAATAGGAGTATCCAAAATAGCGTACAAAGTTTCCGCCAAAACGCCATCCTCGGTGATTCTAGCAGTGTACTCTACCAGCTTTCGCACCAGCGTCTTAGGCACAGAAGCGTTAATCCCGTACATAGACATATGATCCCCGTTATAGGTTGCCCAGCCCAAAGCAAGCTCAGACAAATCCCCAGTACCAATGACCAAAGCCCCAACCTTATTTGCATAATCCATCAGCACCTGAGTTCTCTCACGCGCCTGCGAATTCTCATAAGTCACATCATAATTGCTTGAATCCTGCCCAATATCAGCAAAATGTTGCAGCACCGCCGCCGATATATCCACCGTCTTCACCGTACAGCCAAATCTCTCCGCCAAAATCACTGCGTTGCTTCTAGTCTTAGCCGTAGTCCCAAAACAAGGCATGGTAAGACAGTGAATATTCTCTCTAGATAGCCCCAGCAGGTCAAAACTTCTAGCAATAGCAATCAGCGCCAACGTGGAATCCAGCCCGCCAGAGACCCCCAAAACCGCCGTTTTAGAGCCCGTATGCGTCATTCTCTGCTTCAAAGCCAGCGCCTGAAGCGTCAAAATCTCCTCAAACCGCTTGTCCGCCTCAACTGGGTCCTCCGGAATAAACGGGTGGCTATCCACCTTGCGTGTCAACGCCGTCTCCCCAATCTCAATATCAAACCCTATATACCGATACTCTTTATCATTAGTCGTAACAAAAGTATTTCTAATACGTCGTTCATGCTCAAGTCGCTGTAAATCCAGCTCAGTAATAAGTAGCTTATCCGGCTGCATGCTTTGACTTGCCAGACAGTTTCCATCCTCGCAAATCATGTTATTGCCAACAAATACCAAGTCCGTGGTGCTCTCGCCAGCACCAGCATCGGCATAAACGTAGCCACAAATAAGCCGAGCACTTTGACCAGAGACCAAGTTGTAGCGGTAATCGCTCTTTCCAGCCACTTCATCACTTGCACTCATGTTTGCAATAACAGTTGCGCCGTTGATGGCGTGATTTACGCTTGGAGGATTAGGAACCCAGAGGTCTTCACAGACTTCACAGGCAAGTCTAAAGTACGGCACCTGATTGCAGGTAAAAATGAGCTTTCCACCCATGTAAACTTGATCATCCCCAAACTCAATTAGCTCTTCATTGGGCAAAGCGGGGGTAAACCAACGCTGTTCATAAAACTCCTGATAGTTAGGAATATTGATTTTTGGAACAATGCCCAAAACCTTGCCAGCAGAGGCAACAATGGCACAATTGTGCAGTTTACCCCTAAATTCTACTGGACATCCAAAAACTAGGACCATGTTTTTAGGAACATTAGAGGCAACCCTTATTGCACAATCCTTGGCATTTTCCACCAAAGCCTGTTGAAAAAACAAATCTTGACAAGTATATCCCGTGATGCACAACTCAGGCAAAACCAGGAGATGAACTCCTTCTTCATGAGCCTTTCTTACTAAAGAAAGAATCTTCTCTGCATTGTATGCACAATCTGCAACTTTGATTGAAGGAGTTGCAACAGCAACCTTTATGAAACCATGTCTCATGCTTTAATCTCCCAAGCAATAAAAAAGCGGCCTGCTTATAAGCCCAAATGCATTATAAGACAAACCGCCCTAGCTGAAAAGAAAGATTTTGCCAGACTTACATAAACTTGGCCAAATCCAAGCCTTTCTTTTGAACTGCAGCAACCAAAGCTTCTCCAATCTTATCTGGAGTCATCGCAACTTCAACCCCAGCTTCCTGGAGGGCAGCAATCTTACCACTTGCGGTACCCTTGCCACCAGAAACAATAGCGCCGGCATGACCCATACGCTTTCCCGCAGGGGCACTTTGGCCGCCAATAAAGGCAGCAACCGGTTTTGTCATGCAGTTAGCAATGTAATTTGCAGCCTCTTCTTCTCCACTTCCACCAATCTCACCATTCATGACAACGGCGTAAGTGTCTGGATCCGCCTCAAAAGCCATAAGAGCATCAAGGAAGCTAGTACCCCTAATTGGGTCTCCTCCAATACCAATGACAGTAGACTGTCCAATACCTCTGTCTGAAAGCTGCTTTACCGCCTCATAAGTCAAAGTTCCTGACCTAGAGATAATACCAACATGGCCTGGTTTGTGAATATAACCTGGCATGATACCAATCTTACACTCACCTGGAGTAATAATTCCTGGACAGTTGGGGCCAATAAGTCTTGTACCGGTTCCTTCAAGGTAATGCTTCACCATAGCCATATCCATAATAGGAATACCCTCGGTGATACAAACCACCAGAGGAAGGCCAGCGTCCGCCGCTTCCAGAATAGAATCAGTAGCAAATTTGGGGGGAACATAAATTACAGAAGCGTTAGCTCCAGTTTTTTCAACCGCTTCACGAACCGTGTCAAAAATTGGAACTCCATAAATTTCCTGACCGCCCTTTCCGGGAGTAACCCCACCAACAATCTTTGTACCGTACTCAAGCATCTGCTGAGTGTGGAAGGCTCCCTGTTTACCTGTAATGCCCTGAACAATAACCTTTGTATCTTTGTTTACAAGAATGCTCATTTAGTTCCTCCCAGCCTTGGCAGCTTCAACAGCTTTTCTGGCACCATCAGCCATATCAATGGCCGGAATTATAGACATACCCGAATTTTTTATTATCTCTTTGCCCAATTGGACATTCGTTCCTTCAAGTCTGACAACAATTGGAATCTTAATTCCAATCTCTTTTGCCGCCTCCACAACGCCCTGAGCAATTACATCGCACTTCATAATTCCACCAAAGATATTAATGAAAATTGACTTCACATTTGGGTCTGACAGCAGAATCTCAAAAGCCGCCTTAACGCGTTCAGTTGTAGCACTACCACCTACATCTAAGAAGTTTGCTGGGCTTCCGCCAAAGCTCTTAATGATGTCCATTGTAGCCATTGCAAGGCCAGCACCGTTGACAAGACAGCCAATTTCCCCATCAAGGGAAACATAGTTCAAATCAAACTGAGATGCCTTATATTCCTTTGGATCTTCCTGCTCTACATCTCTGAGCTGTTGAATATCGGGATGGCGGAAAAGTGCGTTGTCGTCAAAGTTGACTTTGGCGTCTAGGCAAAGCAGGTGGCCGTCTGAGGTTTCCACCAGTGGATTGATTTCAATCAAAGAGCAGTCTTTTTCTAGGTAGAGCTGGTAGAAGGCTTTAAGCATTGTGGTAAGCTCTTTTTGAAGGTCACCGGAAAGCCCCAAAGCCTTTGCAGCTTGGATTGCCTCGTAAGGTCTGAAACCCGAGAGCACGGAAAGTGGGATTTGAACAATGCGCTCTGGGTGAGTTTTTGCCGTCTCTTCAATCTCCATGCCACCGTCTGCAGAGGCAACAATCACAAGACCAGCAGTCTCGCTACTTGTGGTGATGCTAAGGTAGAACTCACGCTTAACGTCAACTGCCTCAGAAACCAAAATTTTGTGGACAATCTTGCCCTCTGGACCGGTCTGTCTAGTTACCAGTGTCATTCCAAACATCTTGGAAGCCACCTCTTTTGCCTCTTCAGGAGTTTTTACAAACTTAACACCACCGGCCTTGCCTCTTGCTCCGGAATGTACTTGAGCCTTCAAAACGCAAGGGCCATAATCCTTTGCAGCTGCAACAACTTCATCTACACTTGTAGCCAACTTGCCACCAGGAACTGCTACGCCATAACTAGCTAAAAGTTCTTTAGCCTGATATTCGTGAATCTTCACTTTGCAGCCTCCTGCTCAGACTTCTCAACTTCGTGCTTTTCAACAAGAGCAAAACCCTCTTCCAAAGCCTTTTCATTGAGAGCTTCAGTCCCTCTTGGAACGTGCATAAGAACTGCCTTTGCAACAGTTTTCTTAGTACCAATGCCCAAAAGTTTGCAAATGCATCCAACAGCAACAATGTTCGCTGTCTGCTGTTTGCCCACTTTTTTTCGCGCAGTTTCAAGAATTGGGGCACTGATTATCTTATTTGGGTCCAAATCTTCAGGCATCTCAAGAGAACTATCAATCAAAATCAAACAACCCTCTGCAAGATCCTTTTTGTAAGAGTCCAAAGCCTTCTGAGTCAAAGCCATGAGGAAGGTTGGCTTTTGAACCTTTGTAAAACCAATCTCTTCAGGAGAAATAACCACCTCAGCTTTACAGGAACCACCTCTGGCCTCCGGACCATAGGACTGGCTCTGAGCAACCTTCATTCCAGAAAGAAGAGCAGCTTCAGCAATAATTACAGAAGCCAAAATAACCCCCTGACCACCACTTCCGGCAAGTCTCACTTCCTGCTTAGTATCTTTATTCATTGTTCTCTTTCTCCTCATAAAGGCGCTTAATCAACTGGTCATAAGCATAAGTAAATTCAGTGTACTGAGTCTGATGCAAAAGGCCTAAAACCAACTTTCCCTTAAGCTCTTCCGCAGTCATTTTCTCAGCCTTTTCAATAGGAATCATGTTGTCTTTCTGCCACTTAAGCATATCAACAGCATTACCTTTCTTATTCTTTCTGCCATAATAAGTTGGACAAACAGAAGCAACATCAATAATTGAAAAACCCTTATGCCTAATTCCCTCTTGAATAAGACTAATTGTCTGCTGAACATGATAAGCGCTACCGCGGGCGGCATAGGAGGCACCAGCACCATAGGCAAGACCAGCAATATCAAAAGGTCTATCCAAATTACCATATGGAGCGGTAGTTCCAAACTCATGTTTTGGAGTAGTTGGAGAATACTGACCACCAGTCATACCATAAATATTGTTATTCATAACAACAACGGTAAGACCAATGTTTCTTCTAGCCGCATGAATCAAGTGGTTTCCACCAATTGCCGATATATCGCCATCCCCAGCCAAAACAATAACCTCAAGGCTAGGATTTGCAAGCTTAATACCTGTAGCAAAAGCAATTGCACGGCCGTGGGTAGTATGAATAGTATTAAAATCCATATAACCGGCAGCACGAGAAGAACACCCAATACCAGAAACAATAATTGTGTTATTTCTGCTTAAGCCCAAGTTTTCAATAGCCTGCGCCACATCCCGCATAATAATACCATTGCCACACCCCGGACACCAAATGTGAGGAAGATGCTCCGGTCTCATATATTTATATATAAGATTGGACATATTCTTGGTTTTTGGTCCAACATCACTTGTATTTACCATCTCAAGCCTCCTCAATCTTTGCCAAAATCTCACTTGGAGTCAGAACACCGCCATCATACTTGCCAACAAATTTTACCTCGCAGCGTCCCTTAACAACCCGTTCAACCTCCAACACCATCTGGCCGTAGTTGTGCTCTGCAACAACAATCTTCTTCAGCTGGCCCTTTGCCACAACCTCTTCAAGCTGCTTTTCAGGGAAAGGCCACACAGTAATAGGTCTGAACATACCACACTTGATACCCTTCTCGCGGGCCGCTTTGATGGCAGAAAGAGCAGCTCTAGTAGTTCCGCCGTAGCAGAAAACTGCCACCTCTGCATCCTCCAAATCTGTCTGCTCGCAGGTAACAATATCATCATAGTTATCTTCAATCTTATGCATGAGGCGGTTCATCATCTTCAACGCCTCCTCGTGCGAGTTAGTTGGGAATCCAGACTCATCGTGAATCAAGCCAGTAATATTATACCGCTGGCCTCTTCCAAACGGCGCCATCTCCGGCACCAGCTGGCCCTGCTTCATGTGATAGGGCAGGCGCTTGGCATCTGGATACTTCACAGTAGGCCTATTGACAATCACCAAGTCCTCAGCCCTCGGAATCTCCACGCCTTCTCTCAAGTGCCCTATAATCTCGTCCATCATCATCAACACCGGAGTCCGATATTTCTCAGAAAGATTAAAAGCCCTTACAGTAAGGAAATAAGCTTCCTTAACAGAAGCCGGACTTAGAGCAATCATTGGATGGTCCCCGTGGGTACCCCAGCGGGCCATCATCATATCCCCCTGAGAAGGAGAAGTTGGCATACCAGTGGAAGGCCCCATTCTCTGAACATCCACCACAACAAGAGGAATCTCAGCTAAGACTGCGTATCCCAAATTTTCTTGTTTAAGAGAAAAGCCAGGACCACTGGTTGCTGTCATAGATTTTACACCAGCAACAGAACCACCAATAGCACAAGCAATTGAAGCAATCTCGTCTTCCATTTGAATAAACTTACCAGCTTCCTGAGGCAATCTAAGCGCACAAAGCTCAGCAATTTCAGTTGATGGAGTGATAGGATAACCCGCGTAAAGTCTCATTCCAGCAGCAATTGCACCTTCAACAACCGCCTCGTTGCCTTGCATTAATACGACTGAACCCATTGTTCTCCCTCCGCATCTTTTTCGTCAATGTAGATTGCATAATCTGGGCAACGCAACTCGCATAAGCCACACAAAATGCACTCGGTTCCCTCTTTGCGCTGAACCTTTTCGCCAGCCATTTCAAGGGCTCCCTTAGGGCAAAAAGCTACACAAATGCCACAGCCTTTGCACCATGCTGAATTGATAATCAGCTTTTTCTGGGTATCCATCAGAATCTCCTTCCATGTCATATATGGGATATATAAGAAGAGGTTAGCACTGTTGGTCCACAATTTCAAACACTTTATATCTGATGTTTGTCACAACATTTTTGTTGTGGTATACTAGCACTCATGTGAGGTACTTATGAACTTTCAGAATCTAGAATACTTTCTTGTTGTTGCCTCGGAAGGCAACATTACAAAGGCAGCAGAACGTCTAAATGTATCGCAACAAGCCCTAAGTAATTCTATAGCTCGTCTAGAAAAAGAGCTTAACTGCAAACTGTTTGAGCGCAAAAAGGATTTAGAGCTAACCTATGGCGGAAAACAATTTAAAGCATCGGCTGAAAAAATATTAGATATCAAGCATCAGACGCAAACCGTCTTGGATGAAGTTGGAGAGGGGCGTCGTGGAGAGCTACGCATTGGCATTAGCTATACGCGCGGTCAGGCCATTTTGCCGCTGATTCTGCCAGCTTTCAGTAGACGCTATCCCCTTGTTGAACTGCACGTGACGGAGGGGAGCACGCACGTGCTGGAAGAAGATTTGGACCGCGGTCGCATTGACGTTCTCATTGGGTTTGCGCCGTTCATGGTTGAGAGTGCAGAGTACACAGAGCTCATGAAAGACCACTTATATCTTGTTCTGCCAAAAACACTTATGGCACAAACTTTTGGAGAAAATGCTCAGCAAATTCTCAACGAGTACCAACGGGAAGCCGATATCTCGCTCTTCAAGGATATGCCTTTCGTTCTGCTCCGGGAAGGCGACCGAATCCGTGCAATTGTTGACCGAGAATTTTACGCAAAAGGCCTCAAGCCTCAAATCAAACTTGAAACGCAGAACATCCAGACCGCTTTTGCCTTGGCCTCTGAGGGCATGGGGCTAGCCGTCTGCCCAGAGCTCTATCTTGGAAGCACGTACGTCGCACCAGGCATGACCCAGTCCTCTGTACGCAAAAAAGTTGACGTCCTCCCCTTCTCCAACAGCGCCTCCCAAGACGCCATAGCCATTGGTTATAACCGCGAGCGCCACCTCAGCCGATTCGCGCTAGACTTCATCAACACTGCCCTCGCCACCTTTGAAAAACCGATAATCTAGGCTATTTCAATAAAGTTTTAATTATTTTATCAAGATGCTCAGTATTAATAGAATAATCTTCGCTTTCAAAAGTAGTTATAAAATTAATTCCTTGTATAACTCCATACTTTGCATAGATTTCAATTTTAGCAAGCGTTTTCTGCAAATAATCGGCTTTACTCATTCTGCCAAAGTGCTCCCAGTAGTATTCCTTTCCTGTACGTACATTTAAGACAAGAAAATCGGGATAAGCAAGGATTCTATTTCCTACCATTAATGCGGCTTCATAATGATAGGGAATTCCAGCATCATAAAGTTTATCCGCAATGATTAATTCGCTCTTAGAACGAACATATTCTCCTCTTTTTGTTTTAAATACTAATTTAATTGGATAATCTGAAGTTTCATGCTTTTCTGCCTGCCATTTTCTTGCATAAGCTTCATTGAAACTTGAAATTGGCTTTATAAATGGCTTTAGTTCTGCAGGAAAGCTATTATAAATTCTGTCCACATTATACTTTTGCTCAGCGTTGTTAAGCTTTGTTATACACTGATCTAAAATTTCTTTTCTTGCTTTTATTGCTTTGTACACCTGTTGGTCATAGCGCTTCTGTGCAAGCGCTGCAATCAGCGGAGCTTGAGTTCTATTAAGGTATTTTTGAGGAGTTTTAGCATCAAAATATTGGTAATAACTTATTTTCCCATTCTTTTTTCTCTCTATGAGCATCCCCTTTGGTGCAGAGGCTTGTTTCGCTGACAATTGATTCAATAGATAGTTCAAATACCGAGAAATTTGTATTAATTTGCTAATCTGCTCCTTCATCACAACTCCTGTAAGCTAAAGATTGCATGGAAAAGACTTACAGGCAAGCTTTATTTTTGGAAGTTTCCCCAAAAAAGCCCAGTTTTTTGAAGTTTTGGTGGGAATTTTCCCCCAAAAGTGATTTGTTGTGGTTTTTTCAAGGAAAATGCAATTGCTAAAATAGCAAACGTTAATAAAAATCGGGCTAGCGGAGAGGCTAGCGGAGAGGCAGTGGTAGCAAGCTTGAATTTTTGTTATGCTGTGCAGGATGTCACGCAAGAGAGATTTTCTGTTTGCACTGTTTATTGCCTCAATGGTCATAGTTAACGTTTTAGGAACCAAAATTACGACTATTTTTGGCGTGAGGGTATCGGTTGGGATATTTTTCATGCCACTGTTGTTTTTGATTACAGACATTGTGGGAGAGGTGTACGGCCGCAAAGAAGCAACGCTGTTTGTAAATTATGGGACAATCATGCTGGTGTTTTTATTTCTGATGATGAACCTTTGCATTGCGGTCAAGCCAAATGAAACGTGGCATATGCAATCAGAATATAAAGCCATTTTTGGCTCGTCGCTACGCATGACGCTTGCAAGCCTCATTAGCTTTGTTGTAGCACAACACTTAGATGTCTTTCTCTTTGATTTTTGGAAGAAAGTAACTAATGGAAAACATTTGTGGATAAGAAATAACGTATCAACAATTATCAGTCAGCTTCTAGATACAATTCTCTTTGATTTTATAGCTTTTTGGCACATAAATGAAACGTACACAGCAGGATTTTTGTTCACGTTAATTCTTCCCTACTGGCTATTTAAAGTGGCCTTTGCTCTACTGGATACTCCCTTTTGCTACTGGGGCGTTAGATGGCTTTCAGACGGAAAACTTCCCACAGACTGGCAAAGCTTTAAACACAGGCAAGAAAACCATAACTAGCGGTTTGCCTATCTATTAAATAAATATTATTATTACCCCTATGAAAGAAAACATCATTGAAAACCTTCCAAAGAACATTTTGATAATTCCAATGCGTGGTTGCCCAGTATTTCCAGGCATGTTTACCACAATTGAAGTCACTGACAAACAAGATCTTGCAATAGTAAAACAAGCAGACCGCTTCAACGGCTTTGGCCTTCTACTTCTCAAAAATGAAGAGAAATCGAACAAAAGCCTCACCGCAGAAGACTTCTACCAAATTGGAACTTTTGTCAGAGTCAAAAACCAAATTAACACAATATATGGCACCAAAAGCCTTTTCATAGAAACAATTAGTCGCTTCAAAGTCGTGGCAATGCTCTCCCACGGAGGACTTATCACAGCACAGGTAGAATACCTAGAAGAAGACAAATTGGCCCCAACAGAGGACAAAGCGTTTACATCGGCCTTGAGAGATGCACTGAACCTGCGCGCCGACCGTTCCATTCTCTTGGAGAATTTGCGCTTCAACGCCACGAATATCCCGGAGGCAATTAGGCTTGCGGACTACTTAGCCAGCGCAATTGTGCCACGCGCAAACCAGCAGGAATTTCTGGAAACGCTATCTGGCCGCGAACGAATTCTCAAGGTACTTAAAGTGCTAGAAGAAGAGCTAACTGTGCAGAAAATGCACGACGAAATCCAAGGTCTGGTAGCCAAAAAGATAGATCAACGCCAAAGAGAATACTTTTTGCGTGAAGAAATGCGCCTCATCCAACAGCAACTTGACAACCTCTCCTACCCCGATGATTTAGCAGATCTCACTGGAGAAGAGCTGGCTGACTCGCTCAAGCAAGCTATGAGCGGCGAGCCAGCCCAAAAGCAAAAACAAGCAAAACCAAAGCAGAAAGCAAGACTCATTGACAAGCTCAAAGCGCTGAATTTACAGGGAGAAGCGTACGAAACCGTGTTCAACGAATACGGAAAGCTACAAAACATGGAGCAAAACAATCCAGAATACTCCATCCTTCGCACCTATCTTGAAACCGTTGCAGATCTTCCATGGAATGATTTCACTCCAGATGATTTTTCACTTGAAAGAGCAAAAAAGATACTAGAAGAGGACCATTACGGGGTCAAAGATGTAAAAGAGAGAATTTTGGAATTCCTTGCAGTACGTAAACTTAAAAACGACACCAAGGGCTCCATCATATGTTTGGTAGGCCCTCCAGGAACAGGAAAAACCTCCATTGGAATCTCAATAGCAAAGGCGCTTAACAAGAAATATTATAGATTCTCCGTTGGTGGCATGCGCGATGAAGCCGAGATTAAAGGCCACAGACGAACCTACATTGGTTCAATGCCTGGCCAGATAATCAAAGGCCTCAAAGTAACAAAGTCAAAGAACCCAGTCTTTGTCATAGATGAAATTGACAAAATGACAGTTTCCAACCAAGGGGACCCAGCTGCCGCCCTTTTGGAAGTTCTTGACCCAGAACAAAATACCACCTTCAGAGACCACTATCTAGACATTCCATTTGATGTATCGAATGTTTTGTTCATAGTCACAGCAAACACAACAGACACCATCCCACGTCCACTGATGGACAGAATGGAATGCATTGAACTGAACGGCTATACCTCAGAAGAAAAGCTTCACATTGGAAAGAAATACCTAGTTCCAAAGAGCCGTGCAAAACACGGACTTAAAACCTCGGATATCAAATATACCGACAAAATTCTGCGCAAGATAGCAGAAGAATATGCCCGTGAAGCCGGGGTAAGAAACTTTGAGAAGGCTCTTGATAAGATTCATAGAAAAGTTGCCATGGAGATTGTTGAAAATGAGTATAAGATTTCAGATCTCAAAGCAAAAGGGGCCACAGATGAAGACATTGCCAACGACAAAGAACTGCTTCAACTGCCAATCCGTATCACAGATGAAAAACTCATAAAGTACCTAGGTCAGCCAATCTTCCATGAAGATGAAGTCATAAAGGCAACCCGTCCAGGCATGTCCGTTGGCCTTGCTTGGACCTCAATGGGTGGTGATGTACTTGCAATTGAGGCCCAGCACATCCCAGGCAAGGGCGAGCTAAAACTCACCGGCCAGCTAGGAGAGGTCATGCAAGAGTCTGCCAATATTGCCTTCTCTTACATAAAGAGTATAAGCGCAAGCCATGGCATTGACCTCTCTTGGTTTGAGAAAAACACCCTACACTTGCATGTTCCAGAGGGTGCAACCCCCAAAGACGGACCATCTGCCGGAATCACAATGGCAACTGCCATTTATTCCCTCATAACAGAGCAAACAATGGCCCAAAACATGGCTATGACCGGAGAATTATCGTTGTTAGGCAAGGTAATGCCTATTGGTGGCCTTAAAGAGAAGGTACTTGCTGCCAGAAGAAATTTGGTCAAAACCATACTAATTCCAAAGTTTAACAAACGAGACTTAGACAAGCTTGATGACAACGTCAAAGAAGGTATCACCTTCCATCTAGTGGGCGATATGGAAGAAGTTTTGAAGTATGCCTTCCCTAATGACAAATTCCCCTACAGAAACGTGAAAGCTGAAAAACAGCAAGAGCAGCCAAGTCCAGAAGAACGCATTGCAGCTGCCGTTGCAAAAGCAATAGCAAGCGTACAGGCTAATTGCGCCTTACCAACAGCAAGCGGGGCACAGGACAAAACCAAAGGAGAGCACTAATGCAACAAATGCAGTACAACACTGGGAAAATGGAACTTCTCTCCCCAGCCGGTAGCATGGAAAAACTTGAGGCAGCCTTCACCTATGGCGCAGACGCCGCCTACATGGGGCTGACAAGCTTCTCGCTCAGAGCCAATGCTAAAAACTTTGATTTTGACCAAGCACAGGCAATAAGAGATCTCAAGGCTAAAACAGGCAAAAAGCTCTACTGCACCGTCAACATCTACTTTCATGAAGCAGACATTCAAAAACTCAAAGCCCAGCTAGAGCAAATCAAAGGCTATCCCTTTGATGCCTTCATCATCTCTGACCTTGGAATACTTGAAATCATGCAAAACGCCTTTCCAAACGCAGAAATGCATCTTTCCACCCAAGCCAACTGCATCAATGCCAATTCTGCCAAACTGTATCACAAAATGGGCTTTGACCGCATAATATTGGGCCGAGAAACCCCACTTTCCGACATAAAAAAAATCAGAGACGCAAACCCAACCTTAGGCATTGAGACCTTCATCCATGGCGCCATGTGCATGGCCTACTCTGGCCGTTGCTTCCTCTCTTCCCACCTAACCGGAAGAAGCGCCAACCAAGGTGACTGTTCCCACACCTGCCGTTGGAATTATAGACTTGCTCTAGAAGAAGAATCCCGTCCAGGTAGCTACTTTCCAATTGAAGGAGATGAAACCTACACCACAATTTTGTCCTCCAAAGATCTATGCATGATTGATCACCTAAAGGACCTCCAAGAAGCCGGTGTAGACAGTCTCAAAATTGAAGGCCGCATGAAGAGCACCTACTATGTTGCCACCATAACGAGGGCCTATAGAAAGGCTTTGGACCATCTTTTTGACGAAAATGTGGATTATAGGCCATTTAGAGAAGAATTGATGAACGTCAGCCATCGCGAATTTTCCACCGGATTTTTCTACGGAAACGGCCCAATTGAAGATATCAACAAGCCCACAATGCAAGGCTATCTACGCGACTACCTCTTCCTTGGAACCATCAAAGAAGAAGTCAAACCGGGCATCTACGCCGTTGACATCAAAAACCAAATCCGCTCCGGCGCTCCAATTGAGTACATTGGCCCAGACGTCCTCTCGCTCGCAGACACCCCAACGGTCCTAGACGAAAACTTCAACCCAATTGAACACATTGACCACTGCCGCGAAGGCTACCTTCAAACCCAGCTACACCTAGAACCCGGCTACATGATTCGACGTGAGGTCAAAGCATGAAACGCCTTTTCCTAGCGCTTTTAATCCTCCTCTGCGTCATTCCCCTCTTTGCCTCCACCTATACCGATTCTTTCTCCTTTCTGGCTAAATATCCCAAGTACGTAGATCTTTATGATGCCATAAATAACTGTGCTTCAACCTCAGAAGTAGATGCAAAGTATGAAGATCTCAAGGCCTCTCTTGGAACCAGTTCCAAAGACTGGTCTGTGCTTTTAAAAGCCTCGCTCAACTATGCACACTATCTGTTGGAAATTGCAGAAAAGAAGAATACCAAGAAAGCAAAGCAACTTGTGGCAGAGGCTGAGACAATCTATGAAGCTTTAGAAAAATCGGTTTCCAGCGGAAAAATAAGCATGCCAGAGAGCAATCTCAAGGCAATGAAGTTTACGTGCCTGACAATTGGGTACCTAGCAAGTCCGCTTAGCGTTTCCAAGGGGCTTGAGTCCATAAAGGTGATAGATGGAGCGTTTGAGCAGTATCCAACTGAAATTACCATTGCAACTTTGTATGCAGCTCGCAAGCTAAACGCACCCGCCATTGGTGGTGGAGATGCCGCTGAGGCCTTTAAAGTTTTCAATTCACTACTAGAATTCGTTGACTCCCCGGCTGGAGGTAACACGCTCCCCTGGGACAGGTTCGATATCTACTGCGGTTTAGCCAGGTACTATGCAGATAAAAAAGACACCAGTAAAGCCTTAGAATTATATAACAAGGCTCTTTCCATCTATCCAAAGAACAAAACTGTAATCAATTCAATCGATAAACTTGAAAAATAACTAATTTTTTTGTTGCATGTACAATTCTTTATGTTACAATCTAGAGTGTAACCCACATAAAGGAGACAATGATGACAGTACATGAACAACTAGTACAATTGTTTGACACATATGTCACAGAGAACCAGAAGTTCACAGAAAAAGGCGTTAAAGTTTCTGGTTCAAGAGCAAGAAAAGCATTAGCTGAAATTGCAAAACTCTGTAAAGAAAGAAGAAAAGAAATACAAGATATAAAGAACGAAGAATAAAGAACATCTCATTTCCTATGCTAAAGAGATATTGGACGTCCTAAAAAGACTATTTCGACTGGCTGTAAGTTTCCCATCACTTACAGCCTTTTTTTTGTCCTTTTAATTCAGTGGTTTTCCTTGAAAAAACAATTTTTGTCTGAAATTCAAGGAAAAGTTACCCGTTAATTAAGGATTCCTTTGAAATTTGTCCCTTGAATAGCCTACTCTATTTTGACATAAAAATAACACTTGTCAAAATAAGAGAAATGAGGTATATTTTATTGACACTTTTTAAAAAGTGTCAAAATAAGGAGCTGAAATGATTTCATTGGAAGGACAATATACAATAAAAAACATGATAGACGAGTGTGCTGCAAAGTACAAAGATAACCTTGCCCTCACCACCTACAAAAAACCGGAAACGGCTCTCACCTTCAGGGAATTACAGAAAATATCAAAAAGCGTAGCTGCTTTTCTGGTTGGCAATGGAATTAAAAAAGGCACCAACATTGCAATCCTTTCAGAAAGTTGTCCAAACTGGGGCTTAAGCTACTTTGCCATCAATAGAGCTGGAGCCGTTGCAGTGCCAATTCTTCCAAACTTCAGCAAGGAAGAAGTGCAAAAGATTCTAGCCCACAGCGAAGCTAAATTTGTTTTTGTAAACAAAGCCAACTCAAAGAAAGTTGAAGGTTATAACATTAAAGTCATCCGAATTGAAGACATGTCTTTTATCGCACCAAAAGAGATGAAAAACATAAATAGCCAGGGATTTGAGAACCTTAAAGGCCTGAGCCTTCAAAATGAGATTATCACCCCGGAGGATGAAAGAAAACTTGCCCAACAATGTCCTAAAGAGGACGATATAGCCTCAATTATTTACACAAGTGGCACAACCGGGACACCAAAAGGCGTAATGCTCACCAACAAGAACCTAGTCTGGAATGCAAAAGTTTGCTCCACTCCCTTCATAAAAATTCACGCAGGCTGGACAGCCTTATCCATACTCCCATTAAGCCACGTTTACGAATTTACCATTGGACTATTACTAATTCTTATGAACGGTTGTAACGTTACTTACCTTGGCAAAGCCCCATCCGTTGGGAGTCTTATGCCAGCACTGAAAGACGTGAAACCACAAATAATGCTCACAGTTCCAATGCTAATTGAAAAAGTTTACAGAAGAGCAATTGAGCCAAAATTCAAAGAAGGCACAAAGCTCAACAAACTTATGCAACACAAGCTACTTCAAACGCCAATTTATCACCTCATTGGCAAAAAGCTAATTAAAACCTTTGGCGGAAGAATGAAATTCTTTGGCGTTGGAGGCTCAAAACTAGACCCACAGGTTGAAGCCTTCCTTGCAAAAGTCAACTTCCCCTACGCCCTAGGTTACGGCCTCACAGAAACCAGCCCCTTCATAGCCGGCTGTGGCCCCAAAGACCACGTAGTAGGTACGCTGGGCAAAGTACTGGACGGCCTTGACGTCAGAACCGCCCCAGAAGACGGCGAAATCCAAATCAAAGGCCCAACGGTAATGAAAGGCTACTACAAAATGCCCCAGCTCACTTCTGAAAGCTTCACAGAAGACGGCTATTTCCGCACCGGAGACCTTGGCGCCTTTGAAAACGGTCGCCTAGCCATCAAAGGCCGCAGCAAAAGCCTGATTCTTGGCGCAAACGGCGAAAACATCTATCCCGACACCATTGAAAACCTCATCAACGCCCAAGAATACGTAATTGAAAGCCTAGTCATTCCAGAAGACAGAAGCCTCACCGCCATGGTCCGCCTAGACCTCCAAGCCCTTCAAAGAGCCCTTGGCAGCATCAACGTCCAAGACTTCCTAGAACAGCTAAAACAAAACGTCAACCCAAAGCTCTCCACCTTCAGCCGCATCTCCAACATCCGCCTGCAAGAAGAGCCCTTTGAGCGCACCCCAACGGAAAAAATAAAGCGCTACCTCTACACCAAAGCCATATAAGGCAACAAGATAGCTCTACCTTATCTCCACTACCCCGATATTTTCTCTAAGCTTGTCAGCAAAAACTTCCAGCTCCTCATCAGAGAAAGAAGTTGCACCTTGATAGCTCTTATCCAAGGTGACATTATTCTTAAAATGCTGAAGATAATATTTCTTAGAACCCTTTAAAGATAAGCCGATATTAGCAAAATCTTCAGCTTCAACAATAGGCCTGACACAGGTGGTTCTAAACTCATAGTCTGGAGCCTTTTGCATAACAAGCTTCACACTCTTTTTAACAAGCTCAACCTTGTCAAAGCCCACCAGCGGGTACTTATCCCAAGAGGTTTTGATGTCCATTGCCACATAATCTACCAACTTAGAATCAAGTAAATCCTCTAAAACAGAAGGAAAACTACCATTGGTATCCAGTTTGACTTTTAAGCCTAATTTTTTTATTTCTTGCAAGAACGCCTTAAGACCTTGTTGCATACAGGGCTCTCCACCCGATACCACAACAGCATCCAGCAGTCCATTACGTTGCTTCAGGTATGAAATAATTTCATTAGCCGTATAAAATTCGGCATTAATAGGCGTTGAATCCGCATTTAGAGCAGAAACAAAGTTTGGATTATGACAATAGGGGCAGCAAAAATTGCAGCCCCTAGTGAATATTGTACATGCCAACAAGGTTGGGTAATTTACAGAGTCAACTCTAATAAATCCACCAATGTCAAAATTGTTCATTGTTGGTTAGCCCAAGCAACAATGGCACCAGCGCCGTTTAGCACCTGGCTCTTGTCACCACCAACAAACATTGTTGGAACACTCATAACGCCGTACTCTTCAGCAAGAGCGCTGTTGTCCTGAGCATCTACTACGGTGTAGGCAATGCCTTTTCTATCAAGAGCGGCTTTAGCTGTTGGACAGTTTGGGCATCTCTTTGTAGTGAAAAGAATATTTGCACCAGCAGGAGCGCAAGAGGTATCGGGCTTAGAAGAGGAGGTGGCCGCCTCGTGCTCTTCAATTGCCTGTGAAGCATCGTGGTAGCAAGTGCCGCTTATTGCGCCGTCAAAGCTATAGGTCTGGCGGTCTTTGAATTCTTGCGTTTTGCCTATATTCCAGTTCTGGACTGGGCGGTAATAGCCGGTAATGCGGGAATAGACTTCAGTTTTGGCTCCGCATTTTGGGCAAGTGTAGTGCTCGCCGGTGATGTAGCCGTGTTCTCTACAAATGGAGTAAGTTGGGCTAATGGTAAAGTAAGGAAGCTTGTAGTTGGAAGCAATCTTCTTTACCAATGACGCTACGGCCTGCCAGTCAGTTGGCTGTTCGCCAAGGAATACGTGGAAGACGGTACCGCTAGTGTACTTGGTCTGAAGATCATCCTGAATATCCATAGCGCGGAAAAGGTCGTCGGTGTAGCCAACTGGGAGATTGGAGGAGTTGGTGTAGTAAGGAGACTGCTCTGTGCCGGCGGTGATGATGTCTGGATAGCGCTTTTTGTCGTGCATAGCCAAGCGATAAGATGTGCTTTCAGCTGGGGTAGCCTCTAGGTTATAGAGATCGCCGTACATCTCCTGGTAATCTGACAGGCGTTCACGCATGTGGTCCAAGACGTCCGCTGTGAACTTCTGGGCACGCACGTCCGTCAAGTCGCAACGTAGCCAGCGAGCGTTAAGGCAGGTCTCGTTCATTCCAACTAGTCCAATGGTGCTAAAGTGGTTGTCAAAAGAACCAAGATAGCGCTTTGTGTACGGATAAAGTCCGTTTTCAAGGAACTTAGAGATAGCTGTTCTCTTAATCTTCAGAGAGCGAGCTGCAATGTCCATGAGTTTGTCTAGGCGTGCATAGAAATCTTTTTCATCAGTTGCAAGATAACCAAGACGTGGCATGTTGAGCGTTACAACACCAACAGAACCTGTGGACTCGCCGCTTCCAAAGAAACCACCGCTTTTCTTTCTCAGCTCTCTGAGATCTAGGCGAAGGCGACAGCACATACTGCGGACATCGCTTGGCTGCATCTCAGTATTTCCAATGTAGTTAGAGAAATACGGGGTACCATAGCGCATTGTCATGGAGAACAAAAGCTTATTATTTTCAGTTGCGCTCCAGTCAAAATCCTTTGTAAGTGAATAGGTAGGAATAGGATACTGGAACCCTCGGCCGTTAGCATCTCCCTGAATCATAATCTCAAGGAAAGCCTTGTTGACAAGGTCCATCTCAGGCTGGCAGTCGCCATAGGTAAAGTCCATTTCTTTTCCACCAACAATGGCTGGGAGATCCTTCAAATCTGGTGGAACGGTCCAGTCCAAAGTAATATTTGAGAACGGAGCCTGTGTGCCCCATCTGGAAGGGGTGTTAACACCAAAGATGAAACTTTCAATGCACTGTTTGACTTCTCTGAAGCTAAGATGCTCGGCCTTAACAAAGGCAGAAAGATAGGTATCAAAAGAGCTAAAAGCCTGAGCTCCAGCCCATTCATTCTGCATGATACCAATGAAGTTAACCATTTGGTTACAAAGAGTTGAAAGATGTTTTGCAGGAGAAGATGAAATCTTACCATCAACACCACCAAGACCTTCTTTAATCAACTGCTTAAGGCTCCAACCTGCACAGTAACCTGCAAGCATGGAAAGGTCATGCAAATGCATGTCAGAATTTCTGTGAGCCTCGCCAATTTCTTTGTCATAAACCTGTGAAAGCCAGTAGTTAGCTGTGATTGCGCCACTGTTAGATAGAATAAGACCACCAATGCTGTAGTTAACTGTGCTGTTCTCTTTGACCCGCCAGTCATCGGCCTTGAGGTAGCCGTCTACAGTCTTCTTGTAGTCAATCATATTCTGCTCTACATTTCTGACGTTCTCGTGCTGCTTTCTGTAGAGGATGTAGGCCTTGGCAACATCGCCATAGCCACACAGGGAAAGTGTAATTTCTACACTGTCCTGGATAGCCTCAACTTCAATTTCACCGTTCTGAACTTTGGAACCAAAATCAGCTACGGCTCTGAGGGCAATAAGGCCCACAATTTGTCTATTTGTTTCTCTTCCGGTGGCTTCAAAAGCCCTCAGAATGGCATTCTCAATTCTAGAGATATCAAAATCAACTTTGCTACCGTCTCTCTTTACAACAGTTGTTATCATAAGCCCCCCTTTATGTTGTACGTTCCAACAACCCTGTCACTACCTTAGTAGAAAGCCAGGGTTGTAAGCCTTGGTATTATCTATATTTAGCTGTGTGGTTATTTAAAAGTTATATAACTTTACACAATATGTAGCGTACTTTGGACCGGCGCTACACAATAAGTAGTACACTATAACCCAAGTGACTGTCAATGAAAAAAACGCCTTTTTGAATAAAAATGTTGGGTATTGTTTTGGGTAAAGTGTGCGTTATGTGCGGGCGGCGCCGGGGGTAATGTGCGCGCTATGTGCGGGCGGCGCCGGGAGTAGCACAGAGGTATGCGCCGACAAAAAAAATCCCCGCAGGTTGGTACTCGCGGGG
Source organism: Sphaerochaetaceae bacterium (assembly GCA_963606545.1). Lineage (GTDB taxonomy): Bacteria > Spirochaetota > Spirochaetia > Sphaerochaetales > Sphaerochaetaceae > UBA9732. The sequence goes on from CAVCYP010000001.1 coordinate 58,272, forward strand.
AATTTTTCACTCAACTTTTGAACTCAATTTTTGTGAGCAAAATTATTTAACTTCTTCAGCCTTCTTAGCAGCTTCTTCAAGTCTCTCAGCAATCATCTTCTGATATTCAGCAGCCTTCTCAGGATTTGAAATCATGAAAGCCTTGCTATAGAAAACCTCTTCCGCTCTAAGCTCTTCTCTGACAACCGATGGTGGCAACATAATGTCAGTCTCAGTGTCCCAATAATAAGTGTCAATAATCTTTTTAATTTGTCTTTTTTTCATACCCTAAGCGTAACATTTTAGTTAACGCTGGTCAATGAACTCTTTCGCGTAATAAGGCCAGGCTTCAACCTCACCACCTCTAGGCTTTCCTCCACCCCTTCCAGCTTTTCCTTCAACAGTTTGGTAGCCGTGATGCCCATCTCCTCCAGCGGAAGCTCAATGGTCGTAATTGGAGTGCGCCAGAACAACGAAAAATCTCTGTTATCGCAGCCCACAAGCTTCAAATCCCGCGGACACAACTTACCAATCGACTCCGCATACGTCATAGCGCCGGCCGCCAGATAATCGTTTGCACAGAAAATCCCATCTACATCGGGATGCAGGGAGAAGAGCTTTTCTGCAAGCGTGTAGCCGGACTGGTACGTGTAATCACCATACAGCACGCACCCCGTAGGCAACTTGGCGCCTTGCTCAACGATAGCCTGTTTGTACCCTTCATACCGATATTTTGTAGAAAGTCGGTCTTTTGGGCCACCGATGAATGCCGGATGAGTTACTCCTTGAGCAAGCAAATGCTCCGCAGCAATGCGCCCCGCATAATGATTATCGGGCAGGACAGAGACCTCTTTGGGCACATGGTTATTTATAAAAACCACAGGAAGCCCCGTCTTTGAAAACTCAGCAAGCGCCGTTGCATCAACAGAAAGATGATGGCATACCACAAGCCCTTCAACGCCATAGCGCTGAAAATACTTACGCGCCTTCACGTAATCAGAGCCAAACTCCTCACCGGAGGCAATAAGCATAGAAAAATCATCTTCGCTCAGGCCCTTCTCCGCCCCTTTGAGGATCTTAGAGGAAAAGTCTTCTGTGATATCGACTGCAAAAAAACCAACAATCCCGGAGCGCCCCTTCCTGAGATGGCTAGCGCTGTAAGACGGAATGTAGCCAAGTTCCTCAATGACTTTGAGAATTTTCTCCTTGTTCTCTTTGCTGACCGGCCGCTTGCCGTTAAGCGCATGCGTAACAGTACTTACGCTAACTCCCGCCGCCTTTGCCACATCATTTATTGTTACCATATATTTGAACCTCGTCTGTTTGCCTTTTTTGCCCTTCGTTGGCTTGCCATTTTTGATTGCCAGCCCTTCGCCGGCTTGCTCTTTGATTGTCAGCCCTTCGCAGGCTTGCGTTTTTAGCCCTTTTTTAAGATTTTTCTCAAAAAAAGTCTATTTTTGGCCCTTTTTGCCGTTTTTTTGCAAAAAAAGTCTATTTTTGGCCCTTTTTGCCGTTTTTTTGCTAAAAATGTCCACTCTCTTTCTCTGCCTTCACCAATTTTATCACCTGTAGAACCAACATAATAACCAAAGGAACCAAAATAGACCTCAAAGCAAAGTTCATGCTAACATTTTCAGCAAGATAACCAACAACATTTGGCATTATAACAGCTCCCAAGGTAGCAACACCAATACAAATTCCAATAGCCGCCGTTGACTGTGAGAACTTCTTTTCCATAGTAGCCAGCGTTGTAGGATAAATTCCGCCCATTGAAAGGCCAATGCACAAAACACAAACTGTTGCTATTACAGAATTTGTAGTATTAACAAGAGCAACAGTAAACAGGGTCATACAAACACCAAGAAATAAGATAATGCGCTCTTTTTTCACCTTCTCTGAAACAACCACCGTCAAGAGCCTACTGACAAGAATCATCAGCCACAGCAAAGCCGACATTGCATTAGCAAAGGCACTTGGGAAAATCCCCTGGTTAATAAAGTAGGTAACCAACCAGCCCATAAAGGTAGTTTCAGCACAAAGATAACAGAACAAAATGAACGTATTAAGCCAGAAGGAAAATGCTTTAGGAAAGGCTGAATCTTGTGACGCTTTAACGCTCTTTGTATTTGACAAATTAGATTTAGCCAGAAGAACCAGTGCCACCGCCATTGCTAGGGCAATAATCAAGGCTGGAGTTCTCCAGCGCTGAGAGCCAAACAACACCACCAAAAACGGTGAAATGAAGGCCCCAATTGCAAAAGAGCCATGAAGTAAGTTTAGCCCTGCAACCTTATTTCCAGCAGTTTCACCAACAATTACGTTGGTAATATTACTCATGGTGCCCCTTCCAAGTCCTATTATCACAAAGCAGACAAGCAGAACAATTGGATTTCCAATCAGCACAGAACCAATAAAGCCAATCACAATTCCAGAGCCCAAAAGTACGGTACTCTTCTTGCGCCCAATTGCAAAAGGCAGGTATCCAGAAAGCCACAACGCCAGGAGGTTCCCCACTTGATTTGCAGACAAAATAGTGCCCTGAAACGTAAGTGTGAGCCCATATTCTTCAACAATACATGGCAATAAGGACCCCAAAACGTTGGCCATCATGCCAGATGCAAAAAAAGCAAAGTATGCCCTATACAGCAACGCACTGTTGTCCTTCTCAACTCCCAGAAACTTATCCAACTTCATCTGCGCTATGCCTCCGCATAGCTTGAGTATATAACTCAAATCCTTCTCTTACAACAAAAGAAATGGGCGCTGTCTTTGATTCAAATGTATAAGCAGAAAAAAGAAAATCGCCAATAGTTCTTGCCGGACGCCATTGACGATGTTTCATAATCGATACTGGTAAAAGCAAGCCAACCGCAACGACGCAGTATACGGCCCAAAAGTCAGCCCAAAGGTCAGACCAACCCAATATCAGGCATACACAATCAGCGCGACCATCTCAAATGGCTCATCGTACGGATTGTCCACAGCGTGACCCGTGCCACTAGGTGCGAACGTCACATCGCCCGGACCAATCTCAACCATGGTCCCGTTATCGCTGTAATTAGCCTTTCCAGAAAGCACATAGTAAATCTCCATATCGCCTTCATGCATATGAAAACCAATCCCCGAATGCGGCGCCACCGTGATATGCGAGAACATCCGGCCCTTCCCGTTCAGCTCCTCGTCCGTGTTCACCAGCTTCTTGCTTGTAATATAGCCGTCCGCCCCAAACCTGTGCTCCGTTCTAGTCTCAACTCTCTCATCTGCCTTTCTAACCATCTGCACGCCTCCTACAAATCAGCTCGTTCGCTTCCTATCATACACCGATTTCCCTTAGCTTAAGAAGTCCTTACATCAAACTCTCAAGCAAATTCTGGCAACCTTCAAGAATATCGGAATAGGCCTGCTCAAAATCACCGGTATACCACGGATCTGAAATTTCCCGGTCCAAAAGTAAGGAGACCTTACCAAGAGAATCATGGCCTATAATGCGCATGATGTTCGATAAATTATAGTGGTCCATCACTTTTATGACATCAAAATCCAGATAATCGGTTTTGGTAAATTGGCGGGCGCGGTGCGTAAAGCCCGTGATGCCGTGGCGCTGAAGGGTGCGTTGAGCCGGCGGATAGACGCCGTTTCCAATCTCCTCCCGGCTGGTGGCGGCCGAGTCCACAATCACGTCAAGGCCAGCTTGACGCGCTAAGTTTTCAAAGACGGCCTGAGCCATAGGACTGCGGCAAATGTTGCCGTGACAAACAAACATTATCTTCATAGATGCACCTTTATTTTATGCAAATTATAACTAGCTCTATCAACTTGCATTCTTTTAGTTTACCAAGCAAATCTCCTACACTTGAAACTTGAATACCGCAAATAGCCATAATATCTTTTCTACTAAAAAAATTAGCATCGCACAATGAGTCAAATAGCATTATAAGATTATTGAATGATACACTATAACCATTAAAATTCTTAATCTGATGTAAAAAAACTTTACTCCAGCGACAGCAGGAGGGCCATTTTGAATTGGCCGTCAGCTTTGACGCTGTGTTTTCCGCCCTTGGCAAAGTGGAAGTTCTCGCCGGCCTGGATAGGATAATCCTTTCCCTCATAACCAATTACGCCCTTGCCTTCCAACGCAAAGACAATTGCCTCGCCCGGGGCCGCATGCTCGCTGAGAGCTGTACCCTCGTCAAAAGCCATGACGACAAACTTGGTTTTTGAATTTGAAAGGACATCGATATTTACTATGCTGTCCTTTCTGTACGGAACTAAATCCTTAAGTGCAAATACTTCACCAGCCTTTACTTTATCATTAATCATTGTTTCACTCCCTAGCTCTACTTCAACGTAGACTGCTCCATTTTCTGTTTTTGTACCAACAGGAAGCCCTGTTGGCGTTATAATAGCGTAACCAAAGGATATCGGTTTTGAAAAAGAAGGGGAATAGAGGGAAAAAGTCCCGCCGGCAGCCAGAAGGAGCTTATTGTAGCCGTACTCTTCCGGCGAGATGTCTGTGCCGGCGCCCAGCGAAAAGTAGTATATGGAATTGTCCTCACTTACCTTGCGCGAGATTGTGAGGCCGTCAATTGGCGCATTATCCGCACCAATAGAGAACACAATGCCTTCTTTCTCTTTCATCCCAAGCCTCCAAAGCTATCAGCCTCAAACCAACAAAATAGTCAGCGCAATGAGTAGCTGTCCCACATAGTAGGAAAGCAAATTGATAGCTCTAAGTGGCTTTATCTTCTTGCCAAAGCTGTAATAAATCATGATGAAATCGCTGACCACAAACAAAAGAGCGCCAAGGGCAAAAATAAGGTTCATCTTGCTCACGTTGCCCAAAAGTAAATGCGTCAAGGCGCAGGAGAACATGCAAATGACCACCACAAGATAGACCCAGCCAAAAATCTTAAGCCCCTTGTTTGGCGCCGTAATGCGCTTCATAAGAGGTGGAATTGCTAAAATAGAAAGAACGGCGGTAATGCCAAGTGCCAACAGCACAATAGCCGAATCTAGGCTAATAAGTGCAGCTATGTAAAGGAAATGCCCAGAGAGAAAGAATAAAATCCCCAAAGCAAAGACCTTCATGGATTTGCCACCCTCAAAGAGATTGCGCATATTTAAGAAGATATCGCCCAGCAGGCCCAAAGCAAGACCCACCAAAACCAGAGTTCCAAACGAACTTGCCTTTTCCAAGTAACACATCACCCCCAACAGCACAAAAAAAGCGCTTGCGCAACCCTTCAGTACCGTTGCCTTCAACATCTTCTTTGCATACTCTGTGGCGATAAACCAAATATCCACCAGAAGTCCAACACCCGCAATCATTAAAAGCTTAAAAGTCATCTTAGCCTCCAATTCCTTTGTATTCAGTCTTAAGCTTCTCATAGCCTTCAATTGTACCAACATCAAACCTATGACCATTCATCAAAAAGGCGTACACAGGACGACGAGAGGCCAAATAAGAAACAAACGAACCCGGAGCGTCTACGCTGAGGCCCGATTCAACAGCTTCAGGCAACAACTCCAAATCCCTACCTTTATAATAATAGAAAGGAGGAACTGCCCAGTTGGACTTTGGCTCTTTTGGCTTTTCTTCCATGCTCAAAATGCGGTCGTTGTCATCTATTTCACAGACCCCTGTACGTCTGAGCCGCTCAACGTCCCCCTGATAGTGGCGCATGACACAGCTAGAAGCCTTTGAGCAAGCATAATCAATAAAAGCCTTGAAGGAAAAATCAAGAACGTTATCCCCTGCAAGAACAAGATAGTCTGAATCAAAAACCGCCTCAGGCTTGTCCCCTAAGGCATACTTTCCAATATAATCCAGAACAAACGAGATATCACACAACGCACCAAGTCTTGTTTCATTAGTATCAGTACCATCATCCAAAACGATGACCTCTGATTTATCAGAAGCCCAAGAGGCAAACTGAGAATAGAACTTGCTGTTAGTAACTACATAAATCTGGTCTACCCCGCAGGAGAGAATATCAGATCTAAGCCAATCCAAAATTGGTTTTCCACCCACCTCAAGCAGAGGTTTTGGAAAATTCAATGTAAGCGGATACATTCTAGTGGCGTATCCGGCCGCCAAAATAATACATTTCATAATTTATCCCCTTGCAAAAGCCCCATCTGCAAAAGCCCCATCTACACTTACTCCATCTGAACTCTCGCATAGATGGAAGGAATATTTACCCTCCAAAGCAGGAAACGCTTTCAAATATTTAGAGCCCACAAAGGCAGAAATCTCTTGGGCCTTTTCAGGATCGATAATTGCCATACAACAGCCCTTAAAACCTGCGCCAGAGAAGCGAGCCCCGTACACACCAGGTGCTTTGGTCAAAAGTTCATACAATAGTTTAAGCTCATCACAGCCACATTCATAATTATATATAGAAGAACGGCCACTTTCAAAAACCAGCTGACCGTAGGCTTCAAGATCCCCCTTTCTCCAAAGCTCGGCACCTCGTTCTACTCTTCCAAACTCGGTAAAGTAATGCTCTGCACGTTTAGCCCAGACCTCCGGAAGCCGATTTTTATAGCTTTCAAAGGCTTCAAGTGGAACATTTCTTAATCTACTAGAATCAAAGGTTCCATACTCAAGTCCTGCATACGCCATAAGGGCATAGGCTGCAGCTTTGCACTCATCCTGTCTTAGATTGTAGGCACTGTTTTTCAAACTACGTTCAAGGCCAGAAAAGAAAATCCCAAATTTATAAGGTTTCATAGAACTAGAAGTTGGAATTAACTCATAACTGTCATCCATTGTATCCAAGTACAAAAGCTGTCCCTTACGCGATAAAACTTCACAGCTTTGATCAAGCTTTCCGCAGGACACGCCAACGTACTCATTCTCCGCTGCCTTAGCTAGCAAAATCATTTCCATATCAGTCAGCTGAAGGCCATTAACAAGACACAAAGCTTTAAGAAAACAAATTATAACAGCTGCAGAAGAAGAAAGACCGCCAATTGGCAAACTTCCTTCAATTACACCGGAAAGGCCTATTCTCAAAGGATACTTATCTCCAAGAACCTTAGCTGCACCCCTTAAGTGGTCAGCCCAGTCGCCCTGTTTTTGCTCAGGAACAGCACTGACAAAGAACTGCGCTCGCTTGGGAAAGTTGAGCGACACCAGCTCAACAACCCCGTTTTGCTTGGGGTTGTAGGCAATGTGAATTCCCTTATCAATTGCAAAACCGTTAATTTTGCCCAGCTGGTGGTCAATGTGAGCCCCCAGTGGACAAATTCTATATGGGCAAAAAGCCACTCCAAAAGGCTCTTTGTGGTATATCTTTTGAAAGACTTCAACACATTTCATAATTCCATAACTCCCACAAAGAGTCTAACAGAGTCTATTAAAACAGTTCAAGCCCAACGCGCCAGTTGCCCAACGCGCCAGTTGCCCAACGCGCCAGTTGCCTAGCACGCCAGACTCAATTCAACAACAATACCGTCAAATCATTAACGTTAGTGCCAGTAGGTCCAGTCATGACCAGTGCATCAGCAGCTTTAAGAGCATTGTAAGCATCATTATTCTTTAACACAGAAGAAATAACAATTCCTTTCTCCTTCAAAAGCGCAGCAGTATTTTGGTCAACACAACCACCGGCTGCATCAGTTGGACCATCAGTACCATCACTACCAACAGAGAAAATACAACACTTTTTCAAGCCCCCAATGCCATCAGCAGCAGCAAGAGCAATCTCCTGGTTTCTGCCACCCTTGCCCTTTCCAGTTAGATGCACAACCGTCTCGCCACCAGCAATGAAGGCTAATTTCTTACCGGAAGCCTCATTATCCCGCGCAATGGCAGCTAAGAACATACCAGCATCTCTAGCCTCACAGTTCAAGCTTGCAGTAAGGAAAACCGGCTCGTAACCAAGACTTGAAGCCGTTTTAGAAGCAGAAAGACAAAGCTGCTTCACACTACCTGTAACGTAAGTAGTAACGTTCTCCAAAGTCTTTGGAGTTGGCTTTTCAATAAAACCGCGCGCCTGATCTGACAACTTCAAAGAATACTTGTCGATAATTGCCAGCGCCTGCTCCGTGGTAGACGAATCTGGATACGCCGGACCTGAAGCAATCATGTCCAACGGGTCGCCAATGATATCAGAAAGCACAATGGCAAACACGTGCGCCGGAGCACAAAGCTGAGCAAAACGCCCGCCCTTGACGGCAGAAAGCCGCTTACGTAGCGTGTTCATCTCAACGATATCTGCTCCACAGGCAAGAAGTTGCTTAGTAACTCCCTGACTTTCCTCTTCACTAACCAGCGGCTTTTCAAACAGCGCACTACCGCCTCCGCTAATCAAAAACAGCACGTTATCGGAGCCCGAAAGACCGCTCACCAGCTCAATACACCTCTGAGTCGATGTATAAGTGTTAGCATCAGAAACAGGATGCCCTGCCTCATAAATTTCCAGCGAGCCAATAGCTCCCTTGCTATGTCCATATTTAGTAATAACTGCGCCAGTATCAATTCTAGAGCCCAAGGCATCATAGGCAGCCTTGGCCATTTGCCAAGCAGCCTTACCAACAGAAATGAGCACAAGCTTTCCACTATTGAACTTAATTTCCTTAAGAGCCTTTTTTACAGCACTATCAGGAAGAGCCTCTTTCAAAGCCTCTTCAATGATTTTTTTTGCATCACTGTTCATAAACACCTCCACAGCAGTATACAGCATTTTAGTAAATGAGCGGACCCAAAAAAGTCCGCCCATATGAAAAATCCTGTAAAATTCTATAACTCCTGTAATTACAAGAATTAGCAGAAAATAGAAACAATCAAAACGTTGATAATGGCAGCAATACCAATTACCAAAGTTCCAAGGGTCTGAGTCTTGTAACCATCCTGAGTTTCCATTTCACCAAAGTTAGTAACAACCCAGAAGTAGGAGTCGTTTGCATGAGAAACAACCATTGCACCAGCGCCAATAGCAACTGTAACAAGACAAGCATACATTGGAGTTGCAAAACCAAGGCTCTGCATCATAGGAGCAAGGATACCAGCAGTTGTTGTGATAGCAACTGTTGATGAGCCCTGAGCAGACTTGAGAATAGCAGCAAGAAGGAATGGGAATACCAAGCCCAAAGCCTTGAGGGTTGTTGCATGATCTGTAATGAAGTTGATGAGGTTACTTGAAGAAATTACCTTACCAAGAACACCACCGGCGGCTGTAACAAAGAGGATTGGACCAACCGTCTTGAGGGTGTCGTTTGTAATTTCGTAGAAATCCTTCATCTTACCTGCAGAAGCAAGAAGGCCAACACCAAAGAGAACACCAACAGCAAGAGAAATGATTGGCTTACCAAGGAATACAAAGAAAGGAATTGTCTTTCCAGCCATGGAAAGTGCAGAAGCAAGACCCATGAGGATGATTGGAACAACAATAGGAGCAAAAGCTGCCCAAGCATTAGGAAGCTTGCCGTAGCTCTTTACAAGGTCTTCGTAGTCTTTTGCAGCGTTAGCTGAATGATCGGCTTCATCGTGAGCCTTGACTTTCTTACCAATGCGGACTGCAAAGATATAACCAGCTATCATTGGGAGAATTGAGCAGAGAGCGCCAACTGCCATGACAAGCAGGAGGTTTACGTCCTGGCCAATTCCGCTAAACAAGGAGTTAGCTGCGGCAATAGGACCTGGTGTAGGAGGAATGAAGCAGTGGGAGATGTAAAGGCCCATTGAGAGACAAACTGTACAAGCTACAGAGCTCTTTCCGGTCTTCTTAACCAATGCCTTTCTAATTGGGTTAAGGATAACAAAGCCACTATCGCAGAAAACTGGAATAGAAACAATCCAGCCCATGATCAGCATTGCCAGCTCTGGATTCTTCTTGCCAACCAGCTTTACAACGCAGTCAGCCATCTTCAACGCAGCACCGGTCTTCTCCAAGAGAACGCCAACCAAGGCCCCAAGAATAATAACTATACCGATAGACGTAAAGGTTCCGGAGAAACCTGCACCAATTACATCGGCAATCTTGGTGATGTCAATTCCAGCTACTAAAGCTAGAATAAGAGATACTCCCATGATTGAAAGGAATGGGTGTACATGCCACTTTGAAATTGCAATAATCATCAGAGCAACTGCAAGAACAAAGACAATTAGTAATGGAATACCTGTCATTATATTCCTCCCTTTTTAAATTAGGGGCCTGCAAGCCTAATGCAGACCCCTCATTTACGAAATTTTAAGGCATGCAACTCAAATTCGCAACAAATTTTATTGCAGGAGTTGTAGTTTTAAGACAGTTTTGAGACGGTTTTAAACCCGTCGAGCGGTAACTGTGCTGTAACTGTGCGGTAACTGTGCCATAACTTTGGCCAAATGCAACAAAATGCAACAAACCGCAACAATTACAGCTTTCTATTACATCTTCAAAGAAGAAGAAATATCTCCAGAATTGCGCTTATTCATACCATAAATGATAGCAAACACCACCACCAGAAGAATGACAGACAAAGCGCTAGCCTCGCCAAGCTTACCATCCTGAACCGCACCATAAATTTGAATAGGAACAGTTCTAGTATTGCCCGAATGAATTCCAACCAAAGAAATGCCTTTCTTGCTCATAATTTTGCTCTAATCCTTCCTTTTTGAGCTTCTCTTATCAGCTTACACCATGGCTTGGCACAATTCCAGAAGTTTTTGAAGGACTAATGGAGGGACTAATGAGGGGACTAGCCCCACTAAAGGGGGCACTAACCCCATAAAGCCAACTAGATGCCAACTAAGCCAACTAGATGCCTCACTAATGGAGGCACTACCACCATAAAGCCAACTAGATGGCAACTAAGCCAACTACATGCCCCACTAACGGGGGCACTAACC
>CAVCYP010000002.1:0-44191 GCA_963606545.1 Sphaerochaetaceae bacterium
TGAGTGCCCAAGGCTCTCCTGCGCGATTAATCATCTGAAAGAAGTTCTTCCAGACTCCTTTTTTCTCGGTCATTTGATTCTCCTTTTTATTTAAGATACTTATTTAAGAACTCCTTGAAATGGGGGTAAGCTAATTTCACAACCTTTTTCATTTCTGGCGACATTATAAAAGCATGACAAAGCCCATCATAGAGCCGTAACGTGCAGTCGTTTCCCGCTTTTTTGAGCTTTTCTGCCATCAGGACGCTGTCATCCCTAAGACATTCACAGTTACTTGCAGACAGGAAAATGGGAGGAAGACCTTCCAAATTGGCATAATAGGGTGCCACATAGGGATTTTCTTTATCCTTCTCTTCAAAGTAGACTCCACAGAGATTTTCAGTAATTCCTTTTACAACAATGAAATCCTTCTTTAACGAAAATTTTTCATAACTTTCTGTAATTTTAGAGAACTGCACCACAGGTGAATTTGCGTATACGGCACAGGGAAGCGCAAGAGCTTTGTCTCTTAAGAGCAACGAAAGCGCAAGGACAAGATTACCTCCAGCCGATTCTCCCACCAAAAGAATATTTTTTGCCTTGTAGCTTTCCAGTAGCCACTTATAGCCGTCAAAACAGTCCTCTAGACCACACGGGAACATAAACTCTGGTGCAAGCCGATAATCTATGGAAAATACGTTATATCCAAAATCCTTCACAAGTGCTGATACAAAATTCATTCGATCCCTTGTACAAGCTCCATTAAAACCGCCACCGTGGATGTAGTAAATAAGCTTGTCTTTAGGATTTTCTGCTTTCTTTAGAAGATATCCACTTGCATTAGGAAGCGTTATGGCTTTTACCTCAAGCCCTTCAAGAAGAGCACTATCAAGGCCGTCTAAACTCTTGTTTTGCTCTTTATTTTTGGCAATCATAGCCTTGTTTAGCTGCTCTTTTTCTTCCTTGGTATAAACTTTAGGCTCTATTCTCAAGATTTTTACAAGGATTCTGCGTTTCCAATTGGGTCCGCTAAAGAGGAACTTTCCCAATGCTTTTTTCAATGCATCTGTCATCTTTATTCTTGACTCCTTTTCCAGTGCCTTGAACGTGAAAATTAAAAAAGGAACATGTGTTCCATAAGTAATTATATGTATGTACAGAAAAAACGCAATTGTGTAGAATAATTTGGAACACAAAGGGGATTTCTATGCCAAACGTAAAAAGAAGAGAAACCGTAACAGAGATGATTTGCTCCGCCATGTTAAATTTAATTGAAAATGGAGAGCCGTATGAATCTATTTCCGTACAACAGCTTATAAGGGAAGCAAAAGTATGTCGTAACTCTTTCTATAGACATTACAAGACTATGGATGATGTCTTTAGAAAAGGTTTTGAAAGGATTTGTAGCGATGACTCTAAGGGAAATGCCAATGATAATCAGGTACACGATTTCTATTCAATCTTTGAACATGTGTGTCGTATAGTTAAGAAGAATAAACGGTTTTTTAGAGCCTACTATGAAGTGGCCACAAAGGATTACTTTTCTACCATAATTGGTCATGTCATAAAAACCAATGCCCTAGAACCCTCAGAAGAAGTTCCTTTAACAGACTATTATAATTACGCTTGTCGTACTTGGATGGGTATTGGAATTGTCACAGACTGGATGCTTAGAGGCTTTGACCTTAGCATTGAGGAACTTGTTGAAGTTGTAAAACACCACGAACTATAAGAAACGTGCTATAATCCAGGGCATGAAAAAATTTCTTAAGCTTTTGTTGGCAGTTCTTGCTGCCCTTCTATTAATTGTTTTAGTCTATGTTGCCTATGTTCTCATTAGTTATTATCGGTTAGAGGATAACCTGACTTTGGAAGTCACAAATCCAATAACGGCAGAGGTGAAAACTAATGAAGAATATACTCTGCTTTCTTGGAATATCGGGTTTGGAGCGTATGAGGAGGATTACGATTTCTTCATGGATGGTGGCTCTCAGTCCTGGGCAAAGAGTGAACAGGCGCTTAAGGCCAACTTGGAGGAGATTGAGGATTTCATAGAGGAGCAGGGAGCGGATTTCAACTTCATTCAGGAAGTGGATTTTGATGCCACAAGAAGCTATCACGTGGATGAGCGCGAGTATATCATTGATGCGCTAGAGAACCAGTCCTACGTGTTTGCGCAAAATTATGATTCGCCGTTCTTGTTCTATCCGCTGACTCAGCCACATGGGAAATCTAGGGCTGGAATTATGACGTTTTCAAGCTTTGGAATTACAAGTGCAGTGCGTAGAAGTTTGCCAATAGAAGAGTCGCTTGCAAAGCTGGTGGATTTGGATAGATGTTACAGCGTGTCTAGAGTTCCGGTTGAAAATGGCAAGGAGCTGGTGCTGTATAACCTTCATCTTTCTGCTTACACTACGGATGGCACTATTGCAATTGATCAGCTTAAGATGCTGGTGGCAGATATGCAGGCGGAGTATGAGAAGGGAAATTACTGCATTGCTGGCGGGGATTTTAACAAGGATGTTGTGGGTACCGGTTGTGAAGCTTTTGGTATTGAAAAACAGGAATATAACTGGGCTCAGCCAATTCCAGATTACGTTTTTGATGGCTCAGATATTGAACTTATAGGTCCTTTTGATGCCAATGACCCCGTAGCAAGCTGTCGTTTGCCAGATAAGGCCTTCTGGGAAGGACAATTCCAAATCACCGTTGATGGCTTTATGGTAAGTCCAAATGTAGAGGTAAAAGAGGCTAAGGTTTTGGATACGGGCTTTGAGTATTCTGACCATAACCCGGTTAGGTTGACCTTTACCCTTCAAATGTGAATTTTTGTGTGTTTCTTTTCCTAAACAAGACAACAGGGATAAAAATGTGTAATAAATGTCTTGTAATTATTGAGGGATAATTTCATGAAACTGATATACATTGTTGAAGATCATAGTGTTATAAGAGAAGGCGTCAGACGTTACCTAGAGCTGGCTGGTTACAAGGCTTTAGCTTTCCCAAATCTTACTTCTGTGAAAGAAGCCTTTAGAATCACCAAGGCAGATCTTTTGATTCAGGATGTCATGCTCCCAGATGGGGATGGTTTTGAGTTTGTTCAGGAGCTCAGAAAGACTATTGATGTGCCTGTTATTTTTATGACAGCAAGAATATCGGAAGAGGATAGAATTCATGGCTTTGAGCTGGGGGCAGATGATTACATCACCAAACCCTTTTCTCCAAAGGAACTGGTTTTGAGAGTTCAGGCAATCTTTAGACGCTTAGATAACGGCAACAATGATACTACTACCAGCGAAAGACAGTCTTTATTCTTCAAAGCCGGCGAGGGACCTGAGGCTTCAACTATTGAATTTAACGATGCTGAACACAGAATTGTAATCAATGGTCAGCCCTTAAGTCTTACTGCAGCAGAATGGAGAATCTTGAGCCTTTTGATTGATAATTCTTCTCGTGTAATTCCAAGAAGTGAAATCCTTGATAAATGTTTTGACTATTCGTCTGCCGCCTATGAAAGAATAGTTGATACCCATATAAAAAATCTTAGAGCAAAACTTGGTGATGCACCATGGATTGAGACGGTAAGGGGGTATGGATACAGGTTCATTGGATATCCTGTTCCTAGTGATGAGACCTAATGAAGAAGTTGTTCTTCAAATACTTAATTAGCATCTTCTCAATTACCTTATTTACCATTCTTATTCAGAGTGTAATGTTGTTTTTGAGGTACTCTGACAGTCAAACCTCGTGGAAAAATAGCGTATATAGCGATTTTGTGACATCGTTGGAGCAAACCATTGAGGCAGAAGGTTTCAGAGAGTTTGGACAAGCCAGCCTAAAATCCGTCATGGATTCCATGGAAGATGATAGAATCTCAGGCTACGTGGTCAGGGGGATAGACGGCAATACCATGTTCACCTTTGGCAAGACTTCAGAAGGCAATATCTTGGCCACCATGCTCCCAGCAAATCAAAAGGTCTCTGGCCCAAACACAAGAACCATTGAAACCAGTACCAAAAACACGACCAAACTTGATCTTCAAGTAGATACTGACGGCACGCTCACCGTGCGACAGACTAGCCCAGATAGCAGCTACAGCACCTCCCTTGTGGTTCCAAAAGCCATAAATGCAGATGACGTAGTTGGCTCTGTCATTCTTTCGCTTAACGGCTCAGATCTCTTTATCATTGACCTGCTTACTTACTCCCCAAGAACGTACACCTACTCCAAAGACATTATAAATGCCTGTCTGGAGACCTTATTGCTGTCAATTCCTGTCTGTCTTGTGATTGCCTTGGTTGCAGCCTGGATTATCAGTTACAGAAATACCAAGTACATTGACAGCGTTAGAAAAGCCCTAAAAGGCCTATCTCAGGGACAGTCGAACGTCAAAGTCCCGCGGGATAACCACAACGAGCTGGATGAAATCTCCTATGCCGTTGAAGACTTGGATAAAGAGCTTCAGAAGAACGCATTAAGTCGTAAGGCCTGGCTTAGAAGCATCTCCCATGATTTGAACACTCCAGCCTCCGCAATTAGAATGATGATTGACGGCATGGCAGACGGCGTTTTCCCCTTTGACAGCGAAACCCTTAATGCTTTGAGCAAAGAAAGCAATGACCTAAACAGCCGCATTGGCAAGGTGATTGACTTCTCCACCCTCCAAGCTGACACCAAACCGATATTTGAAAACACTCCAGTTTCAGTCTTATTTGATTGCCTTCATTCCCACTTTGGACCTGCTGCAAACCTTCAGGTGCACTCCAACTGTGAGACGGTAGTCTGTGATGTTTCTTTAATTAGCAAAGCCTCCATTGAACTTGTTGCAAATGCTCTTGAATATGAAACTGACAAACAAGCTCCCGTTTGGTTCTCAATAGAAGAGAGTGAGCAAAGTTACAGTCTGATGGTCACCAATCAGGGTAAGATACCTTCAAACATGGAAGGAAGTGCCTTCTTTGAACCGTGGACAAGAGGGGACTGGTCCAGAACCAGTGGTGGCTCTGGTCTTGGACTTCCAATTGCTTGCACAATTGCACAGCTTCATAACGGCACAATTGTACTTAAGAACAATGGGGATACGGTGCAGGCAATAATAACTTGGCCTAAGAATTTAATTAAACTTCCTGAGCCTCAAGGCGTTAAGAACTACTGACAAACTGGAAAGACTCATACACAGAGCTGCAATCATTGGATCTAGTGAAGGACCTCCAAATAATGTCAGTATTCCAGCTGCAACTGGGATCCCTAAGGAATTGTAAAAGAAGGCCCAAAACAGGCTCATCTTGATATTTTTTATGGTTACATGGCTTAATTGGGCTGCTTTTGCCACTGATTTAAGGTTGCTATTCATGATAACAACATCAGCAACCTGCATGGCAGCATCAGTGCCACCACCCATAGCAATACCTATGTTTGCCTTCTCCAAAGCAGGGGCATCATTGATGCCATCTCCCACCATTATGCAGTCTGGGGTCTGCTCAATGAAGGAGAGCTTATCCTGTGGAAGTAGGGATGCATGATAGCCGTCAAGGCCTGCTTCTGTGGCAATCTCTTTTGCAGTGGTGTCGTTGTCTCCAGTGAGCATTGTGCAACTTAAGCCCATCTCCTTGAGTTTTGATACGGCTTCTTTTGCCTCTGCTCTGAGAGTATCGGAAATCTTGATAAGCCCCTTATACTGACCGTTTAATGCAACATAGATTTGAGCCTGCTGACAATCCTGAGGCATTTGAATGCCAAAATCCTCCATAAGAAGACGGTTTCCTGCAAGAATTGTTCCTTCTTCAGTTGTAGCTTTAATCCCTTTCCCAACAAGAGCTTCAAAAGCACTGCCATCTACATTTCTAAGTTTTTCTGTAAGAGCTTCCTCTTGTTCCTGGGCGGCCTCAATAATTGCCTTGGCATAAGGATGCTCAGATTTGCGCTCTGCGAGCGCTGCTAAATGAAGTGTAAGAGAATCGGTATAGAAGGAGACTTTGGGTTTGCCTTGGGTGAGGGTGCCGGTTTTGTCAAACATTACGGTTTTCATTGTGCAGAGTTGTTCAATGGCCTGTGCGCTACGAAAGAGTATTCCAAGTGAGGCTGCCTTGCCGGTTGAGACCATTATTGCTATTGGGGTTGCAAGTCCCAGAGAGCAGGGGCAGGCAATTACAAGTACGCTTACTGCACAGCGTAGGGCAAAGGAGAGGTCTCTTCCTGCAATAAGCCAGGCAACTAGGGTTAGGATAGAGATGGACATTACTACAGGTACAAAGATGCCAGAGACTTTATCTGCTAAACGGGCAATTGGGGCTTTGGAGGCCTGGGCCTCTTTAACCATTTTGATGATGGAGGAGAGTACGGTATCCTTGCCGATTTTTTCCGTTTTAAAGACAAACGAGCCGTTGGTGTTGATGGTGGCGCCCCAGACTTTGGAACCAACTGTTTTTGCCACAGGTAGGCTTTCTCCGGTGAGCATGCTTTCATCTACGTCGCTGGAGCCTTCTACAATCTGGCCGTCTGCTGCAATTTTTTCGCCGGGGTGAACAAGAATTAAATCTCCTACAGCTATGTCTTTAGCGTCAATTTCCTGCGTTTTACCGTCTTTGACTAGGGTTGCTTTGGAAGGGGCAAGGCTCATAAGGCTTTTGATTGAATCGCCAGCCTTACGTCTTGAACGTAGCTCTATGTGTTTTCCTACCATAACTAGCGTGATGATGGTGGCCACGCCTTCAAAGTAGTAATTGTGGCTCATTGAGTGTCCCATTGCCAGGTGTTGAGTGTTTTGAATCAGGTTTACAAGGCTGTAGACAAAGCTTGCAGTTGCGCCGGTTGCAACTAGGCTATCCATGTTTGGCTGAAGTTTTACCAAATTAAAGAAGCCCTTTGTGAAGAACGTGTAGCCTGCAATCATGACAGGGATACACAGTGCCATCTGCACCCAGCCATTTATCATTGGAAGAGAAGTGAAAACCATAGGAGCCATGCACAAAATAAAAAGAGGCAGGGCAAAGCTAATACAGGTGTAAAGTCTTATAAGATGAAGCTTTTCAGCTTTCTTTTCCTGCTGACTTTCTTTATCCTCAGAGCCATCTTCTGGAGCCAGAAGCTTGAAGCCCCCTTTCTTTACAGCCTCCTGTAGCTCTTCTATGGAGATTTTTGACTCATCATAGATGATGGAGGCCTCTTCCGCCGCAAGACTTACCTGTGCACTTTCAACGCCGTCTTTTCTGTTTAGAATTCTCTCAACAGAAGCACTGCAGGCGGCACAACTCATTCCCTTAACTTTGCAAACCGCTTTCTTCATGTGCGCCCCTATGTATTTAATTATAGCTCTTTAATCAACTCTCCAAGCACTGGCTCAAATCTGGCACCATACCAGTGATCTGAATCCTGCTGAGTAATCTCAATGCACTTTACCGTGTAGTCTGCAGCAAGCTTTGCCGCCTCATACGCGTTGTGTCCGTGCATAAGAGCCCCAACAAAAGCCGATGAATAAATATCTCCTGTTCCATGACAACCCTTGGATATCTTCTTGTGCTCATAGTAGTTAAGGTCTTTACCGTCATAGACAACAACTCCGGTTGTGTCTTCATTATAGCTGACGCCAGTAAGAATAATTGTACCCTTGCAAATATCTGAAAGCTCAGCCAAAAGGCTCTTTACATAGCTTTCATCATAATGCTCCTTGTACTCGTGATGAGTAAGGAAGCAAGCTTCTGTAATGTTTGGAAGAATGTAATCTGCAACGGAGCAAAGCTTTTTCATTTCCTGAACAAAAGCTTCATCAAAGCCATAGTAAAGCTTTCCGTTGTCTGCCATAGCAGGGTCTACAATCTTTGAAGCGCCTTGCTTTAAAAGGTTGTTCATAATATCCATGACATAGGATATTTGTTTTGCGCTTCCAAGGTAGCCAGTGTAAACGCAGTCAAAATCAATACCTTCCTCTTTCCAGTGAGCAGCAATTGCTGGCATATCGTCCGTCAAATCTCTGAAGGTGTAACCTGTAAAGCCACCGGTATGGGTTGAAAGAACTGCCGATGGAAGAATTGCTGTCTCAAGTCCACATGCAGAAAGGATAGGAAGTGCTACAGTAAGAGAACACTGTCCAACACATGAAATATCTTGAATTGTTAAGATACGCTTAAAATCCATAACATTCTCCTTGGGCTTGTATCATACCTTTCTGCAAATTTTAGTGCAACACTAAGCAACAAAACTGTCAAAAACCCTACGTTTTAAAAGTTTTTTTATTTTTTTTTCAAAATCTAGAGCAAAACGTGCATTTCAACTTGATTAATAAAGTGAAGGGTTTTTAAAAGGAGGAAACGATGTTTTCTTATTTAGAGTTTGGTATGATAAATTCTACCGGAAGTAACGTAGTCGTGAAGATCAATCATAAAGAAGGATTGATTTCGTATGAGATTGAGTTTCCTAACCAAAAGCTGGAGAAGCTGACCAAAAAGAAAATGAGCAAGGGAAACTCAGACAGGTTCATAAGGCGCTTCAAGGCAACAGGAATTGACACAATTTTGCCAAGGTTCGTTGAATTTGGCGAATTTGAAAAAGGGGATTTCTGGCATCTTGATTTGATTGATTATGACTTTGAAATGCATTTTTCTGGGCCAGAACCAGAAAAATCGGCCTTGACGCCTTATTTGCATGAGCTTATGGAGCTTTTTGACGAGGTCTTTGGCGTTACAAGTTATGTAAAACCAACTAGAATTGACCGTCTAGAAGTGGAGTTTCTTGAATGCAGTCTTGATGCCTACACTCAAATGTTCTCGGATTTAGGAGATTGCTCTCACTCCGAGTCCTTAAGTTTAGACCGCGCAAACTGGACCCTCTCTTACTCAAGAAGATTTCCGCGTCAGTGCTTTCACAACAGCTTTGAATGCCACTGTGAAAACCAGATAAGGCAAATCCTAGACCAGACTTCAACTCTTCTAGAAAGCTATGACCTAGACGAGAAAGTCTGCCACGTGGACTCAAGATATCCCGTACTCAACTTCCACCTTTTCTACCACGATGGCCGTGAGGCTTCCTTTACCAGAGGGCTCAGAGAAAGCGGTCTGGGAAGTCAGGTCTTTGATGCTCTAATGTGTGCCATTGGAGACACAATGCGCTACACAGTTTTTGTTGGAGGAGTGTTTGAGCCGTACAGAGAGACCATCAAGCAGTGTGAGAACGGAAAGTTTTAGTTAAAGCTTCTGAAGCCTAATGGTCCAGTTTTCACCAGAACCAATTCTGTTTTCACTGGCAAAACTTCCTTGGTTGATGGCCAAGCCCACGTTGAGAAGGCTGTTAATATAGAGAAGGGGTTCTCCAACCTTGGCTTCAGAGAAGCTTTTGCAGACTTTCATGGTGTAGCCGTAGATGATTTTATGGTCGTGGCTGATTAGAACCCGCATAAAGTTGCCGTATTGCACTCCAAGGTCGTTAAAGAGCAGGGTGTCTGGAATGTTGGTCCACAGGCTTCCATAGCGGGTGTCAAGGATGTCTATGTTGCCATAGATTTCGTTGTCTTTGATGATAGGGTCAGTGACGTTGAGCATGACGGGTTGGGTTTCAAGCTGGGGTCCAACTTCGTCAAAAGTAATGATGCCACTTGCAAGTCTTGCACCGGTGTAGGCGTAGACATCGCGGCCGTAGAAAGTGAAGGAGCGTTGACTGTCTTTGAGTCTGTTAACGCTCTCACTTATTTTTCTTCTCTCTAGAATGCCAATTTCTTTGGCTACATGGGATAGGGTTCCGTTGTCCGGGGTGACAATTATGTGTCCCGTTTTGGTTAGAACTGCTACACTTTCCCTTTCAGAGCCAACGCCTGGGTCTATAACAGAAACAAATACCGTTCCAGGAGCCCAAAAATTTATGGTTTGGATGAGTCTGTAGCTGGCTTCCCATATGTTAAACTGGGGAATTTCATGAGTTAAGTCTTCAATCTTTAAATCGTGGCAGACTTCATCTGCAACGCCATGCATAGCACTCACAGCGCCGTCCACATAGCCAAAATCAGACATGAAGACCACCGTTTTTCTCTCTTTCCAGGGAGCAAGTCTTTTAAGCTCAGCTGCATCTTTGAATGTCATAGGCCCTCCAATAACGCTCCACATTATACTCCGATTTTTCTTAGTTGTGCGAGCTTTTATGTGTTACAATGCTTTTATGGAAGAAAAACAAATTTTCATAACGGCTGAAACAGATATTTATTTCAATCTAGCAACTGAGAAGTATTTGATTGAAGAGTATGACCCAGAGTCAACTGTTCTATACTTATGGAAAAATAAACCCGTTGTTGTAATTGGGCGGTATCAAAATCCGTGGGACGAATGCAACCTAGAGCAAATGAAAAAGGACGGGGTAGCCTTAGCGCGGCGTTACAGTGGGGGCGGTGCTGTGTACCAAGATTTAGGCAACATATGCTTTACCTTTATTTCTCCTGTAAAAAAAGCAGACAAAAGTAAAAACTTTGAGCTGGTGCTCAAGGCTTTAGAAATGATGGGAATACAGGCCCAACTCAGCGGAAGGAACGATATTTTAGTTGAAGGAAAGAAGGTCTCCGGAAGTGCCTTTCAAACCACACATGGCCGTTTTTGCCATCATGGGACAATGTTGGTTTCTACTGATTTAACAAAACTTCCTTTATATTTGACTCCAGATCTTCAAAAACTAGAAAGCCACGGGGTGAAGTCTGTCTCTTCAAGAGTTGCCAATCTTTCAGATTTTTCTCCGCTTGCTACAACTGACCTTTTTGCGTTTTGTCTTTCCAAAGTTTTTAATGAACAATGTCCTATAAATATTATTAACACGGAAAAAATTGAATTATATCCAAGTATTAAGCAATCGTTTGAGAATTTTTCTAGCAAAGAATGGACCTTTGACAAATGCCCAACTTTCACAGATAAGATTACCGGTAAACTTACAAAGAACTCTGTCAGTTCAATGATTACGTTTTATTTGACGGTGAAAAAAGGTGTAATTACTGAGGCTTCTGTTGCAAGTGATTCCTTGTTTAATAATGGTTTTGAGCTTCTAGAAAAAGAGATAATTGGGCTTCCTTATGATGCCTTTGCAATTTCCAAAAAAGCTGATGAAATAAAAAACGCACACAGTTTTGTGTGCGATTGTTTGCATTTACTTGCCAAGTTAATTAAAGAAGAAAGGCCTCAATAATCTTCTTGCCCTTCATCTGAATATTCGTCCTCATAGTAGAAGCCGTCATTAAGAATGTCGTCATCATCCTCATCTTCTTCGTCTTCATCCTGATAGTCGTCATCATCATAGTCGCTTACATCTGGAGCATCATAAGGATCTACGAATTCTTCATCCTCATCAAAGTCCTCATCAAAATCGTCATCCTCATCTTCAAGTTCATCATCTTCTTCAAAGGAATCGTCGTCTCCAAAAATGTCATCGTCCCATTCAGACTTGTCAAACATGGTCGCCCCCTAGGTTGTTATTTTCCTAAGCTCAAGGATAATTGTTGAGGCATTAGATGTCAATTGAGTTTTGCCTTTATATGGTGTTATACTTTGCACGTTAGACTGGTCTTATCCAGGAGGGAAAACATGAGAAAAAATGGCAAATCCTTTATTTTGGTCGTATTAGTTGCATTAGTACTACTTTTTGCTACTAGCTGTTATTCAACAATTGGGCTTAGAACTTTAGTTCCAGCAGAAGTCAACGTTGCTGGTTATAAAACCATTGCAGTTCAAACTACTAGTTACAACTATTCACCTGTTGAAATTCTATGGAGAAACTATTTGATTCCGGTAAGAGGAACCATTGATGAGACTTATCTTCCGTATGTAGGTAAGATCTTTACCCTTTTTGAGTCAACAACTCCTGAAAAAGTAAAAAACTATGCTTCAAAAAATTTGACTAATGCCATAGATAAGGGCTTCTTTACTGTCAATGGACCAGAACTCACAGACGCTCTAATTTTAGTTGGAAAGAACACCGGCACAGTCAGACAGACGCTTCTTAATAATAAGGTAGATGCTCTCTTATCCTCTAATATCAGCTACATGTACTATGATGAATACGTCACTGCAGAACCGATTTATGGGGACAAGGCAGATACCAAAAAGATTACCGGCTACAACTTCTTTATTGTTCAGAATGCTACAATTAATCTAACCTATACAGTAACTGATGTGGAAGATAACGTTCTTATTGCAAACAAGACTCAGGCGCTTTCCCTTACAGATTATAAAACTCACATAGGTCACACAGACCCTTCTGATATTAAGAAGTACGTTCAGGATACTGCAAGCTATGACTATGTTACGGCAACCGATATCTTTGATTATCTTGTAAAAGAGATTCTCGCAGATGTTACAAATCAGCTCACTCCACATTATACCACCACTTTTATTGACCTAATGCTCAATAAACCTAAGGCAGAAGCTGTTAAAAATGCTTACTCTTATGTAGATAGTGGAAACTACCAGATTGCTCTTGAAATGTTCCTCAGAGAGTACAAGGCTTCTGGCCATATTCCAAGCGGTTATAATGCAGCAGTTTTGTATTATGCTCTTGGTGATTATGACAACGCCTTTGATCTTTCTTATGAGGTTTACAATAAGTCTGGAAATTCCAATGCCCTAGAATTGTACTATACCCTCAAAAATATCAAAGATAAGAATGATGCGGCCATTGCTCAGATAAATGGAGAAAAGAGAGGCACTTCTGCAACAGATGAGCTTATAGGCTTCTAAGCTTTAAAGAATAGCAATACTTACCCCTATGCCCTTGTAGTCTGAATACTGCGGGTAGAGGGGTATTTGATAATATAGACCAATGCTCATGTTGTAGTGCTTTGAGATTTGAAGCAAGGTGTAGAACTTTGGTCTAATCATAAAACCATTATTTGCAAGGAAAGTTGTAGCAGGATCCTGAGGGATTCTGGCAAATTGCATATAATACCCAAAGTCTATTGCAACGTAGCTTCTGCTAATCCAAGCCTCTGCCAGTTTCCAAGAGAACATTGCGCCAGATTCAAGCATGTATTCAAGGCTTGCAGCTCCTCCAAGGCCTCCAATTGGGTCTAGGAAGTAATCGCCAAGTCCATAAATGGCAAATTGGAAAGTATCGGTTTCTAGGCCTAAATTGATGCCGCCACCTAGGGCAAAGGAGTCTTCTCGGAGCATGGTGGCGCGGAAGTAGAGGTCGTACATGAAGGTGGCGTCTTCAATTGTGGTTTGCCACCAGCTTTTGGGCTCAGTGGTTTGCTCTAGGGCAAAAAGGCTGAAGGTGAGAGTTAAGAGAAGTAGGATTGTGATTAGTTTTTTCATAGGGACTGCTCCTTTGCGCTGTAGACAAATTCGTAGATGGAGTTGATGTCGTTGGTGTTGGTGACCAGTGTGAGGGATTGTGGGCCATTGTCTTTGTCGCATTCCCAGTCATAAAGGAAGTAGTTAGAGCCTTTTTTGAGGAAGGTGTTCTGTACTCCGTCTGGGATTGGGGTTTTTACTTCAAGGGTGATTGAGCCGTCGGCTGCGGTGAAGTTAAAGGCTCTAAGGCTGTAGGTGTAGGTGCCCTCAAGTTTTATTGTTTTTGCTGTGTTTGGGATAATTTGTTCAAATACAAAGCTTCCATCTTGGTTTAGGGAGATGGCTGCGCTGTCGTAGGTGGAGCCTTCTGCTTTGAGGCTATAAGTTCCAATGATAGGATTTGGAATTTGGTAGTTGCAGGAAGCTAAGCAGAAAGTTGCAAGCAAAACTACTATAACTATTAATAAATATTGAGCTTTTTTCATCTTTTCCTCCTTACTGCTGATTTGGGCTAACTTCTTCAGAGCCAAGTCCGTTTTCTTGGGTTACGGTGTAGGTTCCAATGAAGCTTTGGCTCTTAACTTTTAGGTTGCCCATTCCAATGTTGGCTGGATACATGCCTTTAATGGTAAGGCCTCCTTTATTGGAAACAGTTCCGTCGCCACTCATTGAGACATTCATGGTGTAACTTCCGGAGGTATTCATCCATTCAACTTCACCAAAGTTGTTATAGGAGAAGGTTACGGCTCCGCCAACCCCATCACGCACCGCTTTGTAAAGAATTGTTCCATCATGGAAATAGGACTTTTCTGTAATGCCATCTGAGAGACTTCCAAGTCCGGCTTGGCTTATCTTGGCGTAGATGTCACTATTTTTCCACTTTGTGTTGATATCTTTGTCTGAGTACGGATAGTCGGTTGTAAGATATTTGGAATCTAAGTGCTCCCAAGGTTTGAAGCAGTAGATTTGCATATACTTAATAAGAGTTGCTCCGGTGATTGCACTGTAGCCACTATCTACTTTGCTCCAGCCACTTTCTCTGCCCAGTTCATCCTTACCGTTAACGGCAAAGTAGTATTTCTGTCCAATTGGAGTTGTGATGATATCTTTGAGAATGGTTGTGCTCTTGTTAAGAGTTGCAGGTGTAACTGTGATTTGCTCGTAGCCTGCAGCTGTTGCTTTGGAAACTTCTGTCTTCCAGATTCTAACTTCATAGGAGGTAACTGCATTATCCTTTGTAAGGGTGATAGATACCGGATAACTGCCGTTCACGGCACTGGTGCCTGAAAAAACAGTGTTATCTGAGGCTGTTAGGCTATCGACAGCACTTGGCTTTTGTACGTAGAAGCCGTTTTTATCGTAGATTTCATCGTATCTCTTACTTGAAAGAGTTGGGCTGCTGGTCACTACTGTGAAGTACTGGTATTGGTCTTCTGGATTTTCAGAAGAAGTGTCATAGGTGGTTTGTAGGGTGTACTTACCAGCTTTGTCTATCTCAAGGATTGAGTAGTTGGAAAGCACCTTCCAGGTATCGGTTTCTGAGGCCTTGCCGTAGACGCTGTAGAACCAGTTTGGGTTTTCTTGGGCACCTAGGGCGTCCTCAAATACGAATTCAAAGCCGCCGTTGGCTATCTTTTTGCTTACTATATTGGAGGGTGGGGAGAGCAGGAAGCCTTGGGCTGTGGATTGTTTTCCGTTTGCGGTGACGGTGGTGCCGTCTTCTTGGAGAACGTCTCCAATTGCAATGATTTTGTACGTGTATTCAACGCCTTCTGAAAGAGAAGAGTTGTCTGTGTAGGTCATTTTGCCTTCTGCAACCTCAGGTTGGGCGTTGCCGTCTTTGGTGGAGTAGATAAGTACTTCACTTTGGCCTTCTGCGCTTCTGTAGATATCCCAGTCATAGCTTAGAGTGCTGTCGCCACGTGGGTACATTGCGTCCCAGCTAAGGGTTATATCGGTCTTGGATTCGCCTCTGGAGGCTGTGAAGTTCTTTGGAGCTGTTGGGGCGCCTTCAACGTAGGTATAACCAATGCGTTGGACACTTGCGCTACTTTCAACGCCAGAGTTGGAGACGGATACAATGTAGAAGTAAATATAACTTCCTTTGTACTGCTTGTCTGGGATAAAGGAGCCTTCTGTTGTATTGCTACTGAACATGTAGTCTGTAGCTTGCATGCCGTTTGGAATTAACACGTTCCAGGTCCCGCCGTATCCGCTTAGACTCCAGTAAATCTTGTAGCCTTTGACGTTTTCAACATTGCTCCAGCTAAGATGAATTTCCTTTGAGCTTTCTCCCTGGGAGGCAGAAAAACTAATTGGTGGGGTTAAAGTGTTGCCATAAGTTGTGTTTGAGAACTCTCCAATTAAGGCGAGATTTGAAAAACTTCTTGCTCTAACTTCATAGAGATAAGTCTTTCCAGCTTCTACTTTTGTATCTGTGTAGGAAGTGGTTTTAACGGCATTGGAGCTGAGCTTTTCCCATTGAGGGGTCTCTAAATCCTCGCTTCTATATATTTCATAGTAGTCTGCACCGGTGACGCCGTTCCAAGTGACTACTATTTTGTCTGTGTAGCTGGCCTTTGTTGCCCATGCATATTGAGGGGCTTCTCCAACAAAGTTCAATGTGCCGGTGACGTTTCCGTTGCCATTGCCATAGTTAATGACACTGTTTTGCCAAACGTCCCAGTTGCAAGAAGAGAAGGTAAATAGAACTAAAACTGTAAGGGCTGCAATAATTATTCTTCTCATCTTAGTCTCCTAATACTCTTGTGAGGTCTGTACTGTCGTCCACAGTTGTTGTGGTGCTACCAGTACTGTCTGTGATGATGACGCTGAAGCTTCCACTTGGGGTTGAAGTCACACTTACGTCCTTAAAAGTGATTGTGAAAGCCTTTAGTTTGCTGTCTTCTGGCGTAACGCTGATTGTTCCGTTGCCACCGTAACCTATTGTCTTTAATGGGTCAGTTCCAAGGTTTCCAGCTTCCCCTTCCTCTGAGATGTCAAATTGAATATTTGCAGTACTTTCAAGCGTAAGCCCTGTGTTGGCGTCCTTGTATGAGGTAATGGCTAGGTAGTTATTTTCGTTTTGATATGAACCTTTCCAGCCCTTTTTGGTGCACAAATTGAAGGTTAGTCCTGTATTTGTGTGAAGATACGACTTATTCTTATCGTTCAATAAAGATGCATTATCTATCCACCAATCTCCGCTGAAACTATTATTTGCAGCAACAAAAGCTGGCCTCAAGATATTCAAAACAATGTTTGTCCAATCTTTGGCTGATGGCTGTTTGTAAATCTCTGTGTTCCTGTTTGTGGTTCCACTCTTAGCCGTCTCACTATTTGCAATAATCTCGTAGTAGGTAATCTTACAGGAATCTTTGAAAAGATCATTGCCATCATAGTAAGTGTAAAGCTCTGTAGCTGGATCATAGCTCAAGAAGCCTTTGCCAGTTACGCCATTGTCAACCGTTTCTGTCTCTGAATAGACTAGTTCGTCAATTGCAACCTCAGTCGTTCCAACCAACGTTTTTGTACCTGATCCAGTATAACTCTTTAAAGTGTAGGAAGTAGCACCTGGCACCATATACCAAGAAACCTCAGCGTAATCTGCATAATAGCCGGCCTCATTCACCACGGACTTAACGTTTAGCTCTGAGACATCTTGTAGCTTATAGCCGATATTTACTGCTTCCTCAAATCCAAGTGAGTTGTTCACCGTTTCATAATTGTCCTGCCACTGAGAAACAATATCTGTTGTGCCATCTGATCTGACTGCACAAACCTTGTAAAGAATGTTGCCACAAAGGAGGCTCTTATCTTTCTCTGTATAAGTTTCAGTATCGTTTCCCGTGCTTATAACACTTATGACGGCCCCGCTTGGAACTTGATTTTCAACCTTGCCATTCTTAAGAGTGACTACGAATTTTTGAATCTGATAGCCTGTTGCATTTTCAACCTTACTCCAAGAGAGGCTGACCCCTTCTTGGCCTTTGGTTGCACTAATGGTCTTAGGTGGAGCAAAGAGTTTTCCAGTTGCCTTTGCACTAGTGCTTGCAGCTGTGATAACGGCTTCAGTTCCATCCTCTAGGCAGGGGATGACGGTGTAGGTATAAGAGGCGTTCATTGGGCTTTGGCCAGAGAGCGCTTTAATGGCTTCTACCTTATCTTCATAGGTATCAGAATTCTTGTTCCATGGAAGGAGGGTTTCTCCTCTCATTACCTTATAAGAGCCTGCTCCGGCAACTTTGTCCCATTTTATTGTTATCTTGTCCGGATCTAGGCCATCGTTTTCAATTCTTACCTTGAGTAGGGCTGGGCCTAGAACGCTTCCAGTTTCTATTGAACTTTCAAGGGTGGTGACAGCTTCACCTGCAAGACCACTTGCAAGCTGATCTGAATTTGAGACTACAAGTTTGAAGCTAACAAGACTGCCATCTGTGCCATCGGACTTAGCGCTGAGGGTTGCAAGGCCTTCTGTGGCAACGCCGGTGGAGCTGGCTGGAAGGTCTGTCCAAGTAGTGCCGTCGTAGGAGTATTTGAGGTTATAGGTGATTTTGTCGTTTTCAACTTGTGGCCAGGTGATGCTGATTTCTGAGACGCTGGTGCCATCTGTTGCGGTAAGGCCGGTTGGGACTGCAAGGGTTGTGCCACTAGCTTCTGCTACCTCAAAGGTTAAGCCGTCTTCAGAGGCAATCTTGATACGGTAGTTGTGGGTCGTGCCGTCTTCACAGACTATGTAGGCTGACTTTGCGCTATCTGTCCCATTTATGACTACATCTTCAAGCTTAACGTTGTCTTGGTAGATTTCGTAGGTGAAGTTGTCAGTTGAGGTTTCAAGGAACTCGGTTTCGTTCCAGGTGAGGCAAATTGCTTTGACCCAAGCCTTGGAAGCGCTAAAGTTTTCAATTAAGTCAGCTGCGCCGGTCTCGCCCAAGGTGTAGTCAGGGGATTTGACCTTTACTAGTTCTTCTTCGTTCAGCGTGAAGGTGAAGTTGAAGGAGTAATAGGTAAGAGGTCTGAGCTCTGTGATTGCAACCTGATAGCTTGGAGCAGCAGAGGCAACTTCTAGTTTTTCAAGTTCTGAATGAGTTGAAAGGTCTTTTTCTGTCCAAGTTGAGCCGTCAATATAGCATTTAATGACAGCTTCTGGATTTGTTTCTGGTGGGGTGTAAGTGTAGCTAACAGTAAGAGTTCCAGATTTCTTATCTTCACTTGGAGTAAAGGTAAAGTTGACCTCTTGTGGAATCCAAAGGGCGTAGACGTTCTGGATTGTGGTAGCTTCAGCTTCCTCCTGGTAGACCGGCGTTTTTGTATCAATTTGATAACCGTTGATAATTCTATAACTGTAAGTCTTGTTATCTTCAAGAGTTGTGTCTGTGACAGAGTAGGTACCGTCTCCGTTTTGTATTGCGGTGGCAGTGATTTCTGTCCATTCAGTTGAGCCGGTTTCTGCTCTTTTTACGCGGAAGACAGCGCTTATATCTTCTCTTTCTGAAAGCGCTGGAGCTGTCCAGGTGAGCATTACCTCGTTTCTTGTAACTCCATTTGTAGCAATGATATTTTCAACGCTCTCTGGAGCTGGAGTGGAGTTGGTTGTGATGGTGAAGATATCGCTTTCAACTGTATTTATAACGCTAGAATCTGAATCCAAGACTTCTAGATGAAGTTTGAAATCGTAAGAAGTGTCAATTTCAAGTGCAGAGGCAGCAAAAGAGAAAGATTGCTTTTTTGCGTCTTCTGCTGTAAGAACTTTGCCTTCTCCCCAATCGCTATCTGAACTGATTTTCTTGAAGACCGATATATTATAATTATAGAGAGGCTGTTTTTCTTGGTGGGCATTTTCTCTGTTTAGTATTGAATAGAGATTAGTAATATCCCAAAAAAGGGTAATGGTCTTTGAATTTTCTACTGCAGAAAGGGCAATTTCTCCAAACGTGGCGCCCTGGGCAAAAGCACTTGGTTCTGAATAAAGAACTGTTGTCCCTTGGTTGTTTTTCATTGTTTTCATTGCCACAACAGAGAAGATGTAGGCAGTATTTGGATTAAGATCTTTTAGCTTGCAACTTGGCTCTGTGACTACATCAAGTAGTTCAAAGCCACGTGCAATAAGCTTTGAGTAAGTCTCAGTTGCGCTTGTATCCTTGGTTAGGGCACCATATTGATCAACAGGTGTGATCCAAACTTGATAGCTTGTGGCGCCTTCAACTTTTTCCCATTTTAGTTCAATGCTATCTGCATACCCATTTGTTGCTTCAACTTTTGAAGGTTCTTCTGGTGCAAGATAGGGCTGAAAGCCGTCAGTAGGGGCAAGAGGAGGTGATGCTGGACAGGAAGTTAGAGCCAAGGCCAGCGATGTTAGTAAGGCCAAAGTTGCAAAATTTTTAATTTTTCCCATGGTAATTTTTAACTGTTTCCTTGTTATTTAGCTTAGCGACGGGAATAATAAGCATTTAAAAGCTTAAATTCAAGGGATTTTTGAACTTTAAACGGTTGCCTTAAGGGCGTTTTGGGGGCCTGTTTAGGGTCTTTTGAAAGTGAAAATGGTAAATGATGGCCTATAATGGCCTAAAATTACAAAATGTTTGATTTTTTTCACAGTTTTTGCGTTTTGGGACATCGTTTTTAGGTAACAATGGCCTAAAAATGAAGTCTTAACTGAATTTTTGCCTAAAATATCTACACTTTTTCTTGCTTTTAAGCTACAATGGGCCTCGTTATGAGTGTTTTTGATTTTCATACACATCTGCTTTTTGGCGTAGACCATGGAGTGCAGACACAGGAACTTTATAGAAAACTGCTACTTGAATATCACAAGTGCGGAATAGATACTCTTGTGCTTACGCCCCATGTTTATCATCCAACGGTTAAGACCAACGTTATGAACATTCGTCCAAACTTTGAAAAGGCCTGTAAGGATGCTGAAAAGCTGGGAATGAAGCTGTATCTTGGAAGTGAACTGTATCTGTCAAGCCAGCTGGACATTAAGTCTATCCCTGTTGCAGGAAGATATACTTTATGTGAATTCCCAGTCTCGTCAAAGCCAATAGCCCTTGAAAGAAAGCTTCAGCAGCTGACGGATAGGGGCTTTGAGATAGTTGTGGCGCATATTGAAAGATATCAATGGATGAAACCCAAGGATGACACTTTCAAGATGCTTAGGGAGTTGGGTGCCTGGATTCAGGTCAATGTGGCTGACATAGAAAATAAAAGTGCCATGCCTTACCTTGATGCTGATTTAGTAGACATCATAGCTTCTGACAATCATGGGGACTTAACACTTCCAGCAAGACTTAAGACTGCACTTGACGCGTATCCCGTAATTCGTGCAAGAATGGAGTCAATGGGTCTTTAACCTGTTTAAGATGCCGCTAGACGGCAAAGGAGGCCTTTGTGCTTATTGATATTACTGTGGCCAATTTTAGGTCAATCAAGGAACCGCAGACAGTTTCGTTTGCAGCCCTTAAGGATAAGAGACTTGATCAGAGTAAGGTAGAAACAGTTTCTGACAAGCTCAAGGTTTTGAGGACTGTTGCAGTTGTTGGTCCAAACGGCGTTGGCAAGAGTACAATTGTTAGGGCTCTTGAAGCAGTTAAGGGCATTGTTACCGCAGAAGCTTCAGAAGAGAATCCTCTTAAGAGAATCCTTGCAGGAGCTATTTTTGCTTACAATGAAGTTAAAAACCAGCCAGCTGAGTTCACAGTTAGAGTTCTTCTTAAGGAAGCAACAGAGACAGAGAAAGAGGTTATTGCAACCTATACTCTGAAGGCTGATACAGACCATATTTGGGAAGAAAGCCTTTACTACACTTTTGGTGCATCCAAGAAGCTTATGTTTGAGAGAGTCGCAAAGGCAGATCTCAATGAAGAAGTTACCTACAACGTACGTTGGGGCAAGCTTTACAGAGGCGACAAGAAGCGTAATGAAAAAGCTGTTGACGCAAAGCATGTCTATCTTGCAAATGCAGCTCTTAAGGGTGGCGAAACTTGTTCTGAAGTTTACAAGTGGTTTACCGATACTTTGGATATTCTTCCAATGGGTGTTGGAACTTCTTCAGAGCGCTATATTGCTTCCATGCTTAATGCTCATCCAGCTTGGAAAGATCAGCTTATCAACTTCTTCTGGAGCATGGATATTACAGATATCAGAGACATTAGAGTTGGAAGCAACAAGGACGGAAAGTTTGTCCAGTCCAACGACGGTGACATGGTTTTCTTCATTCACTCCAATTCCAAGGCTGCTATGTTCAGCCCTTACGGAAGAGAAAGCCTTTCAATGAAGAGACTCTCCCTCTTGGCCCTCGCTTTCTTTGAAGCTTTCACAAGAGATAAGGTTCTCATTGTTGATGACTATGGCATGTTCCTCCATCCTGAAGTTCTTATCTATCTGACAAGTGTCTTCACAAACGGATGTAAGCGTTCTAGCCAGTTGTTTGTCTTTGACTGCAATCCTACTCTTCTTGAAGACAATCTTCTCAGAAGAGACGCAATCTATTTTGCAGAGAAAGACAGCGTAGGTTCTACAATTTACTATCCACTGAGCGATTTCAGAGTTCCTGCAAGCGGAAAGATTCGTTCAATGTATGAAAGCGGCGCCTTTGGAGCTCTTCCAATCACAAGTGAATTCCGCTTTGTCAACGAGGAGGCTTAATTATGATGCGTAAAAGAAATCCTGTTCTCCCAAAGAAAACTATGTTGATTGTCACCTCCAATCCGGCTCTTGCAGTTTACTTCTCCAAAGTCAGAAAAGACTGCAGATATGTAAGCCTTTCAGTAGAGTGCCAGAAGGCCGATACTCTTGAAGACCTTGTTAAGGTCACTGCAAAGAGAAGAGTAGCTGGCAAGTACTCCAGTGCTTGGGCAGTCTTTACCTTCAAAGACTTCAATCTTAAGGCAGATGACGTTAAGGCGGTTCAGCCATTAGCAGAAGCTAAAAAGGTAAAGCTTGGCTGGTCTAACCCAAGTCTTAGCATGTGGCTTTTCCTCTACACAAAGCCAATCAACGCTTATGTCTCCAATGCAGCCTCCTTTGATCAGGCTCTTGCCAAGATCTTCCCAGGTTATGAAGAGACAGAAGAGTATATGTCAAATGATGGAAAAGACATTCATATCAGAATGTTCTCCTTGTTCAGTAAGGCAATTCTTAACTCCAGCGAGTACAACAAGCTTTGTGAAAGAGCAACAGGACTTGCTGCAACCAGTTTCCCATTGCTTTATGAAAACATCAAAGAAATTTGTGGTGAAGCAGATCTCTCTCACAACCAGAGAGTCATTTCAAAATAAGTTAGGGAAGCTTAAATGGACGGATTTGTACTGTTCACTTATACCATCTCAATAGCAGTTGCGTGCATGTCTTTGGCCTTGGCCATTGCTGCACGCATTTTGCACAAAGAACCTTGGACAGGGTACTACATTGTATTCCAAAGTTGCCTAGTAGGCATCATGGTGCTAGCTCTGGCCAAGGGGCTTTCATTATTTTTCATGCCCAACTCAATTTACGTTGTGTTTAACTTTATCTTCACAACTGTACTTCATTTAGGCATGGCCTTTGTAATTGTTTTTCTGCCTTATTTTTTAAGCTGGGTAATTGCAAAACCGTGGAGAAGATTCCAGCGCTTGGCTTTTTATCCACTTGCGGCCGCTTATTTTGGTGTTGGTTTGGCCTCTCAGATAGTCTCAAATAGCTCGTTTATGTTCTGGGCTTCTTTTGGACAAACCCTAACCTTCCTTGTGATGTACATTTATTGTATTGTCACCCTTTGGAATAACCTTAAAAGCATAGAGAACAAGCAGGCGCGTGATGTTTGCCTTGCCGTAAATATTACAAGTCTTTGTCTCATTCCTCTTTGTTTCCTTGCTCTGTTCTTTGACTTCATAAAAGAGCTCAGCAATCCAATTTATGTGCTTGCTTTCTCAATAATTATTTTAGTCTACTATTATTCAAGGTTCACTTTGGACCGTGAAAAATCGGATAATCCAACAACTTTGAGCATGGAAAGTCTGGCTCAGTACAAGATTACGGAGCGAGAGTTTTCAGTGGTTCAGTTAATTTGTGAAGGCTTGACCAACAAAGAGATTGCAAATGAGTTATCAATATCAGTTAATACTGTAAATAATCACGTTGCAAACATCTTTGATAAGACGGGAGTTCGTTCCAGAATTGACCTATTGAAACTGCTCAAAGAAGGGCCGTGGGCTTAAAGTCAGCTTAAAGTCAGCTTAAAGTTAGCTTAAATTGTTTAACCGTTGAAAGAAACCTCATTTTCTAGTACAACATAGGATTGTAATGGAGTCACACTATTATGGAAGTTAGAGTAAGGTATGCACCGTCCCCAACAGGACTGCAACACATTGGCGGGGTGAGAACAGCCCTGTTTAATTATTTTTTTGCAAAGACAAATGGCGGTAAGTTTATTCTCAGAGTTGAGGATACTGACCGTGAACGCTATAGTGACGAGTCTCTCCAAGATCTTTACGACACGTTGGATTGGCTTGGTGTAAAATGGGATGAAGGCCCTGTGGTAGGTGGACCTTGTGGCCCCTACATTCAGAGCGAAAGATTGCCTATTTATCAAGAATACGCAAAAAAACTCGTTGATATGGGCAAAGCGTACTATTGTTACTGCACTCCAGAGCGCTTGGAAGAACTTAGAAAAAAGCAGATTGAAGAGAAAAGTCCAGTCCAAGGTTATGACGGACACTGCAGAAATTTGACGGCAGAAGAACGTGCAGCTTTGGAAGCTCAGGGCCTCAAGCCGGTTATTAGACTCAAGGTTCCAAAAGAAGGAAGCACAACTTTCCACGATATTCTTATGGGAGATGTAACAAGAGAGAACAAGGACGTAAGTCCAGACCCAGTTCTGCTTAAGTCTGACGGCTATCCAACCTATCATCTTGCAAATGTCATTGATGACCACCTTATGGGCATTACTCACATCATGCGTGCTCAGGAATGGATTCCATCTGGACCACTTCATGTACTCCTTTATGAAGCCTTTGGCTGGGACGTCCCAATCTACTGCCACCTTCCAATGGTTATGGGTAACGATGGCCACAAGCTCTCCAAGAGACACGGCTCCACCAGCGTCAGAGATTTCAGAAAGAAGGGTTATCTCCCAGAAGCTCTGCTTAACTACGTAAGCCTTGTGGGCTGGTCCTACGACGGCGAGAAAGAATTCTTCAGCAGAGAAGAGCTTGAAAAGTGCTTTGCTTTGGAAAAAATCAATAAAGCCTCCGGTATTTTTGATTACCAAAAGCTGGACTGGTTCAATGCTCAGTACATTAGACAGAAGTCCAATGAAGAACTTGCACAACTTCTTTTGCCTTTCTTGAAGGAAGCTGGTCGCCTAACAGACGCCGATTACGACAAGCTCTTAGCCTTTGTCCCAGGTGTACGCGACCGCCTCACTTTGCTATCTGATGTAGTAGAGATGACCGCCTTCCTTGAAGACCACGGCGAGCCAGAAGTCGCAATGCTCATCCCCAAAAAGATGGACGCTGCCACCACGCTGACTTCGCTCAAAGCTGTCTATGAACTTATCAAAGCTGACCTTTGCTCCAACAAAACCGATGATGACATCCAGCAGGACCTTTGTGACCTAGCTCAGAAGCTTGGCATAAAGAACGCAGGAGTGTTCAATCCACTTAGAGCTGCCGTCACAGGCTTGCAGGTTAGCCCACCACCATTTAATTGTATTCATCTCTTAGGAAATGAAGAATCCTACAGACGTATTGAAAGAGCAATAAACGTATTAGAGAAAGAGGTAAATAAAAATGTCTGAAGTAACAATGGATAAAATAGTATCGCTTTGCAGAAGAAGAGGATTTATCTTCCAGAGCAGTGAAATTTACGGTGGCCTTAATGGCGCATACGACTACGGTCCAATGGGTGTTCAGCTTAAGAACAACATTAGAGACCTTTGGTGGAAGGAAATGACTCAGCTGCATGACGGCATTGTAGGTCTTGATGCATCTATTCTCATGCATTCCAAAGTTTGGGAAGCAAGTGGTCACGTAAGCAACTTTACAGACCCAATGGTAGACTGTAAGCAGTGTAAGAGCCGTTTCAGAGCAGACCAGATTGATCTTAACGCAGCTTGCCCGGTTTGCGGAAGCAAAGGCACCTTCACAGCTCCAAGAAACTTTAACCTGATGTTTGCAACTCATATTGGACCAGATGCAGATGCTGCATCCACCATCTACCTTAGACCAGAAACAGCTCAGGGAATTTACACAGAGTTCAAGAACGTTGTTCAGTCTTCTCGGGTTAAGATTCCATTTGGAATTGCACAGGTTGGAAAGAGCTTCAGAAATGAAATCACCACCAAGAACTTTATCTTCCGTTCTTGCGAATTTGAGCAGATGGAAATGCAGTTCTTCTGCAAGCCAGGCACAGATGAGAAGTGGTTCCCGTACTGGCGTGAGCAGAGAATGAACTTCTACATCAACAAACTTGGTATTGTTCCAGATCATCTGAGATGGCACCAGCACGGACCAGATGAGCTTGCTTTCTATGCAAAGGATGCTTACGATATTCAGTTCCTCTTCCCAATGGGTTGGCAGGAGCTTGAAGGAGTTCATAGCAGAACCGACTATGACCTTACACAGCATCAGAAGTTCTCTGGCAAGGATATGACTTACCTTGACCCTGAGACCAACGAAAAGTACATTCCTTACGTTGTAGAAACATCGGCTGGATTAACTAGAAACGTTCTCATGGCGCTTTCAGAT
Organism: Sphaerochaetaceae bacterium; assembly: GCA_963606545.1. Lineage (GTDB taxonomy): Bacteria > Spirochaetota > Spirochaetia > Sphaerochaetales > Sphaerochaetaceae > UBA9732. Next base: position 25,958 of record CAVCYP010000002.1, read on the forward strand.
GCCTATGAGGAGCAGACTCTAGAGGATGGCGATGTCAGAACAGTTTTGCACTTCCATCCAAATGTCGCACCGGTTACAGTTGCCGTGTTGCCGTTGGTCAAGAAGGACGGAATTGGCGAGTACGCAGACAAGTTGGAGCATGAGCTCAGAGAAGATTTCTGCACCTTCTTTGATCAGAGTGGAGCTATCGGTCGCCGTTACAGAAGAATGGATGAAATTGGAACTCCTTACTGCGTAACTGTTGACTACGACACCCTTAAAGATCACACAGTCACTTTGAGATTCCGTGATTCAATGCAGCAGATTCGTGTTCCAGTTTCCAACCTGGTTTCAGAGATTAAGAAAGCAACCAAAGAATATAAGAGGGTATGAAGATGAATAAAGCGCTACAGGTACTCGTAGATAGAGGCTTTGTAAAAGACTGCACAAATCTGCAGGGACTTTCTGACCTTATGGATAAGGGACCTGTCACCTTTTACTGCGGTACAGATCCAACCGGACCTTCCCTTCACGTGGGCCACATTGTTCCTTTCTTTGCTATGCATCATCTTCAGCAGTTTGGCCATAAGCCAATTGCTCTAGTTGGTGGTGGAACCGGCCTCATTGGGGATCCTTCCGGCAAAACCGAGATGCGTAAAATCCTGCCAGCAGAGACTATTGAAGCCAATGCAAAGAACATTGCAAAGCAGCTGGCTAAGGTAGTTAACTTTGATGAAGTTCCACCAGAGGGCTACGGCAAAGGCACTATTGCAAACAATGCTGATTGGCTTGTAGGTCTTAACTACATTGAGTTCCTTAGAGATGTAGGTAAGTACTTCTCTGTAAACAGAATGCTCACTTTTGAAGGGGTCAAACAGCGCCTTGAAAGAGGTCTTTCTTTCATTGAATTCAACTATCAGCTTTTGCAGTCCTACGATTACTACATGCTGTACAAGAACTACGGTAACATGCTCCAAATTGGTGGAGCTGACCAGTGGGGCAACATTGTTGCTGGTATTGACCTCATTCAAAGAATGGGCGGACCAGAGTGTTATGGTCTTACCTTCAATCTCATTATGAGAGCTGACGGCAAAAAAATGGGCAAGAGCGAGCAGGGAGCAGTCTTCCTTGATCCAACCCTCTATACTCCATACAATTTCTATCAGTACTGGAGAAACATTGCTGATGCTGATGTCATCAAATTCATGAAGCTCTTTACTTTCATGCCCCTTGATGAGATTGCTCAGTATGAGGCTCCTGGTGTTAACATCAACGACGCCAAAGCAAAACTTGCCTATGAAGTGACCAAGATTATTCATGGTCAAGAAGAAGCCGACAAAGCCGTTTCCGCAGCCAAAGCTGCCTTTGGTGGTGCCGCTGACCGCAGTGCAATGCCAACTGCCAACATTGAACTTGGTGAAGGCAAGGGCGTAATTGACCTCTTCTTTGAAGCCGGACTTGGCAACACCAAGAGCGATATCCGTCGTCTCATTGAAGGCGGTGGTTGCTTCATCAACGACAACAAAATCACAGACGTCAAAGCTATCATCACAAAGGATGAAGCTCAGGACGGGGAGATGATTCTTAGAGCCGGTAAGAAGCGCATCATGAGAGTCTTAGTTAAATAAGGACTCATTTGCGCTGGATACTGCGTTTACCAAACTATTGTAAATTCTAGCCTGTAGTTGTGCCATGCTTTCAGCTGTGCGTTCACTACGGGCTATTTTTATTTCATAGCTGTCTGTAACCTTTAGCGGACTTGGCGCCATACACAGCACCTTGTCTGCTGCAAGACAGGCCTCAGTGATATTGTGCGTAACCCACAACACGGTTTTGTGTCCTGCAGGGTCCTTATCCCACAAATCTAAAAAAGCTCTAAGTAGATTGTCCTTCAGCTTCACATCTAGGTTCTGAAACGGCTCATCCATCAGCACTAGCTTAGCCGGATACGAGAACGCCCTAGCCATAGCCACCCGCTGGCTCATGCCGCCAGAAAGCTGAGCCGGATATTTGTCCAAAGCTTCACTTAACCCCACCAGATCCAGAAAACGCCTAGCTTTCTCCGTGTCTCCCTTCAGCGGAATTGCCACGTTCTCCAGCACCGTCCGCCAAGGCAGTAGTCTAGGCTCCTGAAACAGATAACTGACCGCCGTTTGCCCCATGCTCTGTGCAATCATGTTCAGCAGGGTAGTCTTCCCACATCCCGATTCTCCCATAATGCAGGTTATTGTTCTATCCTCCACTTCAAGCGTGAAATCTTTGAGCACAACCTTATCCTCATAAGCCTTGGAAAGGTTCTTAATTAGCATTTGTTACCTCCTTTCCTAAGCTGCTTCAAAAGCAGATTGAACAGTCCATCCCCAAGCGCCGTAAGGATTATTGCAATAACAGTCCAAGCAAAAACCTTTGACGTTTCCAGCTGAATTTGAGCCAACTGGAGGGCTCTGCCAATTCCCTGCTTGGGAAGGGTAAGAACCTCCGCTGCAATGACAACTTTCCAAATCATGGATAGGGTTTGTTTTGCCCCAGTAACCAGATATGGCAACAGAGATGGAATAATCAAATGCTTAATGCGTTCTTTGCCTTTGATGTCATATATTTGGCACATAGTCAATAATTTTTGGTCTATACTGTTATATCCGGCCATTGTTTGCACAAACATAACAGGGAAGGCCATAAGAAAAGCACTGAACACAGGGACAGCTCCGGTGCGTAGCCAGATGAAAGCAAGCAGGATTATGCTCATTACCGGAGTAGCCTTAAACACAGTTACGAGAGGTTTAATAAGGTTGTTGAATAAAGGGTATCGGGCTGCAAGGATACCGGCTAAAGCGCCAGAGCAGACAATGAGGACAAAGCTTTCAAAGGCGCGTAGAACTGTAAAGCTAAGGTTTAGCGCAAAGTCTTGGGCAAGGATTAGATGGGCAAGTTCTCTGAGAACTTCGAGCGGGGTGGGCAGGATGATTGGAGCACCAAGGGCTAGCGAACCAAGCTGCCAGAGAAGAATCAGCGCAAGAGAGGACAGGATGGAAATGTAGGTATCCGCCCTTCGTTTGTTCACAACCAAAGGCCCTCGTCCGGAATTTTGCTACCAATGGCATCTGGCTCTAGGGTGAGTAAGGTGCTGTAATAAGACAAAAGCTCTTCTTTAGCTTCCTTTCCATCTTTGAAGACTAGGGCACAGTTGGAAAGTGCTGGGGTTGCCATTTGCGCCTTCATGATGCCAATTTCTTCAATCTTCTGGCCTGCTGTTTCAGGATCTTCTAGAATTGTCTTAATAGAATTTTTATAAGCCTCTTTAACCTTTGAGATTAAAACTGGATGCTCCTGTGCAAAAGAACTCTTAACCACAAGTACACTCATTGGATATTGGCTTTGTCCTGTAAGTTCTGTCCAACGTTCCTGAACATTACTGATAATTTTGGCATTAGCATTCTTGCTAAGAATCATGGTTACAAACGGCTCCGGTAAAATTGCAAGTTCAGCCTTGCCTGCAATAACAAGCTGTGCCAGTTGGGCCGGAGCTGTTACGGAGTATTCTTTTTCGTATTCTTTATACAATAAACTTGCCATGTGGTCTGGCGTTCCACCAGTTCCTGGAACATAAAGAGTGCTTGCATTAGAATTTGTGCTAACTATGCTGAGCATGCCTTCACCAATTATGGCAACTACTTTTATTCCAACGCCTTTGTTGTAAAGCGTAGCTGCAGCATTTGCAGGAAGAGCTATCATATCAAGCTCCCCTTTGACTAATCTTGCCACAGCCTCGTTTGGAGATGGAAATACTTCTACCTGAGCAATATCGCCAAGCTCTGAACTGGAAAAACCGGTAGGGCCCTGCATAACCCCAAGTCTAACAGTTGTGGTGGTTTCTTCTGAAACCGCCTGCGCAAAACAACAGAAGGTAGCTGTAACTAGCAATAAAACAATCAAAATCTTTTTCATTATAAAGCTCCGGCGCATATCTTAACACAAAGGAGCTACCTTGTTTAAGCGCCTAGTTGATATTATAATCTTGCCATGCAAAAGAGCCTTAAAATGCAGGAAAAAGATTTAAGCCTCAAAGATACACTTTTAAGCGGACAATGCTTCAGAGTCAAGGAATGCAATGGTTTTTGGACGGTAAAGGCCGGAATTGGGACATCGTTCAGAACTTTGGTAGTCCGTCAAGAGGATCTTTCTCCCATCACAGAAGACCCCTTTTGGTCTAACTATTTTGACTTGGACTTTGACTATTCTTCCCTTAAAGCATACTTCTCAAAGCTCTCTCCAATAATGGAGAAGGCCTGTTCCTATGCTCCCGGAATTCGTATTCTAAATCAGGACCCTTGGGAGGCGCTCTGTAGCTTTGTTGTCTCTCAGAATAACAACATAAAAAGAATTATGTCGCTGGTGGAAAAACTCTGTGCTTCTTATGGTCAGGGAGGTTTTCCAACTTCCAAGGTCCTTGCAAGGGCAAAAGAGGAAGACCTTAGAGCCTTAGGTCTGGGCTTCAGGGCTCCTTATATCATTAATACTGCTAGGGCTGTAGAAGAAGGACGTATTGATTTGGAAGGTTTGAAAAATATCGGGATTGATAAGGCGCGTGAAGAGCTTATGGCGGTGAAGGGTATTGGCCCCAAGGTAGCCAATTGCGCCTTACTTTTTGGCTGTCACAGACTGGATTGCTTTCCAATGGATGTCTGGATGAAGCGAGCTATGGCTACATTTTTTCCAGGCCAGAATGAATCTATCTTTGGACCATATGCTGGAGTTGCCCAGCAGTATATTTTTCATTATGCTCGAACCTCGGGGGTTTTATGATTTTCGATACTTTAGATCAGCTTGAGATGTATATTCCACTTTTGCCCGCACTTCGCGTAATAGCAGATGTCATGGATCATGACGATGTCTACGACAAAGAACCTGGCACTTACACTACCTACGACTCCAAAGTCAGCTACACAGTGATGGAGTATAAGACCTCTCTGTCTCGCCAGTTTGAGTTCCACAAAGCCCATACCAGCGTGCAGATTGTCCTCAAAGGCCAAGAATTGATGAGCACTACCTGGCGTGAGCTCAAACAGCAGTGCAACACCTTCAACGCAGCTGCAGATGTAGGCTTTTTGGACGCAGAGCCAATTTCCGTTCTTCAAGCCACCCAGGGCCGTTTTGCCATTTTCTTCCCCGGCGAGCCCCACAAAACCGGCGTCTCCTATGACTCTCCCGCTATTGTTAAAAAGGTTGTTTTCAAAGTCTTAGACTAACTTTGTGAAGAAAAGTGTTGATTAACCTCAAATCTATTCTCCCGATTTTCCTGCTGCAGTATATTTGGGGCAGTTAAAAGATATGGAGGTTCACTTCTATGAAGAAGATTTCTACAGCAAGTTTCATCGTTGGAGTTGTTTTAGTAGTGGCTTCAATTGCAATGATAGTTATGGGCGCCCTCAGCGTAAACAGCCCTTCAGTATATTCTCGCACTGTAAACGGTTACACCTACACTAAGATGTCTTATTCCATCTCCGTGACAGGTATCATCAACGGCTTCATGCTAATTCTAATTGGCGGCATTTCCTTTATAGGCGGAATGCTTTCTTTCCTCCTTGCAGCCGTAACCCGCAGCCCAAAATGCTGCAAAAAGCCAGCTACCACCAACAGCTACAGCCAGCAAGCCAGCGCCAACAGCTACAGCCAGCAGCCTAGCGCCAACAGCTATAACCAGCAGGCCAGCGCCAACACCACTTCCCCACAGCCCGATACCTGTGAAAGTATCAATCAGTAACTTAGCCAAAGTTTTTGGCAGGTAATAATAGTTTTTCCCTTCCTTTGGTCTGCCGTCCGAACATCCCCTCTGGACGGCAGACCCCCTTTTTTCTCCAAGCGACAGCCTTTTATTTAAGAATTTTCTAGCTAATAAGCCAAATTTTTGCAAAATTAGGTTTTTATACCTACCTTAGCAGTCTTTTTTTTGCAAATATCGGGGTTGTAAGGTATACTTTGGTATGGACAAGCCATTTTATACCGTGCAAACTCTCAGAGGACTCCTCAAAAAAAGTGAATCAACCGTAATTAGGCTTGAAAATAGTCTAAAACAAGCGCCAGAAGGTAGAATTCAAACCAAAGAAGTCAAAGGCATAAAACGATTCTACCGAATCAGGGCAGATGGTACCGCAGAATACTTAGGGAAGAATAAGGTTAATGAAATTAAAGCTTTAATTCAAAAGAAGTTAGATCATGAGCTGTTAAAGGTCACTCAAAGGGAGAAAAAAGTCCTAGAGGAGGCTTTGAAGAGTATCGGGGTGGAGACAAGAGAGCAGGTTTGGGCTAGGTTTCCAGAGGTGCTAAAAGGCTACGTTAAAGTAGACGAAAGCGTAAATGTTGGGTATATAAAGAGTTGGCAGGAGCTGTGGGGCATAATTGATAAGGACGACGAGCACAAATTCAAGACGGCTAGGGGCGATTACGTGAGGTCAAAGAGTGAGTATATTATTGCAGACATTCTGTTTAGGAATGGGATTCCGTATCACTATGAGATGCCGCTGGTCTTGGAGCATGGCTTATTTGTTTACAAGCCAGATTTTAGTGTGCTAAATACTAGGACGCTCAAACAGTATTATTGGGAACACTTTGGGATGATTGATAAGAAGGCGTATTTTAACAGTATGAAGGAAAAGCTGGACGTCTATGCTGAGTATGGGATATTTCCGGGTAAAAATCTGATAATGACGTTTGAATCGGCTGAGAAGCCACTTAGTGTTGAGCATGTGGAAAGACAGCTGAAAGAGTATTTGTTATAAGCGACTTGGGCTCGCCTTGCGTGCTCCCGGAAGTCCGCACTACAGGCCGGCTTTGCTTCGGACGCAATGCGTCTGCGTCCTCCTACCGCAAAGCTTCGAGCCCCATTAATGCCTAGAAATGAAAAAACCGACCACGAAGTGTGATCGGTTTTTGCATTACGGCGACTTGGGCTCGAACCAAGGACCTACTGCTTAGAAGGCAGTTGCTCTATCCAACTGAGCTATTGCCGCATTAGCAATAGGATTATAGTAAATTGCCCTTTTTTCTGCAAGTAGTTTACTCGTTCTTCATGGACTCGGGCTGGCGGGTGTTCTCCAGAACGTCGCGCCACAAGGAACTTTCCGTGTCAACCTTGTTTCTAGAGGAAATGGCCACACTGATTGGCATATTCACAAACCGATTATTCATCATGGTGGTCAAAACAGCAGTTTTGCCAGCCATTGCTGCATGAACTGCATGGGCGCCAAGGCGGGCGCAGTAAATGGAGTCATAGCTGTCCGCCGGAGCACTACGAATGATGTAGCTTGGATCAATGTATTTGACGTTGACCGGCATGCCATCCTCTTTGAAATATTTGATAATTTCATCTTTGAGAAAGAGGCCAATATCGTTGTATTTGACGTTGCCGGAGGCATCGGTTTTGCCTGTTTTTGGTAGGAGATCCTGGCCTGCACCTTCAGCAACAAGGATGACAGCGTGGCCGCGGTCCTCAAGACGCTTTTTAAGGTGGGTAAGAAGTCCGTTAGCTCCGCGAAGATCAAAGGAGTTTTCAGGAATGAGACAGAAGTTGACATCGCTCTGGGCCAGAGAAGTTTTAGCAGCAATAAAGCCACTTTCACGGCCCATAACCTTAACAAGGCCAATGCCGTTGATGGAGTTCTTGGCCTCAATGTGGGCACCGCGAACAACAGGAACCGCCATGGAAACGGCAGTGTCAAAGCCAAAGGAGGTTTGGATGAAGGCAAGGTCGTTGTCTATGGTTTTTGGAATGCCAACAACAGCAATTTTTAGACCCCTGCGAGTGATTTCTTTGGCAATGGCGGCAGCTCCGCGGAGAGTTCCGTCACCACCAATAGTAAAGAGCATGTTAACATTCATGCGCTCTAGCGTATCTACAATATCTTCTGTTTGTTTGCCACCGCCACGGGCGCTACCTAGGATGGTTCCACCTTTTTCCTGAATATCGTCTACGTTATCGGGATTGAGGCGGATGATAGGGTATTTGGAGGTGGGCAGGAGGCCTTGGTAGCCGTAGGGGATGCCGCTGATTTGGCGTACCCCGTAGCGATACCAGAGACAGCGGACGATTGCACGAATGACGTTGTTTAGGCCTGGGCAAATTCCGCCGCAGGTGCAGATGGCAGCGTGAACGTGGATTGGGTTGAAGTAAATCATCTGGCGTGGGCCGGCTACCTCAACTAGGTTTGTGCTACCTGGCGTGTAGGTACCGTCTTCATGGTGGATGGTGTCAAGGCTGCTGAGCAGGCGTTCGTCGTCTGACACATAGTTTGCAATGCCGTCTCCATAGACATGGCTCATGACAATTGGAGATGGGATTTTAGCCTCTCCCAATTTCTCAACGGTGTAGTCAAGTTTGGGTGTTCCATTGACTAATACGGAATCTTCATTCTGCATTCTAGGCCCTCCAAAGCGTGCTTTTTTGATTACGCACGACTTATCTTAAGTATAATAAATAAAGCTAAAGACATCCAGTGAAGTTGGGCCTCAAGGCGTACGTTTGGCGTCAAACCGGTTAAGAAATGGTTAAGAGCGTGGTTTTGTAATTTATTTTGAAAGTAGTTTTGTTGACAGTACCGGCCGTCACCCCCGATAATTAAGTGTTAGTGCTGTAAACTTTCAGGAGACTCGAATGGCGGAAAATAAGGACAAGAAAAAAAAGAGACAGAAATTGCTTAAAGATTTCGCTCTTACTTTAATCACGCAAATTGTCATCAGCTGCCTTGGCGTTTTTCTCAAATTTTACTTTAACGCTACAGACCACCTTATATCGCAAATCTACATCCTTGGCATCTTGATTATCTCGCTTAAGACCGATGGCTACGGGTGGGGTGTTGTAACATCTTTGTTGGATGTTGCCATAATTAATTTTATCTTTACCCCTCCATTCTTAGGCTGGAACTTCTCGGCCGATACAATCCCATCAGCTATAGTCTCTTTGCTTATTGCTCTTGCTTCTACCACCCTTACTACAAGGGTTCATGAGAGCGAAGTAATTAAGATGGAAGGCGAAAAAGAAAAGATGAGAGCAAACCTGCTCAGAGCAGTTTCTCATGACATGAGAACCCCGCTTACCTCAATTTATGGTACTGCAACAGCAATTATTGATGGCTATGATGATTTAACCAAAGAACAGAAAATTCAACTGCTGAAGGATTCTAGAAGTGACGCAGAATGGTTAGTTCGCATGGTTGAAAATCTTCTTTCTGTTACTAGGGTTTCAGATGGAAACGTTTCACTAACTAAAACTTCTGTTTCTATAGATGATTTGGTAGGCTCTGTTGTTTCTAAGTTTACCAAGCGCAGAGAAGTTTTCCTTAAGGGAGATGAACTTAGAAAGCCTATTATTTTCAAGTGTGAATTGCCAGACCATTTTGTTTCAGTGGAAGGAGATGCAATGCTTTTAGGACAGGTTTTGAGTAACCTCCTAGATAATGCAGTTTTCCATGCAGACAATATGACAAAGATGGGACTAAAAGTCACTGATGATAAAGAAAGAGTTTACTTTGAAGTCTATGACGATGGTTGCGGAATTCCTCCAGAGAAATTGAAAACGTTGTTCTCTGGAACCTATGCATCTGAAAAGAAGAAAAATGATGATGGTAAAAGCAACATGGGTATTGGACTTTCAGTATGCCATTCAATTATAATGGCTCATGATGGAGAAATTATTGCAAAGAATAGACCTGAAGGCGGTGCATCCTTTATCTTCTCGTTGAAGAAGGAAAAAGATGCAGAGTATGAGGAGGAAGAATAATGAGCAACAACAAATTTAAGGTATTGATAATTGAAGATAACCCTTTGATCATCAGATTTGTAGAAACAATTCTATCCACTGCAAACTACCAAGTAATCACAGCTAACAGTGGAAAAGTGGGCGAAAACATGTGTTTCTCTTACAATCCAGACCTTGTTGTTCTTGATTTGGGTCTTCCTGATATTGATGGTATTGAAGTTGTCAAACACTTAAGGGTTGAGACCAACGTTCCTATTCTTATTTTGTCTGCTAGAACACGAGAGTCAGATAAGGTTGCTGCCCTTGATAGTGGTGCAAATGACTATATTACAAAGCCTTTTGGGGTTGATGAGTTCCTTGCTAGAATCCGTGCTCTTTTGAGAAACAACGGCCACCGGGCTGAAACCGGAGACCAACCAGGCGGAAAATTCGTTCTTAAAGATTTGGCTATTGATTATGACAAACGCCGTGTCACAATGGCTGGTGAAGAAATTAAGCTTACCCAGACGGAATACAACATTCTTGCGCTACTTTCTGAGTACGCTGGAAAAGTGCTCACCTACACAGCAATTGTGAAGAATATTTGGGGCGTCAATGACTCTGGAAACATCAAGAAGATTCAGGTCAATATGGCCAACATTAGAAGAAAGTGTGGTATTGTTCCTGGAGATGAAACCTACATCATCAATGAACTTGGTGTTGGTTATAGAATGAACAATCCAGATGAGTATTGATTCTTAATCTTAACTTTTAGCCTTTTGTCTCGCAGAAAACCTTCTTAAGGGTCATCTCATTAGTTTTCCACTTTCCATTGACTCTTACACGCAAATCTAGTTCTAGTTTTGACTGTGGAAAAATCTTTTTGATGTCCTTAAATGCGGCAATGCGTATATTTTTTATGTTGTTACCGCCTTTTCCTACCATTATTCCTTTCTGGCTTTCGCGCTCAACGGTTATGAAGGCTCTAATCCAAACCTTGTTTTCTTCTTCATTATATTCAAGGTCTGAGACTTCAACCATGATGGCATGAGGAATCTCCTGAGTTACAGAATTCATAGCTTTTTCTCTTATGATTTCTGAGATTCTAAACTCTAGATTTTGATCTGTACGGGCGTTTTCATCATACATTAGTTGACCCTCTGGGGCGTGCTTGAAAAGCTCAATGAGAATCTCGTCAACCCCGTCGTCCTCTAAACCTGAGGATACCAGTATGGTTCTGCCGGGCATATGGGTTTGTAGGTACTCTTTGGCACTTTCAATCTGCTCAGAAGTCAAGACGTCTTTTTTGTTTATACAACAGATAACCGGAACGGATAGACCACTGAGCATATAGGATATGGCATCTTCTTCCGCTCCTGGGGTTCTGCTTGCATCAATTAGGTATAAGACGCTGTCAGTTTCTTCCAATGAGGAAGTTGCAATTTCTTGCATACGTTTGTTGAAACCTTTGTCTGAAAGGTGATAACCCGGAGTATCGGTAAAGATTAATTGGCCACGGGTGTCTGTATAGATGCCACGGATAGCGTTACGCGTTGTCTGCGGCGTGGGAGAGGTGATGGAGACTTTGGACTCACATATGGTGTTGACCAGCGTGGATTTTCCGGCCGATGGTCTTCCAATTATTGCAACTGAAGCACATTTCATGTCTAAAGTATATTGTAGATTGCCAAGTGTGGGAATAACTGATATTTTTATAGGAGCCGCTTATGGTCCAGCTTACAAGCTGAGAGGAGAATAGAATGATTACTTTGGAAGAAAAAGAAGACAAGGCTATGAAGGCTCCAGAGGGACAGTATGACAAGCTGTTGAAAACTCGCTCTCTGCTTTTGACAGGTGAGATTAATATGGAAATGGCTGACAAGCTCATCAAAGACCTTTTGGTGCTGGATGCAGAAAGTCAGGATCCAATTAAGATTTATATCAATTCTCCTGGTGGAGATGTAAACTCTGGTTTTGCCATCTATGACATGGTGAGATTTGTTGCTTCCCCTGTTATCCTCATTGGTATGGGACTAGTTGCAAGTGCCGCTTCTTTGGTGCTTTTGGCAGTTCCTGCAGAGAGAAGAATAGGGCTTGAGAACTCCTCCTATCTTATTCACCAGCCCTTGAGCGAGATGAAGGGCAATGCCACTGACATTGAAATTCACGCTCTCCAGTTGGAAAAGATTAAGGCTCACCTCAATGAGATTATTGCTCAAGCGACAGGCAAAAGCGTACAAGAGGTTGCCAAGGACACGGATAGAGACCATTGGTTGGATGCCCAAGAGGCAGTTAACTATGGCTTAATCAGTAGAATTGTTAAGTCCAAGGCTGAAATCTAATTTACAGCTATCTAATTTAGCGCTATTTAATTTACCGCTTTTCAATCTAGCAGCACCCAGATGGGCAGATGGTCCGATACTCCTTTTAATAACTGCCTTTGCCAGGCATTTGGTTTGTCGTCGCTAGTTCTTATTATGCCTTCAAAGAGGACGCCTGAACTTGAATACTCAAGGCCTGTGCCGTCACGACCTTCTTGAGATATTAGGATGTTGTCGTAACAATTCCAGTTGTCGTTGTAGTAGTAGGAGCCATTTGGCCAAAGGTTTTGGCTGGTATCCAACCAAGGACAGTACCAAAAACCGTTGGAAAAAGTTCCACTTACCTTCAGGGGTGCCTCAACGGTTGAAAACCTAGTCATACTGTTATCATCCCAGCATTCTTCATTGAAATCTCCACAAACAAGAATAAGACAGCCGGGGTGGTTTCTCTTAAGTTCAGTGGCTACCTGTGCTATTACTTTTGCACTCTTAAGTCTCAGGGCTGCCGTCTCAGCTTCTCCTCCAATATTTGACTTGAGATGAACAGAAAGAAGGTACAATTTCCCAGTATCAGTGGAAAATTCTACTTCAAGTACCGGTCTTAGGCTATCATCTGTGTTATGAACTTTAGCTCCTACTATTGGAATTGAGCTAATTACTGCAGTTCCCATGGAAGCGTTTTCATAGCTGGCAAAGGCATACCAAGCAAGGCCTTTAGTTTTCATTTTCTTCTGTGAAAGTAAGCCTTCAACAACGTTTGAATTTTCCACTTCATTTAGAACCACAAGATAATTATTGGCCTTTGGAAGATAGCTTAGAACTTGTGCCGCATTGGAAAGCCTTGAGTTATACGCTTCTTTTGTCCAACCAGAGCTTGTTTTATATTCGTCATATTCTGTGCCGTCATCAACGGCATCAAAAATATTTTGAACATTCCAAGAAGCAACACAAAAGGTTCCTTCTGAACCCTCAGAGCTAGAAGGGTTCAGCTGGCAAGAAAAAGAAAGTAACAAGGGTAGTGTTGCCAGAAGTAGGATAAAAGTGATTGTCTTTTTATTCTTCATAAAAAAGTCCTCCACTTATTAATACAAAATAATGAACAAAATTGCTTAACTTTCTGAAAAAGTGTTATAGAATTAACGCAAAGCGCAGCGAGCGCAAAAGAACTTGGAGGTATCACATGCACACAACACCTGTTTATGAAGCTTATAAAAACTACCCGGGTATGAAACTCATAGATTTTGGAGGTTGGGATCTTCCAGTTAACTTTCAGTCTGGAATAATTTCAGAACACAACGCAGTGAGAAATGAAGCCGGAATGTTTGATGTCTCTCACATGGGGGAGTGCCTTGTTAAGGGCCCTGGGGCAAGAGCTTTCTTGGATAGCCTTGTTACCAACGATGTTTCAACTCAGCCGGTAGGAAGAGCTCTTTATGCCATTATGTGCTATGAAAACGGAACTTGCGTGGATGATTTGATTCTTTATTGCCTCAAGGAAGACCTCTTTTTTGTAGTCATGAACGCCTCCAACGTAGAGAAGGATTTGGCTTGGATAATGGCCCATAAACCCACTATGGGCGTAGAAATTGAAGACTTAAGCCAAAATACGGCACAGATTGCCGTTCAGGGCCCTAAGGCGGTGGACTATGTAAGCAAGCTAATTCCAACGGCAAAGGACCTTGGATTCTTTGGCCTTGATTATACTTCAAAAATTCTTGGAAAAGCTTGCATCCTAGGCAGAACTGGCTACACAGGTGAGGATGGTTTTGAGATTTACTGTGCCGCACAAGACGGTGCAGAGCTTTGGGAAGCCTTTGCTGAGCTTCAGGTTCCGCCTTGCGGACTTGGCGCAAGAGACACCCTCAGACTTGAGGCAAAATTGCCGTTGTATGGGCATGAGATATCGGACTGCATTACGCCACTTGAAGCTAACTTGGGCACGTTCGTTAAGTTGGAGAAGAGCGCTGACTTTATTGGCAAAGAGGCGCTGACAAAGCAGCAGGAAGAGGGGATTCCACGTTCTCTGCGGGGCTTTGAGATGGTAGACGGCGGAGTTGCGCGCAATAGTTATCCGGTTCTGGTGGATGGCAGGGAAGTAGGTTACGTGACAAGCGGCTGCAAGAGTCCAACGTTGGATAAGTTTGTAGGCTATGCCCTGATGGAGCGAAAAACTGGCCTGAAATTTGGCGATACCATTGAAATTCTCATTCACGGTAAGCCTAAAAAGGCCGTTTTGGTTAAAACTCCGTTCTATAAGAGGGGTAAAAAGAACATCGATATTGTAAAGGCCTGAAATATCTACTAAAATAACCAAGAATGTCTCTTTATATATGGAGGATTTTATGGTGAATAAGAAGCGCCTTTGCGTTTTGATTATAGTTAGCTTAATTTTTGGAGGCCTGCAGCTCTTTGCTGACGGACTTTTCGTGCAATCGCCACTGTATCCAAATGACGTGGACTACTCGTACAGCTCACAACTAGGCCTGTCCTCCACCACGCTGACAATCCCAGAAAATCCCGTCCTTTTAGCCTTGGGCGACACCTCCTATCCCGTCACCCCTGGCGACACCTTCAAGCTGGTTTATTCGGACGGCAAGAGCTATATCACCCTCTCTCTTCAGGCCGATAGCCTTTGCAAGGTTGCAATTCCTTCAATTGGAAACATAGAAGCTCAAGGCTTGACCTTTACAGAGTTTAAAACTAAGGTGGAAGAGCTTGTTTCAACCTATTATCCGTATTCTTCTCCACAGCTGACCTTGGTTGGATGTGGTCTTTTTTCTGTAAGAGTATCTGGAGAAGTCTTTTACACAACACAAGTTACGGCTTGGGGTTTAAGCCGTCTTTCAGATTTAGCCTTCCTTGCAGATGATTATGCTTCAACCAGAGAAGTTCAGGTAACTTACAGTGATGGCACTAGCAAGACTTATGACTTGTACAGAGCAATAAAGAAGGGAGCTTCAGAAGAAAATCCACTGCTTCAGCCGGGCTGTGAGGTCAAATTTCTTACTGCCGCAACCACGGTGAGCATCACCGGGGCCGTGAAAAAAGCTGGGGTTTATCAGACGCTTGAGAACGAGACCTTAGGCGCTTTGGTGGAAAATTACTGTGATGGACTTTTGAATAATGCAGATTCCACAACAATTACCGTTTCTAACTACGTAGACGGACAGTACACCGCCAAGACCCTTCCAGAAGACTGGAAGAGCTACGTTTTAAGTGACAAGGATGCAATTTCCGTTGGAACTTCAACCCAGGCAATGCCGTATGTGACCATCACCGGTGCAATTTCTGCTAAAGGGGATGGCTCAATTTCCACCTCTACAGCAAACAAAGTAATGTATAGCTTTGTTCCAGGTGAGACTGCACAGCAATTAATTAGAAATATTTCAGGTATGCTCCTTGCTTCAAGCGATACTGATTCCATTTACATAATTCGTGATGGACAAAGAATTAGCGTAAGCGGTGAAGAGGCTTTGACCACAGATACTAAGGGAGATGAAGTTCTTCAGCAGGGCGATACAATTGTTATTCCTTTCTCACAGCTTTATGTCACCGTCAACGGTGCTGTAAATAATCCTGGAACTTATGCCTACGTTCCAGACAGAAGTGTTGAATATTACATAACCTTGGCAGGCGGATATTCCTCAAATGCTAGAGTTGATAAAAAGACCAACGTTTTTGATCAAGATGGAGACATCCAAAAGGCAGTTAAGACCGTTGAAGCAGGTAGCACAATTACCGTTGTAAGAAGCACCTTCCAAAATGACCTTGCTTTAACTACATCAGTTTTGGCTTTGGTGACATCGGTTTTGACCATTATTGCAAGTGTGCAGAATCTTGCAAATTGATGAGGTAATTTATGAGTGAACAAGCAAATAATGCAAATAGCAACGTTGTTGTAAATAAGGCTCCCGCTCAGGATCAGGAGATTTCAATTCTTCAGCTCCTTTCAATTATCAGACACAGAAAGATTTGGGTTATCCTGTGGACCATTTTGGCCGTGGCCTTAGCGGTGGGTTATTTATACATTACAGTTCCAACCTATGAGGCAACCTCAACTGCCTTGGTGGACCCAATTTCTTCCAACGCCTCCTCAATTGAGAGTCTTCTTTCAAGTAGTACCTCATCTTCAAACATTTCAACTGAAGTTGAGCTGATTACCTCCAATAAGACTTTGAATAATGCTTTAGCCTTGCTGGATTTAACTTCTTATTTGGATGATGAGGGCCTCCCTTACTCTGAAAAGGACTGGGAAAAAATAGATTTATCCAAGAAAGTTTCCGTTTCAACCGTCAATAGCACAAAGGTAGTTTCAATTACAGTCACAGACCAGAACCCTCAGTTCTGTGCTGATTATGCAAATGCAATTGCCCAGTCCTACACCTCTTTACTCACAGGAATTGCCAAGAACTCCAAGAGTGCTCAGCGCCAGTTCCTAGAAGAACAAATTCCTGTAACAGAAGACCTGCTGACCACCGCAACAGATGAGCTTGCTGCCTACCAGGAAACCAGTGGCGTCATCCAAATGACGGAAAAGAGCACAATTCTGACCAAGAGCATTGCCAACTACCAGATGATGACTGAGCCTCTGAAGCTCCAGCTCATTGAAGATGAGACTATAATTAATACGCTTTACGAACAGCTTGAAGGCCTTCCAACGCTTGCTCAGGTCTCTGAAAACGCTCAGGTCAAAGAGCTGCTAGAAGAGTACGAGGCCAACGACACAGAGCTGGTCATGTACGCAAACCTGGACGAAAACGCCAACGCCTCCCGTGTTTATGTGCTTGAGAGCGCCCTCTCTGCAAAAGAGAAGAGCCTTCTTGAGCTTGTAAACTCAATGGGTAGCACCACGTCCTCCTCCTATTCTAAGGCGATAACCGATTATTTATGTGTTAATTCCCAGATATCGGTTTTGGGGAAGATGGAGGAGATGGCTAACGAGGAGCTGGCTCAGTATCCGCAGATGGAGAGAGAGTTGCAGGAGCTTCAGCGCGATGTTGAGATTTATCAGTCGCTTTCGTTGAAGCTTAGGGAGATGCTAGAAGAGGCCAAGATGTTGGAGGCTGCCGTTGTGGGTAACGTGACGGTGGTGGATGTTGCAGAAGTGCCAACGGTGGCCGTAAAGCCAAGGAAGATGATGATTTTAGCGGCCAGTGTGGTGGTTGGAGCCGTCATTGGTGTTCTGTTTGCCTTCCTGCTTGCAATGCTGGATAACACAATTCAGAGCGAAGACGATATCAAGCAGATTGTGGGCTCTTCAATTCCAATGCTTGGTTGGACCTACTACTTAAAGAGCATGCGCTCAGTTAAGCGGGAAGTGCCGGGCCTTGTGGTTCTGAATTCGCCAGATTCTATGTTTGCTGAACGCTTTGTTTCCATTGCAAATAATATTGTTTATTCCACCCCAAAGAAGGTTCAGGTGCTTTCCATCAACTCCACAGAGATGAACGAAGGCAAGACCAGCGTTGTGTGTAACGTTGCTGCCGCCTATGCAATGGCAGGCAAGAAGGTTCTAATCATTGATGCAGACTTCAGAAAACCAGCTATTGAGCACTTCTTTAACCTGATTCCATCTAAGTTGGGCTTGGTGGATGCCGTTATTGCTAACGTACCTCTTGAGCAGTGTATCATTAAAACAGTCAAGGAATTACCTAACTTGCACATTTTGCCACCAGGTCGTGGAACCCGTAATCCTAATGCACTTTATAGCTCGGCTGAATTTGCTGAGTTTCTGAAGAAGCTCAGAAGAGTTTATGATTACATTCTCATTGACTCTCCACCACTTTCTTACGGTTCAGAGTTCACAAATCTTGCTAAGAACCTTGATGGTTTTGTTCTTGATGTTAGAGCCGGGGTTTCAACCAAGAACGCTCTTTATAACTTTGCTCAGAGTTTGTGCTTCCTCCAGGTTCCTGTTCTTGGTTACATTCTCTATGGTGTTATTCCTTCTAACCACAGTGCTCACGGAATTGGTACTACTGGCTATTATGGTTATGGTGGATACTCCAGTTACGGTAAGAATAAAAAGTATTATTACCAGAAGAAGAGTGCTGCAGATAATCTTTATGAGCAAGGCTCTGGTTCCTACAGACGTATTTATCAGAATGAATTGAAGATTCGTGAAAAGCATTATACAGAAAGAAAGGGCTTCCCAATGAAAAAAGCACAACTTGCTTATGCTGTGGGAGCCATTAAGGCTGAGGC
>CAVCYP010000002.1:44380-67208 GCA_963606545.1 Sphaerochaetaceae bacterium
TAAGCCTGCGGATAAAACAATGGACATGCTGAGCGAGATTGAAGCAGATTATCAAAAGAAAACAAAATAACATTTTATAGTGAGGAGTTTCGATGGATTTTTTTGGGAA
The DNA here is from genome assembly GCA_963606545.1 of Sphaerochaetaceae bacterium. Classification (GTDB taxonomy): domain Bacteria; phylum Spirochaetota; class Spirochaetia; order Sphaerochaetales; family Sphaerochaetaceae; genus UBA9732. The sequence goes on from CAVCYP010000002.1 coordinate 44,490, forward strand.
ACTCAAGGAAACTTTAACTTCTGTCCTTCCTATTGTGGGGGTCGTCTTAATCCTCAACTTCACCATTGCTCCGCTAGGTGAAAGTCTCTTGCCCTTCTTGCTGGGAGCTGTGCTCTTAGTACTTGGACTCTCCCTGTTCCTTGCCGGTACTGACATTGGTATGGTTCCAATTGGCGAGAAACTTGGATCTGTTCTGGCTCATAGACGCAACGTCTCCCTCATGCTGGTAATTGGCTTTGTGATTGGCTTCTGCGTCACTCTAGCTGAGCCCGATGTCACCGTCCTTGCCTCTCAGGTTCATAGCCTAAATCCTGCAATTAACCAACAATTTTTGGTGGTTATGATTGCACTAGGCCTTGGAATTTTTGTTGACATTGGACTTTTGAGAATTTTCAAACAATATCCACTTAAGTGGGTTCTCATTGCATTTTATTTGATAGTGTTTGGGCTAGTGGCTATCGCTGGACAGTCAATGGCCTCAATTGCCTTTGATGCAAGTGGTGCAACAACAGGCCCTCTTGCTGTTCCTTTCTTACTTGCTCTTGGCTTAGGTGTCTCCAGTGCCACCAAGGAAGGAGGGGACAGCAGCTTTGGACTTACTGGGGTTGCTTCCATTGGTCCAATTTTGGCCGTTGCCGCCATGGCAATTCTTTCTGGAGGTTCTTCAAGTGGGGCAGTTGAGTCTTCCACTTCCTCTGAGGCTTTAAGCTTTTGGGCTATTTTGCTAGAGAAGGTAGAAAGCACAGCCCTGGGCTTTGGCCCTCTTGCCGGAATAATTATAGTACTTCAGATTGTGCTGTTGCATTTTCCAGCTGTCAAATTCAGGAAAATCGTTTTTGGTATTATCTATAGCTTCATAGGAATAGTGGTTTTCCTGACTGGCGTTGATTACGGCTTTGTAAGTGTTGGAAGGCAGCTGGGCCAAGTGATATCGGCTAACTATCCAGGCGTAATCATTCCGCTGGCTTTGGTGCTGGGCGGAATAGTTGTGTGCGCAGAGCCGGCTGTGTGGGTCTTGAAGAACCAGGTTGAAACGGTTACTGCAGGCAGAATCAAGGGCTCGCTTGTTATGGGCTTCTTGTGTATTGGCGTTGCAGGCGCAGTTGCTTTGGCTATGGTTAGAATCATGTTCCAGATTAACTATCTGTGGTTTGTGTTCATTGGGGTTGGGCTTTCTCTGGTGCTGACGCTGTTCTCTCCGCCACTGTTTACCGGTATTGCTTTTGACTCGGGCGGTGTTGCCAGTGGTCCAATGAGTACAACGTTTTTGTTGTCGTTTGCGTTGGGAGTATCGGGGTCAGCTGAGCTGGGTTTTGGACTGGTTGGGTTGATTGCTATTTCCCCGCTGATTGCAATTCAGATTCTTGGAATCATATTCAGAGTTAAGGAGAACAAAGCTAAAAAGGAGGCAAAGAATGTTAGTTCTACAAAATAACCTTTTGATTGCTATTTTAAACCGTGGGCATGCAGAGCGTTTCTTTGCAATTGCAAGAAAGGAAGGCGCAGGCGGTGGAACCATCATTCCGGCCAAGGGTACTGCTTCCAATGCTATTTTAGCTGCCTTGGGCCTTGGCGATACCTCCAAGGAAATTGTTTTGATTTTGCTAGATGATAAGCTTGCTCACAACATTATGAATTCAGTTCATAAAGAAGATAAAATCCAAGGGGTTGTGGCCCTGCTTGGTGAAGAGGAGAATAACATGGACAACAAGTGGAAGATGATTACAATTATTGTCAATAAAGGATATGCAGATGACATCATGGATGCCGCTCGTAAAGCTGGGGCCACAGGTGGAACCGTCACTCACGCAAGAGGAACTGGAACTGCTGAGGATGCTCACTTCCTTGGTGTAACAATAGTCCCAGAGAAGGAAATGATAATGATTTTATCGGAGTCAGATAAGACTCAGGCCATTGTTGATGCCGTTTCTTCTCTCAAGTGCCTTGATGAACCGGGCATTGGAATCATCTATACTCAGGATGTTAAAGAGTTCAAAAATTTGAATCCAAAGAAGTGAGTTTTAAAGAAGAGGGTTCTAAAGAAGAGATCTCTAAAGAAGAGATCTTTAAAGAAGAGGGTTGGCTTGTTGGAGGCTAAATGATTAGGTTACTTGAGGGCAAAGAGAAGAATTTGTTAAAGCACCATCCTTGGGTGTTTTCTGGTGCGCTGGATTTGTCCACAGTTGACGGCCCTGAGGCTGGGGCTGCTGGTGCTGGCGTGGCTGCGGGTGCTCTTACTGCTGGCGTGCAGCGGGTTGAGTCCGCTGATGGACGCTTTGTAGCTTGGGGCTACTATGACAAAGATAGCCACATTCCGTTACGGCTGCTCTCTTGGGATGAGAAAGAAATTCCAGATGACACTTGGTGGATTAACAAGGTTCGCCAGTCCGTACTGCGCAGAAAAATGTTTTTCCAAGACATGAGCTCAGGCACCAACGTCTTTAGAATCATTCATGGCGAGGCAGACCTACTTCCAGGCCTTGTTGCAGACGTTTATGGCAAGATGATTCGCATCATCATAAGCGCCCGCGTTGCTTGGGCTATGCGGGAGCTTGTTGTTGAAGCTCTAGAAACAATGCTTCACCCTCAAATGATTATTTTAAACACAGACGCAGCCTTCTGCGCCATTGAAAAGCTCCACGAAGTCACTGAGTACTACAAAGAAGGAGAGCGCTTTACTCCAACTGAAAAGTTTGATGAAATCCGCATTCGCGAAGATGGCCTCTATTACGGCCTCATTCCCGGTTCTGGCCAAAAGAGTGGCTTTTACTGTGACCAGAGAGAAAACCGCAAAAGAGTCGAAAACTACGTCAAGGACGCCGTAGTCTTTGATGGCTGTTGCTACACCGGTGGCTTCACCCTTCACGCCCTACGTGGGCTCTGTAAACGAGTAGACTCCTTTGACAGCTCTTCTGATGCTATCCACCGCCTAATTTCTAACGTTAAGCTCAACGTGGAACTTGGCGTCTTGCCTGCTTCTTGCCTAGATAAGGTCACCGCCACCAAAGCCGATATCTTTGAAACTCTCAGAACGATACCCAAAAACGAGTATGACTTAATGATTTTGGACCCACCAAAGCTTGCACAGACCATCAAATCTCTTGATAGTGCCAAGAAAGCTTACAAGGATTTGAACCGTCTTGCCATGGAAAAAATCAAAAATAACGGCATTTTGGTAACCTGTTCCTGCTCTGGATCTCTCAAGCGGGAAGACTTCAGAACGGTCCTTGCCTGGAGCGCCAAAGATGCTGGAGTGGAGGTTCAAATCCTTGAAACCCTTGGGCAAGCCCTTGACCACCCAATCAGGCTCTCTTTCCCAGAAAGTGAATATTTAAAAGTTTATATTCTCAGGGTAATTAAATAGGGTTTATCCTTGCCAAATCTTTTTGTAAGTATTACTTTATGTGTGTCATTTCCATGATACTTAAGAGGAGAATGTACTATGACATTTGCAGAGAAAATGAAGGCCAAGGCTATTGCAGCAAAAAAAGCCCTAGTTCTTCCAGAAGGTTTAGAGCCTAGAACCGTTAAAGCAGCAAGAATTATTCTTGATGAAGGAATTGCAACTTCCGTGACCTTGCTTGGAAATCCAGAGGAAGTCAAAGCCAATGCTAAGAACCTTGGTGTTGATCTCACCGGCATTGCAATTATCGATCCAGTTACAAGTGAAAAGAGACAGGCTTACGCCAACGAATATTACGAACTCAGAAAAGCAAAGGGCATGACCCCAGAACAGGCTTATGACCTTATTGTTGCTCCTCTCAGATGGGGTGCAATGATGACAAGACTTCATGATGCAGATGCAATGGTTGCTGGTGCAGAGAACACAACAGGTAACGTACTTCTTGCTTCTTTCCAGATTATTAAATGCAAACCAGGCATCAAGAGTGCTTCTTCTTGCTTTGTCATGGCAACAGACAAGACTCAGTATGGCATCAATGGTTCATTTATTTTTGCTGACTGTGCAACAATTCCTAACCCAACAGCAGAACAGCTTGCAGAAATTGCTGAAGCTTCAGCCCAGTCTTGCAAGACCTTCCTTGATGCAGAACCAGTTGTTGCAATGCTTTCCTACTCAACAAAGGGAAGCGCAAAGGGAGACCTTGTTGACAAGGTTGTTCAAGCAACAGAATTGGTTAAGGCAAAGTGCCCAGACCTCAAGATTGATGGTGAGCTTCAGCTTGATGCTTCAATTGTTGACTCCGTTGCAAAACAGAAGGCTCCAGGTTCAGAAGTTGCTGGCCACGCCAACGTCCTTGTTTTCCCAGACCTTCAGGCTGGAAACATTGGTTACAAGCTTGTTCAGCGCCTTGCTGGTGCTCAGGCCTACGGCCCAATCCTTCAGGGCTTTGCTAGACCAGTGTCTGACCTCTCAAGAGGTTGCAGCGTAGAAGACATTGTTGTAACAGCATCTATCACCCTTGCACAGGCTGCTTGCTAAGCTTGATTGCTAAGTTTTAAGAGCTTTATGGGCTACTAGGATTTCTAGTGGCCCTTTTTTTAACTTTCTATACTGGTGAAATTACGGCATTTCTCCGGTTTTCGCAAAAAAATTAACTGAATTACACTTCAAGACAAAATGGAACATTGTTCCACTTTTTGTTGACCAGAGCAAAATACCGGTCTATAATTTATACCAAAGGGGTTTAAGATTATGAAGTATGTTACCTTTGGTGAAATAATGTTGCGCTTAAAGAGTCCAGGAAATGAGCGCTTTTTCCAGAGTCCTGTCTTGGAAGCAACCTTTGGTGGTGGCGAGGCCAACGTTGCAGTATCGCTCTCAATTTTGGGCGAGCATTGCTATTTTGTCAGTGCTTTACCAGCTAATGCAATTGGTGAAGCTGCGCTAGCTGAGCTGAGAAAACATGGGGTGGATACTTCCTATATTAATATAAAAAAGGATGGCAGACTTGGCGTTTACTATCTTGAAACGGGTGCAGATCAGAGACCTAGCCTTGTAGTTTATGACAGAGCAGAAAGTTGTATTGCCACTTCTAAGCCGGAAGAATTTGACTTTGCAAAAATTATGGACAAAGCCACTTGGTTCCATATCACAGGCATTACACCAGCTGTAAGTCAGGCTTGTGCAGACTGTGCTTTGGAAGCTGTTAAGGCAGCAAGAAAAGCCGGAGCGAGGGTCTCAATTGACCTTAACTATAGAAAAAAACTATGGAAGTATGGAAAACAGGCCATTGATGTAATGCGGGAGCTCACAAAGTATGCTAACGTAATCATTGCAAATGAAGAGGATATTCAGAAGTGTCTTGGCATTGAGGCTCCAGTTGATGTCACAAGTGGAAACATCAACAAAGAGGCTTACAAGGTACTCACAGATGAAGTCAAACGTCAGTTCCCAAATGTAGAGCAGGTTGCCGTAAGTCTCAGAGAATCTCACACTGCAGATTACAACGGCTGGGGGGCAGCCCTTAATGGAAAGACCGGTTTTTATCTTTCAAGACATTATGAAATTACAGACATCATTGACAGAGTAGGTGGTGGTGACAGCTTTGCAGCTGGCATTATCTACGGTCTTTCCCATTTTGAGGATGAGCAATATGCCTTGAACTTTGCCGTAGCGGCATCGGCCTTAAAGCATACAATCCCTGGCGATTTCAATTTGACAAGGCTCAGCGAGATTGAGAATTTGGCTAAGGGCGACGGCAGCGGAAGAGTTCAGCGCTGACAGGAGAAAGCATGCAAGACATTTTAAAGAAAATAGGGAACATTGGAATTGTTCCAGTTGTAGTGATAAAGGATGCAAATAAGGCGGTTGGCCTAGCAAAAGCCCTTCTTGAGGGGGGTGTCCCTTGCGCAGAAGTTACGTTTAGAACAAGTGCCGCAAAGGAAGCCATCCAGAAGATGAGCCAAGCTTACCCTGAGTTGATTCTAGGAGCTGGCACAATTCTGACGCCTCAGCAAGCGCAGGATGCAGTTCAAGCTGGCGCAAAGTTTCTTGTTTCACCGGGTTATGACCAAAAGCTGGTCGATTGGTGCCAAGAAAATAACGTGCCTTATGTGCCAGGCGTTTGCACTGCAAGTGAGGTCCAGGTGGCAGTTGCCAACGGTTTTGAAGTTTTGAAGTTCTTCCCCGCTGAAGCTGCTGGTGGCGTGAATATGATTAAAAACCTCTGCGGGCCTTTCCCTCAGGTTAAGTTTATGACAACTGGAGGCATCTCCAACGACAACATTGAGCCCTACGCCAAAAGCCCAAACGTACTTGCCGTGGGTGGCTCTTGGATGGTCAAAGCAGACCTCATTGAAGAGCAGAACTGGGACACCATCAAAGCCAAATGCCATGAAGCGGTCAGCGCAATGCACGGTTTTGCCTTCAAAGGCCTAGAAGTTTCCTGCGCACCAGAGCAAGCGCAAAACCTCAAAACCCAACTAGCCCCATTTGGCCTTGCCAGCGGCACCTCTTCCCCTAAGCCCGATATTTATATAAACTCAAATGCGGAAAAAGGGGCAAAGTTCATTATCTCCACTTACAATCTTGAAAGATCAAAATCATACTTAAATGACTATGGGTATGCTTTAAAGTGTGGAAATTATGACCTTGTTTTAGTACAAACTAAGTAAAAACAAAAAGGAACAAATGAAAAATGGAACTAGGAACTGTTACCAGAGCACTGGCAATTTTGGAAATACTGTCTAAAGTCAAGGATGCAAATCTTGAAACCTTGGCTCAGCAAACAAATCTTCCAAAAACAACTGCTCTGAGGCTTTTAACAACTCTTGTAGAAAACAAGTATGTTGTAAAGGACAATAACGACAGATATTACCTTTCCATGAAAATGTTTGCAGTAGGCTCAAGAGCCCTGAGTAATATTGATTTGATTGATATTTCAAGACCAATAGCCAGGGCTTTGAGTGAAAAGACGGGCGAGACCGTGCATATGGGAATTCTTGATGATGACAAGGTTCTTTATATTTTAAAGCACGAAAGCAACTACACTATTAGAATGTATTCAAGGATTGGGAGAAGATGCCCCCTTCATTGTACAGCAATTGGGAAGTGCCTTTTGACCGACAAGGAAGAAAGCTTTTTAGATGAGTACATCAAAAGTGGTGCTTTTGTAAGCTATACCCCCAAGACCATTTCTACAAAAGCAGCCTTGGTTCAGGAACTTGAGAAAGTTAAGAACCTAGGCTATGCAGTAGACAATGAGGAACATGAACCTCAGATTATTTGCGTAGCAGCACCAGTTAGAGACCATGAAGGCAACGTGGTTGCTGCTATTAGCGTTTCAACTCCAATCTTCAGATTGGATGAAAAAAAGTTTAACAATAACTGTAGCCTAGTTGTGGAGTATGCTAATAAAATATCGGACATACTGGGCAATCTAGGCCATTGTTAAGAGCTAAGACTAGCTTATTTAGAAATATCGACACCAAAGTATTTTATTGATAAGGCACTGATGGTTCCATCAGCAAGAAGCTCCTCTAGAGCTTGGTTTACTGCCGCTCTGAGGGTAGCTGCATCCTCTCCTTTTTGCATTGGGATGGCAACGCTGGTGCGCTCAGGGTCAAGGCAGGCAATCTTGATTGCGGCTTGTGGATGAACCTTCTTGTAGTCGTAATAGGTGACCTCTGCATTCAAGGTGGCATCTATTCTTCCAGTAAGCAGCAATTCAATAGTCTGTATTAAATCATCAACAGGAGTAACAGTAGCGCCATACTTTTCAGCGACTTGGGCATAGGTAGAAGAAATGGTATTGGCGGTTTTTTTGCCCTTCAAGTCTTCCATGGAAGTGATGGAGGTGTTTTCTTCTTTAACTATTACTGCTGTGTTGTTATAGGCATAAGGAATTGAAAACTCGTATTTTTGTTGGCGTTCTGGTGTAATGTCAACGCCGTTTATCATTAGGTCGTAACGTCCAGACTCAAGGCCTGCTAGAAGTCCGTCCCATTCACCTTCAATAAAGGTGGCTTTAACTCCTAGTTTAGCTGCTATGGCCTGGCCAATTTCAACGTCATAACCTACGAGATTGTCATTTTCATCGTGGTAGGTCCAAGGCTGCCAGGTCCCTTCCATTGCAATGGTGATTTCACCTTTTGCTTTAATTCTCTCCAACAGGTCACCACTTTGGGTTTCCTGAGTTCCGCCTGCGAACAATATTGAGTTCGCAAGAATGAAGGCAAGCAGTACAAATGTAAGCTTTTTCATTTTTATCTCCTTTCCCGGTCAATAAATATCGGGATATAAAAGTTATTGCATGCGGGTGATGAACTCGCGGGTTCGGCTTTGGCGTGGGGCATTGAAGAGCTGGGCGGTGGGGCCCTCTTCTACAATTACGCCGTTTTCCATGAAGATGGTTTTGGTGGCTACTTGGCGCGCGAAGGCCATTTCGTGGGTGACTATAAGCATGGTCATGCCTTCTTGGGCTAGGGTGCGCATGACGGAGAGGACTTCGCCAGTTAACTCTGGGTCTAGTGCGCTGGTGGGCTCGTCAAAGAAGATGACTTGTGGGTTGGTGGCTATGGCGCGGGCTATTGCTACGCGCTGTTGTTGGCCTCCGGATAGCTGAGATGGGTAGCTGTTGGCCCAGTCTAGCATGCCTACTTTGGTGAGCGTTTGGACGGCTATATCGTGGGCTTGGGCCTTTGGCATTTTGCGGGCGGTGACTAGTCCTTCCATGACATTTTCAATTGCTGTCATGTTGGCAAAGAGGTTAAAGCTTTGAAAAACAAAGCCAGTTTGCATTCTGAAGTGGAGGATTTCTTTTTTGGTGGCTTTTGCGGCGTCATAGATGTGGTCTTCAAAGCCTATGCTGCCTTGTTCTGCGCGTTCTAGGAAGGCTATGCATCTAAGTAGCGTGGTTTTGCCGGAGCCGCTTGGACCTAGGATTGCAATGACGTCTCCCTTTGAGACTTCAAGGTTTATGCCTTTTAGGACTTCTCTGGAGCCAAAGGCTTTGTGTAGGTTTTCAACTTTCAAAATCATTTTCAGCTCCTAGACTCTTTGTACGCCTTTTGCGTTGAGGCGTTTTTCTCCCCAAGCTTGGATTTTGGTGAGGACGGTGCACATCAGGAGGTATATAAGACCTACCTCAATGTACAGGGCAAGACCTTCATAGGTGCGGGCAACTATACGTTGAGTTTGCATAAACATTTCTGTAACGGTGATGTTTGCGGCAAGGCTGGTATCCTTTAGCATGCTGATTAACGAGTTAGAAAGGGTGGGAAAGGCGGTTCTTAGCGCTTGAGGTAAAATTATGCGTTTGATGGCCTGTAACCAGCTTAACCCCACACATTCTGCGGCCTCAAGCTGTCCACGGGGCACTGATTCTATTGCAGCTCTTATTGTCTCGGCTGAATAGGCCCCCTCATTTAATGAGAAAACTATGATGGCGGCAGGGAAGGGATCTATTAGAATTCCAAGGTTTGGAAGGCCATAGAAGATTACAAAAAGCTGTACTAAAAGAGGAGTTCCTCTGACAACCCAAATGTAGAATCTAGCAAGGGTTTTCAAAACTGGGACTTTTGCAACTTGAATTAAAGCAGTAATGGTTGCAATTACAAGGGCTAAAGAGAAAGATATTATGGTCAGAGGGATTGTGTATAACAAACCCGGTTTTAGTATTTTCCAGAAGGAGTCAAGCATTAGTTGTAAAACTGAACTGTCCATAAAACCTCTTTAAAAAAAGAAGGCTGCATTTAAACTGTGCAGCCCCCATTTTTTGAATATATATTTGGATTAGAGCTCAATGTCAGGCATTTCAACACTGTCAGTGCTTTCTGGCATTTCAATGTCACTCATGTCTCCAAGGTCAATTGCATCTCCACCAATTGAAGAGAACTGCTCAGCAGTCTCAAGATCATCAATGGTAAGGTCAAGGTTATCAAGACCAACATCATTGAGGCTTTCAAGGGAGCTCTCAATGCTCTTGCTGATGCGCTCTGTGTCTTCCTTGTAGTTATCTACATAAGCCTGAAGCTCTTCATTATGACTTGTAATGAGTTTGATGTCTCTTTTCAGACCTTCATTATCAGCCCTAAGCTTATTGATATAAGCAACTGCTTTTTTAACTCTTTCTTCAAGGAGAAGCATGTTCTCATAAACTGTCATAAATTCAATCCTCCGTTGAGGTTTTGCAAAACCTCTATTTATTCAAAGAAGCCTGCAACTTGATGCAGGCTTACAATTGTCAGACGTTGAGTGCTTTCTTAGCTGTTGCAACCAAAGCGCTGAATGTTGCTTTGTCTTCAATAGCCATGTTAGAAAGAACCTTTCTGTTGATGTCAATGTTTGCCATCTTCAGTGCATGCATGAACTGGGAGTAGGTAAGACCTTCTTCTCTTACTGCAGCAGAGATTCTAGCAATCCAGAGTTTTCTGAAATCTCTTTTCTTCTCTTTTCTGCCTCTGTAAGCATACTGTCCAGCTTTTGCGATTGCGTCCTTTGCAATGCGGTTATTGGTGCTTCTGCGACCATAGTAACCCTTTGCAAGGTTCAAAATCTTCTTTCGTCTGTCCTTGTGTTTGGTTCCGTCAACTGCTCTTGGCATAATTCACACCCTCCTTAATTAAGCATAAGGAAGCATTGTTCTAACTTTCTTTGCTTCCACTTCAGAGAGAATACCAGCAGCGCGAAGATTTCTCTTACGCTTGGTGGTCTTCTTGGTGAGAATATGGCGAAGACCCTGCTTTTTGAACATGACCTTGCCAGTCCCGGTGACCTTGTACCGCTTTGCTGCGGACTTTCTTGTTTTCATCTTAGGCATTTTTGTACCCCTTATAAGTGCCGTTAGGAACAAGACCCCCTAACAACTACTATTTAAACCTCCATACGGAGATTGTTAACTAATTTTTCTTTGCTCCCTGTTTGGCTGGGCTAAGAAGCATTGACATGTTTCTGCCTTCCATAACTGGTTGCGTGTCCACATTATATAGTACTTCTTTTTCAGAAAGCATTTCAAGTATCTTGTCCAGTACTTCTTTTCCAAGTTCTGTGTGGGCAAGCTCTCTGCCTCTGAATCTGATAGTAACCTTACATTTGTCGCCTTCAGCAAGGAATTCGCCAATGGCTTTGGACTTAACCTCAAGATCATGCTTATCAATCTTAGGTTGCATCCTAATTTCTCTCATTTTGATGATAGTCTGGTTCTTCTTGGCTTCTTTGAGCTTCTTCTGCTGTTCATATCTGAACTTTCCGTAGTCGATAATTTTGCAAACTGGTGGATCTGCGTTTGGAGAAATCTCCACAAGATCCAAACCTGCTTCTTCTGCTAATGCCAAGGCATCAAAGAAGTTCATAACGCCTTTTTTCTGATTCTCTTCATCAATCAGGAATACTTCTTTTGCGCGTATTTGCCTGTTGATCCTAAGTTCTTTTGTAGCCAAGCTTCCCTCTCCATCAAAACTTTTCTAATAGTTTTCTGGGCTTATAATTGTTATATAACTGTCCAGCGAAAAGAAATATATCATGAAAAGAATAAACAAACAATAAAAAAAGGGCGTTTGTTTTCAGAATACGAAACAAACGCCCTGTAAAATATCGGTTTAAGCCATCAGGTAGCTGTCAAGCAGCCATCAAGCAGCTATCAAGCCTTGCCAGCTGAGCCAAGAACGTCGCGGTTCTTGTGGGCATACATCTCTTTGAGAGCTGTACGTGCTGGTCCAAGATACTTTCTTGGGTCAAAGTATTCAGGATGCTCGTCAAAGACCTTTCTGATAGTACCAGTCATTGCAAGACGGCCATCGCTATCAATGTTAATCTTACAAACAGCGCTCTTTGCAGCCTGTCTGAGCTGTTCCTCAGGAATACCAACACTGTCCTTGAGCTTTCCGCCGTGCTCGTTGATCATCTTTACATACTCCTGTGGGACAGAAGATGAGCCGTGGAGAACAATTGGGAAGCCTGGGAGCTTCTTTTCAATCTCTGCAAGAATGTCAAAACGGAGTGGAGGTGGGATAAGAATGCCATCAGCATTGCGGGTGCACTGCTCTGGAGTAAACTTATTTGCACCGTGGCTTGTTCCAATGGAAATAGCGAGGGAATCAACGCCAGTCTTTGAAACAAAATCGATAACTTCAGATGGCTGTGTGTAGTGAGAAACTGCAGCTGAAACCTCATCCTCAATACCAGCAAGAACACCAAGCTCACCTTCAACTGTAACATCAAACTGGTGTGCGTACTCAACAACCTTCTTGGTAACAGCAATATTCTGCTCATAAGGAAGGCTTGAACCATCAATCATGACAGAAGAGAAGCCATTATCAATACACTCTTTGCAGGTCTCAAAGCTGTCACCGTGGTCAAGGTGGAGAACAATTGGAATATCGTAGCCAAGTTCATGGGCGTACTCTGTTGCACCTCTTGCCATGTTTCTCAACAGATTAATGTTGGCATAGTCTCTTGCACCCTTTGAAACCTGAAGGATGACAGGTGACTTTGTCTCAACGCAAGCCATAATGATGGCCTGAAGCTGTTCCATGTTGTTGAAATTATAAGCAGGAACGGCATAACCGCCCTTAACTGCTTTGGCAAACATTTCGCGGGTGTTTACCAGACCCAATTCTTTATAAGAAGTCATTTAGGTTATCTCCTATGTCTCAATAATACCCACTAATATATCAGAGCGTCAAGAAAACTACTGGACTTTGCTTTCCATTGCCTCCATTGTCTAGCCACAACTCCTTCTGCAACTCCTTCTGCAACTCATTGACTACAAGTCAGAAGATAGCTAAAGTTTTTTCTATGAAAAAGAAAGCCAAATGCGCGCTTATAATCCTCTCTACTCTGTTTTTGCTGATAGCTGCCTTCTTTGCCGTCTATTTTTTCTGCTTTGAGCGCTTTGCAGTGGTCTCGGACCCCGCCTGGGGCTATCTTCTTCCTTCCTCTGAGCGCCTTTCTTTGCGCCTTGAGCTGGCCTTATCCGGCAAGCGACTAGTAATAGTCAACGCCACCGCCCAAGACCTCTCTGACGCCTCTTCCTTTACCCCGATGCTCCTTAGCCTTAACGCCCCAACGGTGCTTCTTGGTCCAATAGCCTCCCAATGTGCCATAGATTTTGACCTTGATGTATCCAGTCTGCTTGAAGCTTCTGTGGTCTATGGGATGTGGAAAAAGCAGTGCTCCTTGTTTGATGCCACCATAATCTCAGATGTTGATGCTGGCTGGAAAGAAGCTTCCCAAACAATAGCGCAAACCTTAAAAACAATGGCTCAAAATGTGGGTGTAGTCTATGATTCTTTGGGGCCAAGCGCATATCAGGCCATTGAAACTGAAATTTCAGGCTCGTCTTTGCTCAGTTACTTGTACGACGGAGAGAGCCACCTTTACTACAGCAATACCCTTTCAGATATGAACCAGAAACAAGTGGTTTTGGCCCTCTGTCCGCATCTAAGTGGGTTTGAACAGTTCTTTTCAAGCGGAGTTTCTGGCGTAGGGGAAGAGGCAAATTCCGTCTCTTGGATAGTTGATTATAGGTATGCAAAAATTGTTCCAAAGCAGCAGCTTTACGGCATAGTGCTTCCCAACTTAAGTGGTTTGGCGCGCGCTCTTGTTGAAAGTGGAGCTTTGAAAAAATCGGGCCAGGTGTATAGTTTGGAATATAAGTATGAGGCTAAGTGAGGTGGCTATGAAGCTGGATGAGGCTTACTTTGAGACAATTTTTCATCAGTTTCAGGGCGTGCTGAAGAGTGTGGGCAAGACGCTTCCGGCCGTGTCGCTGGTGGCAGTTGAGCTGCAGGACCCTTATTATGTGCTGATTTCTACCGTAATTTCGCTACGTACCAAGGACGACGTCACTATTAAAGCTTCTAGGCGGCTTTTTGAGGTAGCTTCCACGCCGCAGCAGATGCTACAGCTTCCGGTGGAGGAGATAGGTAAGCTTATTTATCCAGCTGGCTTCTATAAGCGTAAGGCTATACAGATAAAGGAAATATCGAAGATTCTGGTGGAGAAATATGACGGGCAAGTTCCAAATAATGCCGAGGCTTTGATGGCGCTTCCTGGCGTAGGGCTTAAGACTACAAATCTTACTTTGAACCTAGGTTTTGGCATTGAAGCTATTTGTGTGGACTGCCACGTGCATCAGATTACTAACCGGCTGGGGTGGATTAAGACCAAGACTCCGGAGGAAAGCGAAAAAGCTTTAATGAGTATCATGCCCAAGCGCTTTTGGATTCCGCTAAACGAACTTCTGGTTTCCTATGGCCAAGAAATCTGTACCAGCGTGAGCCCAAAGTGCTCCATGTGCCCTCAATGTGCCAATTGCCCTAAGATTGGGGTTGCTCGTAACCGTTAAAAACTATTTGAAAAAATTCTATTTTCATTTTATTATTACATTGTCGGATGTGAGACGTAAAACTGCATCGAGTGATCGGGAAGGAGATCTAAAACCCTTCCAAGTATTTGTAGTGAAAACTACATGAAAAACTGAGGGATGGCTTTGACATCCCTTATTTTATCTCTTGAGGTTTGATGGAAAACAAAATTAGCTTTAAGGAGCGCGTTAGGCGCACAGCAATTGAGAATTCTCGCCCTTATATGCGAAACTTAATATCTTATGAGTATTTGGTTTGTTCTAAAGCTTTTTCTTCTGGGTTCAAAATTGTAAAGGCTGATGGTAGTAATTACTTGCATTTAATTGGCATTAATTCCAATTTAACGGCTATCGATTTTTGGAAGAAATGTCTTACTGAAACTTTGAGTGATAATGATTTTGACTTTAAGAAGAAAGGACAAGAAGAAAAAGCAGTAAAAGGCTCTGTCCGGCAGAAAATTCAAGTTTTGAGCCACATCTTAGTAATGTTTTCAGGAGACTGTGAATTGATTGCGGAAGAATTCTTTCATAAAAACAAAGTAGAGTGTGCTTTTGCAACAAGCGATAATAGTTGCACTCTTGGCTTTGCTGAATCTGGAAGACCTAAATCTCTTATGAAGTCAAATGAATTGTCTGATAAAGCTATGAAAGTGGACTTAATTTTTAGAAAACCTCGTAATTCAAAAGAAAAATTTACTGAACTTTGCTATGGAGAAAAAGAGAAGATTGTCAAATATTGGACTGTTATAGAAAATCTAATTGATAATCATTTTGGGAATTTTTAAATGAATAAAAAACTCCTATCTTGCTAATAGGGAGCGGTAATTTTCCAACACCTGAGAAGACAAGGCTTCCATTGAAAGGCCTAAGATTTGGCTTGCACATTCATAAGTGTGGACAACATACAGTGGAGTGTTGAGCTGGCCTCTGTGAGGAACTGGGGTGAGGTAGGGGGCATCTGTTTCAAATAAAAGTCTATTTAGTGGAACCTTCTTTAGAAGGTCTCTAAGATTACTATTTTTTTTGAAAGTTAAGTTGCCGGCAAAGCTTATGAAATAGCCCAAATCAAGAGCTGTTTTCATTAGCTCTTCACACCCGTCAAAACAGTGAATAATGCCCGATTTTGGGGGTGTGAGCCTAGAAATTATGTCTATAGTGTCAGATTGGGCCATTCTTTCGTGAATTGCAACAGGAAGGCTAAACTCACAAGCCATCTTTAATTGAGACTCAAAAAGATACTTTTGGGTCTCAGTTGTGCCATAATTCCAGTAGTAGTCAAGACCAATTTCACCAAGTATTTTTGCCTTGTATTTAATCAAGTTGCCCCGCAACACAGCAAGGTGAGAATCAATTTCTTCAAAGCTAAGATTAGTAATAGTATCCAATTCCCACGGACCAATGGCACCGGCAAGTACCACGTTAGGATAATCCTTTAACAATTCATAGCGACGGGGTAAATCATCAGAGGTACAGCCAATATCTATGCCGCCTTCAAAGCCTTCTCTGAAGCACAAATCAAGCTGGGCCTTGGAATCAAGGCCCTTATCATTCATACAATCGCTGTGAAAATGGGAATCAATAATGTTGTGTAAAGTCATTTATCCCCAAGAAGTAAAGTACCACTTAGAACCTGCCCTTTAGAATCAAAGAGCCTTGGGCTTTCTTTTTTCTCAATGCAAGGGCCTGTGATTTCAATGCGTTTGACATCCTTGTGAGAAGGAACATCATACATGAGATTCATCATGGTCTCCTCAACAATGCTACGCAAACCACGAGCACCAGTTTTTTGATCATAAGCAGTTTGTGCAATCTGTTTAATTGCATCTTGGGTAAAGACTAAGTCAACGCCATCCAACTTTAAAGTAGCTTCATACTGGCGAAGAATGGAGTTCTTTGGCTCAATAAGGATGCGTTCAAGATCCTCAACTCTGAGATTGTTAAGAGCTACGTGAATTGGAAGTCTTCCAATGAACTCAGGAATAAGACCAAACTTGATTAAGTCATCAGGAAGAACATTTTCATAAAGCTCTTCCAAGTTTTTTTCCTGAGAATCAACAAGTGCAGAACCAAAACCTATGGAAGAGGAAGCAGTTCTCTTCTCAATAATCTTATCAAGTCCAACAAAAGCACCACCACAGATGAAAAGAATGTTTTTTGTGTCAATTCTTATCATTTCCTGGTTAGGATGCTTTCTTCCACCCTGAGGTGGAACACTTGCAACGGTGCCTTCAATAATCTTCAAAAGTGCTTGCTGTACGCCCTCTCCAGAGACGTCACGAGTGATGGAAACGTTCTCACCTTTCTTGGCAATTTTATCAACTTCATCCAAGAAAATGATACCGTGCTCGGCAGCCTCAACATCATCATCAGCAGCCTGAATCAGCTTCAACAGTATGTTTTCTACGTCCTCACCCACATATCCGGCCTCTGTTATGGTGGTTGCGTCAGCAATTGCAAATGGAACGCTGAGTCTTTTTGCAAGGCTTCTTGCAAGCAAAGTTTTACCGGTTCCAGTAGGGCCCATGATTAGAATATTGGACTTGTCCAGCTCAACATTATCTGTTTCAGCTAGCTGTTTTTCGTACTTAATTCGCTTGTAATGGTTATAGACAGCAACACTCAAAACCTTTTTTGCCTTGTCTTGTCCTATGACGTACTGGTCCAAATATTCTTTGAGTTCTTGTGGAGTAGGAAGAACTTCTGGAAGACCAGAAGTCTTGGATTTATCTCCATAATAATCAGAATCTGCTTTCCCTCCAAAGAGGATTTCATTACAGCGTTCAACACAGCTTTCGCAAATATTGACGCCGTTTGGGCCCTGAATTAAGCGGTTGCTTGCACTACCACAAAACGAACAATACTTGCTGTTCTTTCCAAATGCCATTTAGTTATCCTCTCTGCTAGGTCTGCTTAAGACTGAATCTACAATTCCGTAGGCCACGGCGTCTGTTGCTGTCATGAAGAAATCGCGCTCGATATCGGCTGCAATCTTCTCTTCTGGCTGTCCGGTGTGCTTTACAAGATAATCTATAGAGAGCTTTTTGAGTCTAAGTATTTCTTTTGCGTGTATAGCGATATCCGACGACTGGCCCTGCACGCCGCCCCAAGGCTGATGAATCATAACTCTTGAGGAAGGCAGAATCATGCGCTTGCCCTTTGTGCCACCGGCAAGAAGTAGGGCGGCCATGGAAGCTGCCTGTCCCATACAAATAGTGCAGATTGACGGTCTTAAAAGCTGCATGGTGTCATAGATTGCAAGTCCAGCTGTCACGCTTCCGCCGGGGGAATTAATATATAGATTAATATCCTTCTTTGGATCCTCGGATTCAAGGAATAACAGCTGGGCCACAACAAGATCTGCCTTAGCATCGTCTATCTCCCCATCCAAGAAGACGATACGCTCCTTGAGGAGCCTACTGTAAATATCGTAAGCTCTCTCATTGAGTCCATTGCTCTCCACTACGGTTGGAACTAGATATGATGCTATATCTCTCATTGACAATCCTCTTAATTAATTCTTTGCTTCTTCAGCCTTTGCTTCTTCAGCCTTCTTTTCTACAGCCTTGAAGTTGTTGTTTTCAATAAGGTAATTCTTTGCCTTCTCAAACAATATGCTATCCTCAGCATACATCTTATAGACTTCGTAGTTTGGATTATCCTTTGCAAGATCCTTATCAAACTTCTTAACTTCTTCTTCAATCTCTTCATCAGAAGCCTTGTAATTCTGCTCTTTCTTAATCTGCTCAAGAATCAGCTGGCTCTTGAGAGTCTTCTCAACGGAAGCCTTTCTGGTATCCAAGAACTGCTCCTTGCCGCCACCATTAGCTGTAAGATAGCTGATAATCTCGTTCTCCGATACTCCACCAAAGCGCTTTACAAAGTCCTTCCACTCCTGCTCAAGCTCAGCCTCAACCATGCTAGCTGGAAGTGCAATCTCGGTCTTTGCCAAGATAGCATCCAAAGCAGCCTCAAGCTTAACTGCGCTATTTTCCTGGTCAGCATGCTCCTGAAGCTCTTTCTTGGTTGCCTCAGTGAGATCCTTAACTGTCTTGTACTCTTCCTTGACGTCCTGAGCAAACTCATCGTCAACCTCTGGCAGCTCGCGAACCTTGACTTCCTTGATTGCAACCTTAATCTTGACGGTCTTGCCCAAGTAATCTGTACCCATGCCGCTCTCGTCATCGTAGGTCTTCTCAATAACTGTCTCAGCGCCTTTCTCTAAACCGATAACTTCTTTATCCAACTTGTAGAAGTTGTAGGAACTTCCAACTGTGAAGGTGAAGTCGTCTCTCTTGGTGGACTCAACAGGGTTGCCGTCTGCATCAAGTTCTGCGTAGTCCATTGTGACAATGTCGCCCTCAGCTATCGGGCCGTTTTTAGCTATAACCATAGCGTTCTGCTGTCTGAGCTTCTCAATTTCAGCATTGACGTCTTCGTCTGTGACCTTGGCTTCTGTGAACTCAATCTCAAGTCCGTTGTAGGCTGGGAGTTTGACTTCAGGAAGTACGTCGTAGATTACGCTGTAAGTAACGTCTGTGTTTGGCTTGAAAGGCATGAGAGCCTCTTCATTCTGAAGAACAGGGGTGCTGTATGGAAGTGGGCGGTCTTTCTCATCCATGTCCTTGTAAGAATCTTTGAGATTCTCTTCCATAAGTTTGAAGGTGACTTCCTCACGGATTGCGTCGCCATACTTCTTCTCAATGAGCGATACTGGAGCTTTTCCAGGTCTGAAACCCTTAATTGCGAGTTTCTTTGCATAATCGTTGAGTTGCTTGCTGTACTCGTCTTCAATCTTCTTTGCTTCAAGGGTGAGGGTAAGTTCAACTGAAGAGTTCTCAAGTTTCTTAATTTCCATTTTATTTCCTCTCAAAATAATTTTTTTTGCAAAAACATCTCTAAAAAATATTGCCGGTATAATATATAGAAAATCTGGAAATAATTCTACCATGTCTCTCAACTTTTCGTTTTGACAGTTTTTTGCTAAATTTTAAGCATGAAAGACAAAACGCCCAAAACCAACGCAATGCGCATCTTGGAAAAGAACTCAATTGATTATAAGGTAATAACTTATGAATATGATGAGGACCATTTAGATGCTGTGCATATAGCCAAGTCTGCAGGTCTCAATCTGGAACAGGTATTTAAGACAATTGTCATGATAAATCAGTCCAAGGAACTTTTTGTTTTTTGTCTCCCCGCCCAACTTGAGATAAGCCTGAAGAAGGCTAGGGATCTCACCGGTTCCAAGTCAATTGACCTTCTAAAGTTAGATCAACTTCAAAAGTACACCGGCTACATTCGCGGTGGTTGCTCGCCCCTTGGTATGATTCACACCTATCCTACGTTCGTAGAAGAACTTGCAACGTTGGAGGATACAATTTACGTCAGCGGTGGTCAGCGGGGCCTTCAAGTTCAGCTCAAACCTACTGATCTTGTCAAATGTTGCAAGGCCACGGTGGCGTCGTTTACTTGATTTAACAAAAATTGGCTAAGGTGTACCTTTCTAGGTGCTCTTAATTGGGGAAACATGGGCTCTTAAAGTGCACCTGTCATCTTTTGGAGGCCAAAAATGGCACTTCAGGTGTACATGTCATCTTTTGGAGGCCAAAAATGGCACTTCAGGTGTACATTGCATTTTTTCTTTGGCCTTTGTTTTGCCTTTGGTTTGCTTTTGGTTGGCTTTTGAGGTGGCCTTTGCTTGACTTTTGCTTGGTCTTTGTTTGGCCTTTGTGCAAAAAAAGCTAATGGGCTATTGCCTAACTTTCGCAAAAATGCTATAAACAATCCGTCATGCAGCAGTAGCGTAGTGGTTACGCACCACCTTGCCAAGGTGGCCTACGCGAGTTCGATCCTCGTCTGCTGCTTTTTTTATGCCCTCAGGTCTTTTGCTTGAGGGTTACATTTTAATCTCTGACGGGATTTAAGCTCTACTTGCTCCGTCTAAGAAATAGCTAAAGGAGGGAAAACATGGCATTGTTTTCTACAGAGATGGTTAGCAAATACCATCCAGACAAGTATGCGGACCAGATTTCGGACGCAATTCTCACCCATTACCTTTCACTTGACCCGCACTCTCACGTAGCCTGCGAATGTCTTGTCAAAGACCGCACAGTGGTTCTAGCTGGAGAAATCACTTCTTTGGCCAAGTGCTCCAAAGAAAGTCACCAAGAAGTGGTTCATGCAGTAGCAAAGTCCCTTGGCTACCAGGTAGACAAGGTAATTGACCTAATATCGGCTCAGTCTGTGCAAATTGAAGCTGCCGTAAATTCCTGTGCAACTCTTGGGGCAGGTGACCAAGGTATGATGTTTGGCTATGCCGTAAGTGGTGGACAGTACCACCTTCCGTACGGTCAAGAACTAGCAATTCGTATCATCAAGGCCCTAGAGAAGGATGTCTCTAATAACCCAGATACCATCCTCAAAGGGGATGCCAAGACCCAGGTTACCACAGAATTGAGTGCCAAAGGCTACGTAAAACCAATTGATACCGTGCTTATTTCCGTCTGTCACAAAGAAGGTTACACCCTTGAAGCGGTTCAGAATTATTTAAAGAATTTACTTAAAACAATGGTCCCAGAAGCACTTGAAGGCCAACTTTTACTCAACCCAGCTGGGATTTGGACCATTGGAGGCCCTGAGGCAGATTGCGGTCTCACCGGCCGTAAAATAGTCTGCGACCAGTACGGAGGCTATGCTCCGGTAGGTGGTGGCGCCTTCAGTGGAAAGGATCCCACCAAGGTGGACCGTAGCGCCTGCTACATGGCCAGGCGCATTGCTGTTGACCTTGTTAATAAGTATGGTCTAGACTCCTGTACCGTTCAGCTTGCCTATGCTATAGGTAAAAGCTTGCCGGTATCGGCCTCTGCTGTGGGGCAGGATTTGGATGGAAAGCATTTTGAAACTAGTCAGGAGCTTTACAAGACCTACGACCTCACGCCGGAAGGGATGATTGAACTGCTGGGGCTGAGAAAGCTAAACTACACTGAGATTGCTGGTGGCAACCACATGGTGTACTGGGGCTGACGGCGCTTTGCAGGTGCGCAGATGGAGGATGTTATGACAACTTCAACTTGGATTGCGTTAGGATTATTCATTATTACCTACGCGTTGATGCTGATTTTTCAGAACAAAAGACCGCTTGTGGCCTGTAGTTCTGCACTGGTGTTTTTAATCCTTGGCCTAACCGGCCTTTGGAATATGAACATTGGTTCCGCCCTAGCTGCCGTTGATTATAACGTCCTTCTGATGATAGCCGGTACAATGGGTACCGTGACGCTATTTATAGATAGTAAGATGCCCTTACGAATGTCAGAAATGATTATTCAAAAGGTGCCAAATACCATGTGGGCTGTGGTTAGTTTGACGGTGTTTGCCGGGGTGATTTCCGCCTTTGTTGACAACGTTGCAACCGTCCTAATGGTGGCCCCAATTGGCCTTGCCATGTGTAAAAAGTTGGGCATCTCACCAGTATCGGTCATCATTAGCATTGCAGTGTCCTCCAATTTGCAAGGGGCAGCCACCCTTGTTGGAGACACAACTTCCATCCTTTTGGGGGGTGCTGCCAACATGACCTTCCTTGACTTCTTTGTCATGGATGGCAAGCTTGGAATGTTCTTTGCTACCGAGCTTGGCGCCATTGCTTCCACCATCATTGTCATCTTCCTTTTCAGAAAGCACAAAGAGCCAATCAGCGCCACCGTTGAGACCCAAGTATCGGATTATTTTCCATCTATCCTGATGATTTCCAACGTGGTTCTTTTGATTTTTGCATCCTTCATTCCGGAGCCCACCACCAGTTTTTGGGCCACCGTCTGGTCCCTGCGCAACGGCCTCATTTGCACACTTATTTGCATTGTTGGCATCCTCTACGAATGCGGCAGAACCCACGACCGCGCCCCACTTAAGAGCGTACTGGACAACCTAGATCTGGACACAATTCTCATTCTCTTTGGCCTCTTTATTATTATAGAAGGCATCACCGCAGCCGGCGTCATTGACGTCATTGCAAGTCTTTTCTACAAGCTTGCAAACGGCAACCCATTCTTACTCTATACCCTGATTGTATTTATCTCCGTAGCGCTTTCCGCCTTCATCGATAACATCCCATACGTCACCACAATGATTCCTGTAGTTGCGAGCCTCTCTGCCATGATGGGCATGAAGCCACTTATCTTCTACTTTGGCCTCCTCATTGGCGCAACACTAGGCGGCAACCTCACCCCAATAGGCGCCTCCGCCAACATCACTGCAATTGGAATCCTCCGCAAAAACGGCTACGAAGTCAAAAATTCCGATTTCCTTAAAATTGGCGTGCCCTTCACCTTGGCCGCTGTGATTGTAGGTTACGCCTTCATCTGGTTTGTCTGGAGTTGATTTGTAGTTGTCTTGGGCCAAAGTTATCATTGAAGTCTCTTGGCTCTAGGTTAAAAATAGCCCTTTTTCGCAAAAAAAC
>CAVCYP010000003.1:0-62729 GCA_963606545.1 Sphaerochaetaceae bacterium
GAAATTGTTCTTATGATTTTGCAGTCTGCTGGTGCTTCTCCTTATGTTGATGGCAAGATTAACCTTGAAAACAACGCTATTCTTGAGAAGGCAATGGAAATTTATGCTCGTCTCATCAATGAAGGTCTCATGACAGACTACACAGACTGGGATCAGTACATTGCTTCTTTCAACACAGGAAAGGCTGTTGGTCTTATTCAGGGCAACTGGATTCTTTCTTCAATTCAGGCAGCTACAGATCAGAGTGGCAAATGGGCCGTATGTCCACTTCCAGCTCTTGATGGCGTAGAAGGTGCAACCAACTACTCCAACTCTGGTGGAGCTAGCTGGTATGTTTCTTCCAACTGCAAGAACACAGCTCTTGCTTATGATTTCTTGAAGACAACTCTTGGTTCTTCTCTTGAGCTTTATGATAACATCCTTCTTTCAAACGGCGTTATCACAACTTATCTCCCAGCTGGTGCAAGTGAAAAGTATCAGACTGCAGTAGAGTTCTACGCTGGTCAGAAGGTCTTCAGTGACATTGTTGACTATGCAAAGGGCGTTCCAGCCTGTGACTTTGGTGCTTATTACAACGACATTAGATCTGCTGTCACCGTTGCTATTACTAACGTTGTTCAGAAGGGTGCTGACATCAAGGCAGAGATGAAAACAGCTCAAGAAACTGTTGAATTTGCAATTGGTAACTAAGTAAACTCTCTTAAGGGGCAGGCTTAGCACCTGCCCTTTTTTTATAAGCTTTATTGTAGGTATTACTGTGAAATTAGAGAAAAAACAAAAAATAACAGGCTGGATTTTTCTTATTCCTGCGGCTTTGTTGATTTTTATGTTCTGTTTTTATCCAATGCTTCAGGCTATACTCCTTTCCTTCAAGAAAGGAACTAACCAGAATGCAAAATGGGTTGCTTTTTATAACTACTCACGTCTTCTAAAAGACAAAACCTTCAGAGAGTGTTTGTTTAACACGGTTTTCTATTTTTTAATTCAAGTCCCTATTATGCTTATCTTGGCCTTAATTTTGGCTCAAATGCTAAATAATCCAAAACTTAAGGGGAAAAGCATTTTTAGAACTCTTATCTTCCTTCCTTGTGCAACATCGCTTGTGTCCTATTCTATGATTTTCAAGTCTTTGTTTGCAGCAAATGGGTTTATTAACACTATGTTGGGCTGGATCAACATAGACCCTATCAACTGGTTCAATAACGCCTGGACTGCACGTTTTGTCATAGTAATTGCCCTCATCTGGCGTTGGACTGGTTATAACATGGTATTTTATCTTGCAGGCTTGCAGAATATAGATTCTTCAATTTATGAAGCAGCAACAATAGATGGTTGCTCTTCAAGACAGAAATTTTTCAAAATTACTATTCCTCTTTTACGACCCACTATTCTTCTGACGGCAATCATGAGTACCTCTGGTACGTTGCAGTTGTTTGATGAATCGGTCAACTTAACAGGTGGGGGACCCGGAAAAGCAACCATGACTTTAGCCCACTACATTTACAATACTACCTTTGTAGATACGCCTAATTTCAACTATGCTTCTGCCCTTTCTGTTTTCATTCTCGTCTCTATTGCTATCTTGGCAGTAGTTCAAATGAAGGTTGGTGATAAACGTGACTAAAGCAACTAAAGTAAAAGATACTGGCCTAAAAGTTAGCTATGTTGTTTTAACAATTGCGGCTTTCTTATCTGCATTTCCTTTGTACTACATGCTTTGCGGTGCAACAAACCAGAGCATTGATATTATTAGAGGGCGTCTTATCCCCGGGACCTATTTAATTGAAAATTTTAAAACGCTTATAGCTAATCAGGACTTGGGGAGAGCCCTGTTTAACTCTTTCAAGAACAGCTTAATTGTAACCTTCTTAACGCTTGCAATTTGCTCTATTGCGGGCTATGGCTTTGAGATTTACCATGACAAGGCCAAAGACCGACTCATGGCTATTTTACTGCTTGCAATGATGTTGCCTTTTGTGGCAACAATAGTCCCATTGTTTAGAATGTTCTCAAAAATGCACCTGATTAATACAATCTATGCCCTTGTTTTGCCTACAATCTCAACCCCGTTCATGATTATGCTCTTCAGACAATCGGCTAGATCTTTCCCTCACGACATTATTGAGGCAGCCCGGCTTGAAGGGCTTAGCGAATTTAGAATTTTTGTTACAATGTTTATTCCTGTAATGAAATCCACCTATGGTGCTGCAGCAACTGTTACCTTCATGGGTGCTTGGAACAACTACCTTTGGCCAAAGATTATCTTCCAGTCTAATGAAAGTATTACTATGCCAATGTTGGTTGCAAACCTAAAGAGCGTTTATTTTGTTGATTACGGAATGCTTATGCTTGGTGTTCTTATTTGTACTCTACCTACTGCAATAATCTTCTTAACGCTACAAAAAAGTTTTGCAAATGGTATTACGGGGTCTATCAAATGAAACTTACTGCCTTTCAAAAAGCCGAGCTTCAATTTGCCTCAAATGTTGGTTACTTAAAAGCCCCACTTAGGACTCTGTGGAAAGAGGATAACCTAAGAAGAGCTGAAAATACTTATGGACCTAGGGAACTTTCCTACGAAGTTTTTCTTGAAAGCTTTCTCACAGCTTTTAGATTGGCGTTTATCTTACGCAAAGAGGACATTAACTATTCTTACCAAGAACTAACAGAAGAAGATTTTGATGCTTTTTGGAATAACAATAGAAAGCTTTTTACAAGATATGGCGGCGATTCTTTTGATAAGGAAGAGTGCCTAGATATTATTGCTAAGAAAATAAGAGAACAGGAGTATTTGAAAAATGTCACAGACCTACTACTTCAAAGCCAAGAAAAGACATTTTGAAGATGGCTCTTCTCTTCATCCGTTCTCTAGCTTTAAGGCTCTAGAGAACCTTGAGCTTAGAGCTGGTGATAAAATTTTACTCTGCTGTGATTCTGTTTTTACAAATGAGTATATTCATCTACGGAACAAAAATAGCATTACTATTTCCTCCTACGGCAAAGGGGTTCGTCCTATCATAGACGCCAAGGGAAATGGGGTTTGGTATCAAGACTATGGCTGTCTATTGGACAATCCAAATCACAGATATGCCGCTGAAGTTTCTTCTACAATTCTTTTGTTTGACTGTAATAACATCAAAATTGAAGACCTTGAAATTTGTAATTCTTGTGAAAATACTTCTGAAAGTAAAGCAAATTATTCTGACGCTCTTAAACAGGATAGAACTGGTATTGCTGTTATAGCTAAAGATAGAGGAACAATTTCTGGCATTACGCTTTCCAATCTCTATGTAACTCACGTTAACGGAAATGTTTATGACAAACATTTGTGTAATGGGGGAATTTATTTTGCAGCTCTTAAGCCAAGCTCTGAGTATAATCCAATCCCCCGCTTTAATAATGTTTTGATATCTAAATGTTTTGTTAAAGACGTTTCTAGATGGGGTATTGCTGTAGGCTATACGTATTTGTGGAATAAGTTCTCAGGCTCCAAAACCTGTGAAGAATTCTTTTTAAGATATGGAAATACAAATATCGGAATTGAGGACACTTACGTTAAGGATATTGGTGGAGATGGGATTACTGTGATGTATGCGCTGCGTCCTGTGGTACGGCATTGTAGAGCAGATTCCGTTGCCCTAGAGATGAATGACAAGTTCTACACCCAGCCTCTTGATAGGCAAGGTAAGGTTGCGGCTGGAATTTGGCCGTGGAAGTGCTATGAGGCGCTTTTTGAATTCAATGAGGTCTATGATACCAAGCTAAATCAGGATGGCATGGCCTATGATGCAGATAGCGGGTGGAAGACCCTTTATGTGAACAACTACAGTCATGCTAATGAAGGTGGTGCTGTGATGTTTTGCCTGGAGGAAGCTATTGGCTCTTGCTATAAAAACAATGTCTCAGAGGATGACCTTGGTGGGGTTTTTTCACCTGCTGACTGCCCAGAGGCTATTATTGAGAATAATACCATCTACAGAAGAGAGTCTGTTCCATTGTTAAGAAGCAGGATGAGTGGTGGGAAATATAGCTTAGAAAATAACAAAGAAATAATCATAAAAAGGATGAGATAATGAAAGACAAAGGCCGCGTAACTATTCCAACTGATTTGAATATTGTTAAAGAGACCCTTGAAGTTGCAGAAAAATGGGGAGCAGATGCCCTACGGGATTGTGATGGTACTGAATTTCCTACAGAGCTAATTAATTCAGGAAAAAAGATTTACAAAACCTATTACACAACAAGAAAAGACAATGCTTGGGCTCTTGCTCATCCTGAGGAGAGGCAACAAATTTATCTCATGACAAGTCCAAAAGTTGCTACCTCCAATAGCCTGACTTTTAATCTAATGGAGGGCTATCATCCTAAAATGATTGAGGTAAATCCTCAAGATAATAAAAGATGGTGGGAAGTAATTGACAGGACCACCAATACAGTTGTGTCAGATTGGACTTACAGCGAAAAAGACCAGGAGGTTGCTTTTGAAGCAATCCCCTATCATGAATATACGGTATCGTTCTTGGCCTTTATCATTTGGGATCCGGTTCATATGTATAATGCAATTACCAATTCATGGGATATTGTGCCTCAAATTACCTTTGACGTAAGACAACCACAAACTCATGCTTTTTCTTTAGAAAGGTTAAGAAAGTTTATACAAGAGCACAATTACGTTGATGTAATTAGATTTACAACGTTCTTTCACCTGTTTACTTTGGTTTTTGATGATAAAGCCAGAGAAAAATACGTGGATTGGTTTGGTTATACGGCTTCAGTTTCTCCCTATATTCTAGATAAATTTGAAAAAGAAATTGGCTACAAGTTTAGAGCTGAGTATCTAATAGACAGTGGATATTATAACAACCAGTACAGAGTTCCAAGTAAGCAATACAAAGACTTTATGTCCTTTCAGAGAAAGGAAGTATGTTCTTTAATCAGAGAATTTACTGATATTTGTCATCAAAACGGTAAAGAAGCCATGATGTTCTTAGGCGACCATCATATTGGCGTTGAGCCTTTCCTGGAAGAATTCTCAAATAGTGGCATAGATGCAATTGTTGGCAGTGTTGGTAACGGCTCTACCCTACGCCTTATTTCAGATATCAAGGGAGTAAAATACACAGAAGGAAGATTCCTCCCTTATTTCTTCCCCGATACTTTCCATGAAGGCGGAAATCCTGTTAAAGAGGCAAAAGAAAACTGGGTCACAGCAAGACGAGCAATTCTACGTAAGCCCATTGACCGCATAGGTTATGGTGGCTACCTAGCTTTAGCACTTAAGTTCCCGGATTTCATGGACTACATTGAAAGCGTTTGTGATGAATTCAGAACTCTTTATGACAACGTAAAGGGTACTACCGGCTACTGTTTTAAGAAGGTTGCTGTCTTGAACTGCTGGGGTAAAATGAGAAGTTGGGGCGCCCACATGGTTCACCATGCGCTATATCAAAAGCAAAACTACAGCTATTCTGGGGTATTAGAAATTCTCTCCGGGGCACCGTATGACGTTACCTTTATAAGCTTTGATGACATTCTTAGTAACAGTAATTTATTAGATGATATAGACTTAATTATTACAGTTGGTGATGCTGATACCTCTCATACCGGTGGCAAGGTTTGGGAGAACCCAACTATTGCAGAACGCCTTAGAGCCTTTGTTTACAATGGCGGCGGTTTCATTGGCATTGGCGAGCCTACGGCTCATCAGTATCAGGGCCATTTTATCCAGCTATTTGATGTTCTTGGGGTAGAAAAGGAAACTGGTTTTACTCTTGGTTACGATAAATACAACTGGCAGCCTGAAAAACATTTTATAACAGAAGAAATCTCTTCTGAAAATTACAACTGGGGAGAAGGCAAAAAGAGTATCTATGCGCTTGAGGGAACTACAATAATAGCAGTGAAGGACAAAGAGGTTCAGGGAGCTGTCAAAGAATGTGGTAACGGCAGAGGCGTTTATCTTTCAGGACTTCCCTACAGTGCAGAAAATGCAAGACTTCTTCATAGGGCTATTCTTTGGGCCACCAAGAGTGAAAAACTGCTTCATTCTTGGTTTAGTACAAACCCAAATACAGAGCTTAATGCTTATCCTGCAAACAATAAGTTCTGCGTTGTTAATAACACCTATGAAGTTCAGCAAACTACTATTTACACAGAAGACGAAAAATCGTTTAATCTAACGCTGAAAGAAAACGAGATTAAGTGGTATTCCATTCACTGAGGTATAAAATGTCCATAATTGTACTTGAAAACGACAATCTAAAAGCAACTCTTAACACCTTTGGAGGCCTGATTGAGGCCCTTTTAGACAAGAAAACTGGCCTTGAACACGCCTGGAAATATGATAACGCCATCTGGCCACGACGCACGGCAGTCTGCTTTCCTTTCTGCGGCAAGTGCAAAGATGGCAAATATAGCTACAACGGCAAAGAATACGAAATTCCAAATCACGGGTTTGCTCGCGAAAGAGATTTTACTGTACTCTGCTCTACTTCAACTCATCTGATACTTGAAGACCGCTTTGACCAAACAACGCTGAGCCAATACCCCTTCAAATACAGCCTTCAAATTGAATACACCCTTGAAGGCGCCTCCTTTAAAGTAAAATACCACGTCTCCAACGAAGGCCAAGAGCCCATGTACTACTCAATTGGCTCCCACTATACCTACCAACTCCCACTTATCCAAACCTCTTGCGCCTTGTGGTTCTCAAAACCTCAGCACGCCGGTGGATTAAATCTTGCAGACGGCTCCACACAACCCGATATTCTTCAAGGCCGTTTTGTAGTGCCTTTCCCTGGTTTGGTGGATAATGATTCTTTCATTTTAAATTTGAAGGATTTGGATTCCAGTTGGGTTGGCGTGGGAGATCTAAAGAAGGTTTTTACTAAAGTCTCCGGCGATGGCTTTAAATACGTTGTTATCTGGGCTCCAGTTGGAGGCAAGAATCCATTTATGTGCATTGAATTTTGGGACGGAATGGCAGATCTTGGCATAGCCACCGGAAAACTTGAAGAAAAATTTGCAATAAACAAACTTGAAATAGGTCAAACGAAACAATATTTGCAAACAATAACAATGTGACGTGGTATAGCCACGGAATGAATATGCATATTTTATGCATGAAAAAGCTCAGCCTTTCAGCTGAGCTTTTTCATAAAGTTAGGCTTTTATCTTCTCTTTAAACCCTTATAATGCCTTAAACGACAATGTCACAGTTCCGTAAAGATCTGAAGTTTTAGCTCTCATTGTCCATGAAGCAATGGTGTGAGGATGGATAGTACGGCCATCATAGTCAATGCAAAGCTGAAGTCCAGATTTGGTTTCTTTACTGTGGCATTCTTCCACCATTTCCAAATCTTCAATTATGTACTCGCCGCGGATAGTTTTTAGTTTAACATCTACAGCGTAAGAACCATAGTATCTTGCCATATTGTCTTGAGTTACGTAAATGAATGTGCCATTCTCAAACGTATTTGTATTGATTGAGAAAGTTGGTTTAATCTCCTTCACTTCACAGACAATAGTGATATAGTCGCCGTCATCGCAAAAAGCACAAGAGATTGCAATTAATAATAGAACTAAAAATACGACTGTTTTCTTCATCACGGTTTTAATGTAAACCCGCTTTACAAATTTGTAAATAGACATTTTAACCTTTTTTGTCAAAATTAACCAAATCTTAACCAAAAGTTGCATTTTGTTGCATAAATATCGAAAAATGTATATATTTAGCATATGATTTCTTTTGAATGCGATTATAACAATGGTATGGCCCCAAAGCTTCTTGAGGCTATGATTAAGACAAATAGCTCGAGTCAATCGGGGTATGGAGCAGATGACTATACGCAAAGTGCTATAGAGAAGATTAGGCTTGCCGTTGGGCAGCCAGAGGCGTTTGTGTCGCTGGTGACGGGCGGGACGCAGACCAACCAGTTGGTAATCAGTACGCTGCTGGGTAGGTGCGAAGGTGTAATTACAGTAGATACGGGACATATTAATGTGCATGAATCGGGAGCTATTGAGTTTACTGGGCACAAGGTGCTTGCACTGAAGAATACCAACGGCAAGTTGGATCCAGCTACACTTCAGGCTTATATGGAGCAATATATGGATAGCGAGCCCAAAACTGCTCTTGTAACGCCCAAGATGGTTTATATTTCGCACCCAACGGAGAATGGCACGCTGTATTCCAAGTGCGAACTAGAGCAAATTAGAGCTATCTGTGACAAGTATGGTCTATATATGTTTCTAGATGGAGCTAGATTAGCTTATGCGTTGGAGAGTCCTCAAACAGATGTGACGCTGCCTTTTATTGCTAAGCTTTGCGATGCTTTCTACCTTGGAGGGACCAAATGTGGAGCTATTGCAGGAGAAGCCGTTGTCTTAAAAAAAGCAGTTGCGCCACGTAATTTTGAGCAGATGAAAAAGCAGGAAGGCGCCCTAGTAGCTAAGGGCAGGCTTTTGGGCGTTCAGTTTGATACGCTTTTTACAGATGACTATTACTTTGAAATTGGTAAGCACGGCATCCAGCAGGCTTTGAAGCTTAAAGAAATCTTCAAAGCTAAAGGCTATAAGCTGGCCTGGGATAGCCCAACCAACCAGCAGTTCATTATAATGGATAACAAGAAGATGAATGAGCTTCTAAAGAGCATAAAGTTCGAACGTTGGGAAGGCGTGGATCAAAATACCTCAGTAGTAAGATTCTGCACCTCGTGGTCTACGTTGGACTCTGACTTAGAGGAACTTGAGAAAAAGCTTTAAGCAAGTTTTAAGTGAGGTTTTGCAAACATGGCAACAGCAAAGGCAGTAGTTTTTGATTTTAACGGTACCCTATTTTTTGATTACCAAGAAAATAAGGATGCATGGAACGAAATTTCCATTCTTTACCGCCAACGCCCCTTTGAGGATGCCGAATACGACTCCATGATGGGCATGATTGATCCTCTGTGTGTTCAAAGAATGCTGGGCGACCTCCCAATGGAGCAACTTGTGGAGATTGCAAACCAAAAAGAAGAAATTTATCTGCAGCTTTGCAAGGAAAGAAAGCTCTCCCTTGAACCAAGCGCAATTTGTTTCATCCAAAAGCTTAAAGCTGACAATATCAAGGTTCTCATTGCCTCCTCTGCCCCTAAAATCAACATGGATTGGTACTATGAGAACCTTGGCCTCAAAGACCTTTTTAGCAAAGACTACGTGATAGCCGGCCGCGAAGACCTCCCTTCCAAACCGCAACCCGATATTTTCCAGTACACCCTTAAAGTGGCTCAAGTGGCCCCTGAAGCTGCAATTTGCTTTGAAGATGCTCCAAATGGGCTTAGAGCGGCTCTTGCCACTCCCTTTAAAAAGGTTTATGGCATAGAATCCCCAGGTTTTGATGATACAATTCAAAAGACGCTAGCCCCAATGATTACTTGGGACTATGCGTTAGAACATTATCAAGAAATAATCAGTCTTTAGTTACAATTCTCAGAATTTCTCTACTTGAACTGGAGGCTCAACGTTAACCTTTACATTTTCAAATGTAGCATTGGCATTGATTACTCTTATTCCTCTGTAGGAAGACTCCGGAAGGCCCTGACACATCTCAGCTTCAGTGTTTTCAGCCAGCTTTGGGGTAACTGCAAATTCACAGTTTCTCACCACCACATTCTGAATCTTAGATTCTGGAAGTCCAACAAGGAAACCTGCACTGTGTTTGCAGCCTTCAGCCTTAATGTTTTCAATCAGTACATCTTTAATTGCCGGGGTATCCACAGAAACAGGAAGCTCCTTGGTAGTGAAAAGCGACGGGTCATCTGCCCCACAACGGTAATACATGCTAATGGTGATTGGGCAAATCACATCTGTCATGTAAATGTTAGAAGCAACCACGTCTGAAACACAACCACCACGACCACGTCTTGTCTTAATTCTTATTCCTCTATCTGTACCAAGGAATTTGCAATTTTTAACATAGGCGCCTTTTACCCCGCTAGCCGTCTCGCTACCAACTACAAAACCTCCATGGGCATTTCTAACCGTACAATTGTAGGCCCAGATGTTTTCAGTTCTTTGAAACTGCATCATATCTTTGCCACTACCACATTTTACGGCAATGCCATCATCTCCAACATTGATGTCACAGCCCTTAACTTCAACGTTCACACTAGACTCAATATCAATGCCATCTGTGTTTGGAGAGTCAGCAGGATTTCTAATTTCAAGGTCCTTAAGTACCAAGTTAGTGCAATTTATTGGATGAAGAGTCCAAAATGGGCTATTGTTTAGCTTAATACCATCAATTCTAACATTCTTAGAATCTAGAATCTGAAACAATGAAGGACGTAGGAATTGACAGGCTCTGCCACCACCACCGCCGGTCTGATTAAGGTAATCAGGATTCAAGCTTGCAAGACGTTTTTCAATAGGCAGAGTAAGAACTGCCTTACGGCCATCCTGCTTCCAGGCACGAATAAAATCCCACCACTTTTGGCCATGACCATCCAGCTTGCCCTGGCCTTCAATGACAACATCGGTGGCTTTATTTATGAAGAAAAGTGGATGCATGGCCCAACAGTTAATGCCCTCCCAGCGGGTGTTAACCGGCGGATATGCTTCAAAGTCATCTGTAAAATCAAGAACAGCGCCCTCTTCAAGGATTAAATGAGTATGAGACGGCACCTCAATAGGGCCCATCTGGTAAACGCCAGAAGGAATTACAACGGCATTCTTGCCTGCATTTTCTTTTAATACTGCATTTAAATCCTGTCCCGCGCTATACTTATAAGTTGTCTTATTTAGCTGAGCTGGAAACTCTAGCTCAAGAGCGGCGGAAATAAACGGGCCAACCCCATGTAGATTATCGGTCTCTCTAGGCTCGCCTTCAGTATAGTACTTAAAGTCGGCGGGGCGGTAGGGGCCATCCACTGAGGCGCGACCTAGGCCTGCACTCTTACAGGTATTGTGCAAGAAAAGTTCGCCGTCCTCTGCAGCAGTCACTTCCCGCTGGCAAAGACCATCAAACGCCTTTTGGGCCGCAACTCTATACGTGCTATCCAAATAGCCCAGTCTATTCATCTTTGCAAAATAGTAGATAAACATACAGGTAGCCGAGCTTTCCAAGTAGTTTGCCCCTACGCCGGCCTTATCCATCACTTGCCACCACATGCCGCTTTCTGCGTCTTGATAACGCAAAACCACCGGAGCCAGCTGTAAGGCCAGCTTTAAGAATCTATCCCGATAGCTTTTATAAATCTCTTGGTTTGGGACAATCTCAAGTAAATCTGCTAGAGCCATGACGTACCAGCCAAGGGCGCGAGCCCAGACTTCCTGGCTCTTACCCGTTTTTGGGTCGCACCAAGGCTGAGTGCAGGACTCGTCCCAAGCGTGCCGCAAAAGACCTGTTTGAGGGTCAAGCGTCTTGTCATAGACCAACTCAAACTGGAAAGTGATGTCATCTAAACACTCTTTGAGTCCACCAAATTCTTTGGTATAGAGAGCATAGAAAGGCCCTTGCATGTAAAGGCCATCCAGCCACATTTGATTTGGGTAGCGCTTTTTGTGCCAAAAACCGCCAGATGGGGTTTTAGGCTGGCCCTGAAGCTGTTTATAAAACATGTCCAAGGCAGTCTTTAATTTCTTTTGACCGGTGAGTTTATAGAGCTCTATTATGATATTGCCCATTCTCACCTGATCCATGCTGTAATCTTCAAGCTTATAGGTTCTTACCACGCCATCTTCTGGAACGTAGTAATCAATCATATTACTGACATAATTGAAAAGTTCATCGCTTCCAAGAACTTTTGCTGCGCGATACAGAGCCTCAAGCACAATAGAGGATTTGTAACTATACTTGGTGTTCTCTGTATTGAATTTCTTAACTGCGGACAGACTCATCCGTTCTGTCATGGACTTTCTTGTATCAATCATGGCTTTATTATACAAGCAGATACAAGAAAATCCAAGTCAATACAGCTTAGAATAAATGTGCTCCGTGCTCTTTAGCTTCTTCATAGACCTCTTGTGGCCAAACGGAAGCTTGAACTTCGCCAATATGGGCCTTTTGAAGAAGGAACATGCAAAGCCTTGACTGCCCTATTCCACCACCAATAGTCTGAGGGAATTCCCCATTAAGAAGTCTCTTATGCCAGTACAAATCCTTACGTCCTTCAAGATTTCTGATTTTCAGTTGTCTTAAAAGCGCCTCTTGGTCAACACGAATTCCCATGCTAGAAAGTTCTAGACTGCTTTGTCTAACTCTATCCCAGACAATGATATCCCCGTTAAGACCATAGTGACCATCTGAAGTTGGCGTTGACCAGTCATCGTAGTCAGGAGCACGACCAGAGTGAGGTGGGTTGCCGTAGCCAATGCCAAGGATAAAGATGGCACCATACTTTCTGGCAGCTTCAACCTCGCGCTGGGCTGGCGTTAAATTAGGATATTCTTTTGCTAAAGCATCGGAATAGAGGAAAGTGATGTCAGTGGGCAAGTAGTCTTCAAGTTGGGGGTAAAATTCGGCAAGGCGGAAGGCGGTGCGGCGAATGACATCGTAGATGGAGCGCACGGTGCTGACTAGGTAGTCTAGGTTGCGCTCACCGGGTTTCATAATTTTTTCCCAGTCCCACTGGTCAACGTAGATGGAGTGGATGGCGTCAATGTCGTCGTCTGGACGTATGGCGTTCATGTCTGTGTAGAGCCCGTAGCCGGGTCTAAAATGCAGGTCAGCTAGGGCCATGCGCTTCCACTTGGCCAGCGACTGCACAATCTCCATTTTGCACTCCCCCATATTTTTCACCGGGAAGCTAACTGGACGCTCCACGCCGTTAAGGTCATCGTTAATTCCGCTACCGGAGGCGACAAAAAGCGGACTTGTAACGCGGCTTAGCCTAAGCGAGCCCGATAGCTCTTTTTCAAAAATGTCTTTGGCTGCCTTGATAGCTTTCTCTGTATCATGCTGATTAAGGATAGGTTTATAACCTTGTGGGAACTGTTTTTCGCTCATTTTAATCCTCCAAAACTCATTTTTTTTGTGATTTTATAAAAAAAATAAACATCTGCAAGGATTTATGGGTTATCATTTTAACAAAGGAGAAAAATACTATGAAAAAACTTGCTCTTACTCTTATTATTTTCATGGTTGTTGGATGTTTGTTTGCTGAAAGTGCCTCACTCAGTGCAAACGATTTAAAGGTTGAAACCCTTACCACTTTAAAAGAAGTAGATGGTTTTAAGATTTACGGAACAGAAGAAAAGGCTATTGCAATTCAGGAGATGGATGAAAGAACTGCTCCAGATGGCGAGATTTTTAATCTCAGAATTAAACTTAATGGCGCTGGTAAGACAGACGTAAACTGTATTGGTTTTAGCGCAAAGAAAGGCCAGAAGGTAACGGTTTACCTAAACAGCACAAGTAAGACTGACGAGCGTGTTCTCAACCTCTATACTCCAGCTAGCAAAGATGCTCTTGCTTCTATTCCAGCTCCACCAGCTGAAGCTGAAGATTTCACGGCCGGAATGGGAACTTTCACAATTCCTTATGACGGAGAATTCCTCATTGGCTCAGCAAAGAGCGGAATTTATATTTACGCAATTGTAATAGAAGACTAATTTTATTTACCAACTTATTTTAGGCCAGCAGTTAAAATGAAGAAATTACATTACTCATGGGTTTTTATTGCCCTCTTGTTAGTTGTAAGTTTGTCCTGCGTTTATGCAGCTGACAGATCAGATTGGAACGAGTACAAGACTCCAGTTGTAACAGATGTTAAGCCATCGGG
Source organism: Sphaerochaetaceae bacterium (assembly GCA_963606545.1). Lineage (GTDB taxonomy): Bacteria > Spirochaetota > Spirochaetia > Sphaerochaetales > Sphaerochaetaceae > UBA9732. Next base: position 13,761 of record CAVCYP010000003.1, read on the forward strand.
TTCAAGGGAGATTACTGTGTATCTTCAGGCCGTCACCGGAACAGATGGGGCGGACAAACTGCTGGTCGAACTTTTTGAAAACAATAGCCTAATTAAGAAAAAGAACCTAGGAAAATCAAAGAATGTTGAACGCCAGACCACTTTTGACATGACCCATAGTGGAACTTATTCTTTGAAAATCACAGCTTCAAGAAAGGAAGAAACCTCTGTACATGAAAGTGAACTTTACACTTTTGACTACTCTCTTCCTCTTGATGCGCCACAAGTTAGTGCCAAAAATGTGGGAGCCGGAGTTCTTACTATCTCTTGGGGCAAGGTTGACGAGGCTGAGTATTATGAGGTTTTGGTTAAAACCTATGACACTGGTATTGTTGTCAAACAGGAAACCACAACTAATTGTGAGATTTCTTTTTCTGACTTAGAACAAAACAAGGCCTACTTTATTGAAGTCTCGGCTGTTCGCAACGGAGAAAAATCCACCTCTTCACCACTTAAAAAGACAGTAAAAGACGAAATTGATAGAACTTGGCAGTTCACTTGGTTTGGACAGAGTACAAAAGAGACTCTAAATCATTATGAACTTCTGGACTCTGATGATTTGAAGGTAAAACTTTATGCAGGTTCCAGAACAGAGCAAGGTGGAAAATTTACCACTTTCCATGATGGTATCTCTTTTTATTACACTAAGATAGATGCCAAAAACGAAAACTTTGAACTTACCGCTACCTTTACCGTAGACTGGATTAATCCAAGCCCAGATGGGCAAGAAGGCTTTGGCCTTTTAATCTTGGATAAAATTGGAACTGACGGGGTAAGTAGTGTTAACAACTATACTAACAGCGTTGGCCTTATAGCCACAAAATTTGAAGAAAGAATCAATAATGTAAAATACTCCGGCAAAGACGTCCTTGGGGCAAGATTTGTCACCGGCATCACCCCTGAAATTCTTGGCCAAGGGGACAGCGCCATAGCAGAAAATGCAATAAGCGAAACACACGCCTTCAGCTATGACCAAGATCATCTAGTTAAATCTGGAGATGTCTACACCCTAACCATCAAAAAAGACAACACCGGTTATCACTGCATCTTTGTCCGTCCAGAAGAAGATAGAGAATGGGTGACAAATGAAGACGGTGAATACGAACGCAAAGTCTATCCAGAAGAATTCACCCTCTATGGCGTGGACTCCCTACTTCAGCTAGATTCCAATTATATATATGTTGGTTTTGCTGCTGCTAGATGGTGTGAAGTCACAGTAAGTGATGTGAAACTTACCATCACAGACCCTGCAACAGACCCACCAGCGGAAGAAAAACCTGCAGACCTTGTGGCTCTTTACACAAAGATTAACAGTCCTTCTGGCTATTATACTCGCCAGTACCCGTTTGTTTTCACGGCAAATGCAGATGGCTATATCACTGTAAAAGAATCGGCCAGCAACCACGTTTACATAGAAAATCAACCAGTTAAGGCTAATGAAGATTTCAAGCAAACTATAAAGCTGCTGTCTGATTCCAATAATCTTTATATAAGCTTTACTCCAGATCCAAACTACAAGCCAGGAGAAAATCAGGTCATTGCTCAGTTTAACGAGCTGACTCAGAAGAACGAAGAAAACTACAATACTGTTTCGCTATACCAAAGCGTAAGCGTTAAAGAATTTGCAGGTTCCACCATATACGTAAGTCCTAAGGGCTTTGCCTTCAATAAAGGAACAAAAGCAAGCCCAGTAGATCTTGAGACTGCCCTTAAGTATTGTAAGCCAGGCCAGACCATTGAAATGGCAGGTGGAACTTATAATTTATCCAAACAACTTACAATTGAAAGAGGAAACTCTGGAACTGCAGACCAACCTAAGACTCTAACGAGTGCCTCTGGTGCAGAAGTTATCTTAAAATTCGTCAAAACCGCTCAAAAAGGTGGCATTGTTATTTGGGGTGATTATTGGATTTTTAATAACTTTGAGATTTGCAACACACCGGACAATGTTAAGGGAATCCAAGTTGCCGGCAACTACAACACGCTGTCAAACCTTACTGCCTATAACTGTGGAGACACTGGCATTCAAATTAGCGGCTCAGGTAGCGAAACCTTTGAAAAATGGCCCCACGACAACCTAATTTACTGCTGCGTCTCTCACGACAACAGCGATAGCGCCAACAACAACGCAGACGGTTTTGCCGCAAAACTGACCTGTGGCGAAGGCAACGTATTTGACTGTTGCATTGCCTACTGCAACATAGACGACGGCTGGGACCTCTACGCCAAGATTGAAACTGGCCCGATAGGTGCTGTAACCATCAAAAACTGTATTGCTTACAAAAATGGAAGTCTCTCAACTGGCGTTGGAGATGGAGATGGTAACGGCTTTAAACTGGGTGGAGACGGAATATCCGTTTCACACGTAATTGAAAACTCAATTGCCTTCTCCAACAATGCCAACGGCATTACCAGCAATTCCAACCCTGCAGTTAGAGTCTACAATTGCACTCTGTATGGCAACGGAAATAGAAACCTCACCCTTTACGGAAAGAGTACAGGCGACCGAGATTTTGAGCTGTCAGGAGTAGTTTCTATTGCTGGAGCTATCTCTGATGACATTAAGGAAATGCCCTCTCTTGCCTCCCCTACAAATTACCTTTGCAACGGCAACGTTGGGGTAAACTCCCTAGGCGAGAGGCTTGATAGCTCCATTTTCAAGTCAGTTGATACAAAGAATGTGAACATTACATTTGAGAATGGTAAAATCAATATGCACGGTCTACTGGAGCAATCAACAGATTATGGTGCTAAGTTGTAAAAGAATTTACTCAAAAGCCGTTTTTTTCAGCAGCTTCAGTGGCAGCCTCAATGGTTAAAGTAGAAGTGTGACCAAACTTTTCAACCTCAAGTCGGTTGCGGTCTCCATGAGTTAAGCAACCGGCACCACCAATACAACCACCTTCACAGGCCATGCCCTCAATAAAATTCACATCAATGAGGTTCTTACTCTTTTTCAGAAGTGCAAGTTTACATTCCTCAATTCCGTTACAAGAGATAGACTTAAGAGCAAAATTAGCAAGACCTTGTTCTTTAAGTCCCTCAGCAACAGCATCTGAAAGTCCTCCGCAACGAGCAAAAATACGACCAAAGTAGGACGCGCCATCAAGGGAGCTTTCTTCCAAGGTTGTAATATCAAGGTCTCTACTGTCAAAAAGAGCCTGAAGTTCTTCAAAGGTCATTACCACATCCACGTAAGGGCTAACTTCTGGTTTCTTTGCCTCCACTTTCTTTGCAGTACAAGGTCCAATAAAGATTATCTTACAATTTTTTTCACGGTCTTTTATGTACTTTGCAATAGTAGCCATAGGTGAAAGGTTACTGGAAATATACTGCTTCAGGTTTGGATAATTCTTTTCAATGTAAGCAACAAAAGCTGGACAACAGGAGCTTGTTAAAAAGCCTGTCTGAGCAAGCTCTTTAGATTCTGCTAGAGCTACCATGTCTGCACCAAGGGCGGCCTCAACCACAGCGTCAAACCCTAAAGTCTTAAGGCCGGTTATTACCTGTCCAATCTTTGCATACTTGAACTGACTTGAGATTGCAGGAGCAACAACAGCATATACTCTACTTCCTTGAGCATGGCCGTTTTTAAGTATATCTATGGCTTCTAAAATGAAAGACTTATCCGTTATGGCCCCAAATGGACACTGGTAGACACAAGCCCCGCAGGAAATACACTTAGAATCATCAATGCAAGCCTCGCCGTCTTCGCCCATTGAAATAGCCTTGACTTTGCAAGCATTCTGGCAGGGGCGCTGGAAGTTGCGAATTGCATTGTAAGGGCAAACTCGAGAGCAAGCGCCACACTCTTTACACTTAGACTTGTCGATAACTGCGGTATGGTGCTGATCAAAGGAAATAGCGCCAAACTTACATGCACTAGCGCATCTATGTGCCAGACAGCCTCTGCAGGCATTGGTAACTTCAAAGCCACCAATTGGGCATTCTTCGCAAGCTATGTCTATAACTTGAATTACATTCTTGGATTCTTTATTTCCGCCCTTTGCAATTTTGACCCTTTCTGCAAGAATTGCGCGTTCCTTATAAACACAGCAACGCATGGTGGGCTTTTTCCCCGGAATAATTTTTTTTGGAATGTCTAGTTCATTTTCTAAAAGAGTACCCTCCCAGGCATTCTTTGCCACTTCTTTCAGGACGCTGTATTTTAAAAACTGAACTTTGGTATCAAATCTTGACATTAACTGGTCATCGCCTGCATTCATACTTAATAATCCTTTCTCTTGCTGAGATCTGTTTTAATATAATGGAAAGTCTCTTTTTCACCCTTTTCCGCTAACATGGTTAAAAGTTCTTCTAACAGTTTTAAGGTCTCAGGATGAATAAGAACATGAGTTTTTCTACCTTCAAAGTATTGTAGAGGACATTGTTGATTATAATTCTTACCTTTGTAAATTTTGCTTGCTGCAACTCTGTCACAGAACATTTCAATAACATACTTTAATGGCATTTTCACACCGGCAAGATTTTTGTCTACGGGAGAATAATCTGTCCAATATTCTAGATGATGCTTGTTTCTTCCTTTATGATGGAGCCAGGCAGCCGAATATCCATAGCATTCCCGCTCCCCTTCATTTGGACTTCTAGTTCCCTGATAGAACCTTGCTCCAGGAAGAAATTCTGTAGGTCCATACTTAGATAAATCATGTTTTAACCCCTGAAGAGGAATACCAGCCATAAAGCAATGTTTCATTACAAGATGTCTGTGCTTGGTAATAGTTTTAAAATGTGCAAATGGTCTAAACATAGCCCTAATATTATCTCATAAAAGGGGGCTGCGAAAGCAGCCCCAAGGAAAACAACAACTAAACCTACGAGAACTCCGTAGGAAAAGAAACAAATTAGTAAGAGCTACACCTCTTAATGCTCAAAATAGTTTTTGGCATTGTTGAAGGAAATATCCTGGACCATCTTGCCAACCAGCTGATAATCTGCAGGAATTTCTCCATTTTCCATCCAAGTGCCAAGAATATTACACAAAATTCTGCGGAAATATTCGTGCCTTGGATAAGAAAGGAAGGATCTTGAGTCAGTAAGCATACCAACGAATCTTGATAACATACCAAGGTTACCCAAAGTCTTCATCTGGTCTGTCATTCCGTCAATATGATCACAGAACCACCAGGCAGAACCAAGCTGGAGCTTGCCAGGGATATCGTGCTGGAAGTCGCCCATAAGTGAACCAATTACGTAGTAATCGTTTGGGTTGAGGGAGTAGAAGATAGTCTTTGGTAGAGCGTTCTGAAAGTCAAGCGTATCAAGGAACCTAGAGAGCTTAGGGGCAATCTGGTAGTCAGTAATTGCGTCGTAGCCAGTATCGGCGCCTAGAGTCTGGAAGCCACGGGTATTGTTGTTGCGGCTTGCCTGCATGTGAAGCTGCATGACTAGGTTTCGCTTTGAGTATTCTTTTGCAAGGCCAAGGAGAATATAAGTTCTGTAAAGCTCGGCCTCATCAGAAGTTACTGCTTCTCCGCTTCTAGCCTTGCGGAAGGCTGCGTTGACCTGTGCATCGGTTCCAATCTTAAATGGAGGGAAGGCAATTGCGTGGTCTGTTGCAAGACATCCGTTTTCTACAAACACGTCCAAACGCTTTGTGAGAGCCTCAAGAACGTCAGCTGCAGTTTCAATTTTCACCCCACTAACTTGAGCAAGAGTATCAATGTAGGCGTTAAAACCTGCTACATCAATGTTGATAGCCTTATCAGGTCTATAAGAAGGAATGACTTTGGTTTCAGTCTTACCAGCTTCTCTGATTTGTTTGTGGTATTCAAGAGAATCTACAGGATCATCTGTTGTGCCTACTGCATAGACGTTAAACTTCTTAAAGATGCCATAAACGTCAAGAGTTGGGTCGTTTTTGAGCTTATCATTAGCCTGATCATAAATCTCACGCGCTGTAGCTGCTGATAGAGGCTTTGTTATGCCAAAATAACGCTGAAGCTCAAGATGAGTCCAGTGATAAAGTGGGTTTCCAATGAGTCTAGAGACGGTGTCTGCCCAGTTATAGAAGCGCTGGTAAGCATCCCCTTCTCTTTCATTGATGCCGTTGGTACGAATCTGACGCCATTTGTAATGATCTCCGTAGAAACCACTTCCAAGCCAAGCGGTAGTAATATCCGGTTCACGCTTGTTTTCAGCTATCTCTTTTGGAGAAAGATGGCAGTGATAGTCAAAAATAGGCATCTGCTTTGCATACTCGTGGTAGAGTTTGTTTGCAGGTTCGTTGTTAAGAAGGAAATCTTCTCCCATGAATTGTTTCATAATAACCTCTTTTTTGCCGGTTAACCGTTAAATTTCTCTCTGTTAATCCAAAGTCCAAGGGCTGGATTTGGAATAAAGAAGATAGTTTCGCCGTCAACGTCATTATAACCATACTTCAACTTAGCTGGATCATATTTTTTAGCAAGCTCATCATAAGCAGCTGGGATAAAACCAACGCTGGCAATCTCTTCTTGTGAGATATTCTTTACAGCATAAGTAATTGAGAATCTACCATCGCTTGAACCGTGAATCAGGTGCGCGGCAACCCCCATGTTCTCCTGAAGATCTTCATTAGCATTGAGCAGCTCAAGGGTATGAAGTCTTCCTTTGTAGCCATACTTACGAATAAGTTTATCGTTAGTTGGATCTTCACCAAACTTGTTGACACCAGGAGCAAGAACAATAAGCTGACCACCGTCTGCAATTGCCATTCTGGTTCTGTAAACGCTCTTATTGCCAAGCCAAGTGCTCTTAAATTCCTTAGGATCTAGGTAAACAACACACTTTTTAATGCCGTGCTCAACATAATCAATGTTGTGTTCCTGAGCGCAAACAATTGCATCTTCCAAAGGCTTTCTGCCTTCTCCAATGAAAAGACCATGAGTCTGAATTACAGAGTTTGGAGCTGTACAAGCTGTAAGCATATAAAGAAGGTGAACCTCTTTAAGGAAATGCTCTGCAGCATAGTCAAAAACTTTTCTAACTGGAGTATGATCCCGACCCATCATTCTTTCCATTCCGTAAACCGCACCAATAATATGGCTCTGATTAATCATGGAAGAACCGCCAACACCAACAAACAAATTCTTGGAGTGGTTGGCCATACCAATAACCTCATGAGGAACTACCTGACCAATTGAAAGCACAAGATCAAAGGAAGGATCCATGACCATTTTATTAACTTCAACTGCAACAGGTTTATTCCAAAGGCCTTCTGTAATCTCAGAAACGTAAGAAGCTGGAACTTCACCAATATTTACAACATCATGACGCCAATCGTGAGCATGGAACAACTCTCTTGGGATGTCTCCATACATGGTGCTAATTTCCTGGTCTGTCATTGCCACATGGGTTCCAAGCGCCTCAAGAATCTGAACCTCAACATTATGCTTTTCACACCAATGATAGCCTATATTTGCAATAAGGCCGGCATTTGAGAAGAATCTTGTGAAATCAGGCACTACCATGAGAACTTTTTTGGGATTGCGGGAGGAGAGAGCCTCCTCCACGCTTGCTTTAATCTGTTCATTAGTTAGCATTCTAAATCCTCTATCAAAAACTTAAGCTGTATAAGTTGTTGCGTGAGTATTTCCACCCTCACCTGTCCAGTTAGTATGGAAGAACTCGCCTCTTGGAGCATCAACTCTTTCATAAGTATGAGCACCAAAATAGTCTCTCTGAGCCTGAAGCAGGTTTGCAGGAAGTCTTGAGGAAGTATAACCATCAAAATAGCTAAGAGCTGATGAGAAGGTTGGAACTGGAATTGCACACAAAGTTGCGTTAGCAACAACGTTTCTCCAAGATGGAACAAGTGCCAAAACTGTTTCTTTGAAATATGGGTCCAAAAGAAGGTTTGAAAGCTCAGGATTCTTGTCAAAAGCTTCCTTAATCTTACCAAGGAAGGTGGAACGAATGATACAGCCGCCTCTCCAAAGCAGAGCAATTGAACCATAGTTGAGCTTCCAACCATAGGTCTTAGCTGCACTTTCCATCAGGACATAGCCCTGTGCGTAAGAGATAATCTTTGAAGCAAGAAGAGCTCTTCTAATATCTTCAATCATAGCCTTTTTGTCGCCAGTGTACTGCTTTCGCTCAATATTAAAAGCTTCATCAGCCTTAACGCGCTCTGCCTTCATAGCTGAAAGGCATCTTGCAAATACAGCTTCACCAATGAGGGTAAGAGGTACACCTTCATCAAGAGCAGCAATACCTGTCCACTTACCGGTTCCTTTCTGGCCTGCTGTATCAAGAATTTTATCAACCAAAGGTTGGCCATCGGTATCTTTTTTGGCAAGGATATCGCTTGTAATCTGAATCAGATAGCTGTCGAGCTCGGTTTTGTTCCACTGGGCAAAGACTTCGTGGATTTCGTCAGCGCTCATGCCAAGCATGTCTTTCATGAGCTGATAGGCTTCACAGATGAGCTGCATGTCGCCGTATTCAATGCCGTTGTGAACCATCTTTACAAAGTGACCAGCACCATCGCTTCCAACCCAGTCGCAACAAGGGGTGCCGTCTTCAACTTTGGCTGAGATTGCCTGCAAAATTGGCTTTACCAGTGGCCATGCTGCCTCAGATCCGCCTGGCATGAGGGAAGGTCCCTTAAGAGCGCCCTCTTCTCCACCAGAAACACCGGTTCCAATGTAAAGCAAACCTTTGCTCTCAACATACTTAGTTCTGCGAATTGTATCTGGGAAGTGGCTGTTTCCGCCATCAATGATGACATCACCTGGCTCCAAAACGCCAAGCAGCTTTTCTATATAGTCGTCAACAGGAGCGCCTGCCTTGACCAGCATCATAACCTTACGAGGCTTTGCAAGGGAGTCAGCCAATTCTTCAAGACTATGAGTTCCAATAATATTCTTGCCCTTAGCTCTACCATTAACAAAGTCGTCAACCTTGCTAAGTGTTCTGTTGTAAACTGCAACGGTGAAGCCCTTTGACTCCATGTTCATAACAATATTCTCGCCCATGACGGCAAGACCAATAAGTCCAATATCTGCTTTCTTGTTCATAAGTTACTCCTAAATCTTATCTCTTAACTCTTGCGTTTCCGCTGTAAACCGACCAAATCTGCTCTTCATCAGCTGGTGTGCTGTAGTCTGTCAAAACTGTAGTTGCAAGAACGCCAGTTGCCCAGCCCATCTTAATCCAGTCTTCCTGTGGCTTTCCTGCCAAAATTGCGTACAGAAGGCCGCCGACAAAGCCATCACCACCACCAATGCGGTCCATAACCTGAATTGGTCTAGGATCTTCTGTGTACCAGGTGTCGCCAATCAGCATCAAAGCGCCCCAGTTATGCTCATTTGCACTTACAACCTCTCTGAGAGTGGTAGCAAAAACCTGAACCTGAGGATAAGACTTTCTCACCTGAGCAATCATTTCCTTAAACTGGTCCATTTTCTTCCCCAAATCCTTACCGCCAGCCTCTGGTCCCTTCATTCCAAGAGCCAGCTGGAAATCTTCTTCGTTACCAATAAGGATATCTGCAACGCCTGCAATCTCGCTAAACGCAGCACTAAGCTCTGCCTCTCTGCCCTTCCAGAACGAGGCTCTGTAGTTCAAATCAAACGAAATAACCGTACCGTTAGCCTTAGCTGCACGTGCAACCTCAAGACAGAACTTGGTTGTCTCTGGGCTCAAAGCGGCCACCAAACCCGATAGATGAAGGATTCTCACCCCTTCTTTATTGAAAATTCTGTCAAGGTCAAAATCCTTTGCATTAAGAGTTCTTCCAACTTCACCACTACGGTCATTCCAAACTCTTGGACCGCGACTACCAAAACCACTGTCAGCAATGTTGAACTGATGTCTGTAGCCCCAAGCGCCACCCTGAGCAACTTCTGGACCTTCATAATCAATGTTTCTGAATCTAAGTTCAGCCTTAATAAAAGAAGCAACTGGGCTATCCTTTACAAAAGCTGTAAGAACCTTGGTCTTAAGTCCAAGGGAAGAAGAAACGTTAAGCACGTTACTCTCAGCACTGGTTGCCTGCATTTCAAAGAATCTGCTGGTGTGAACAGGAAGTCTGTTAGCTGGGGTAATTCTTACGCCCATACTTGTAGGACATACAAGATCATATTTGTAGTTTTCTCTAAGCTTCATAGTCAAATCTCCTTACTTTTAAGTCTCAGTTTGAGTCTCAGTTATCATGTCTCAGTTATCATGTCTCACTTAGAGACAATTTCATGAAGTGTTTTTCTGACAGCACCAACGCCAGCGTTCATGCTTTCAAAATTCTTAATAACAGCCTCTTTCAGCACTGATGTGCTCAAATCATAGCCCCAAATCTCCTTACGAGCCATTATTTTGTCTAACTCACCCCCCTTAAGAGGCTGACCAAACTTGACGTCTACCATGTCAGCTTGGGCACTTTCCAAAAGTGGATCTGGGCTAAGTTCAAAGGCGTTACCCTCATCATTGACACCAAGAAGATATCTGAGCCAAGAAGCAAGAGCAAATGGAATGCATTTCAGGTTAGAAATATCCAAGCCTCTGCTTTCATAGGCCTTGAAGGTCTCGCCAAATCTAATTGCAAGTTTCTGGCTGGAGTCAGTTGCAATTCTCTGTGGAGTATCAGGCATGAACGGGTTTGGAAGTCTCTTATAAACAACATCATCAATAAAGCTCTTTGGTGAAAGAATGCCAGGATCTGTTACAACAGGAAGGCCTTCAACATAACCAAGTCGCTTGATATAAGCGACAATATCTTCATCCTTCATTTCATCAGAAATCTTTGTATAGCCAAGAAGACATCCGGCAAGACTCATTGCTGTGTGAAGTGGGTTCAAACAGGTGCAGACCTTCATTCTCTCAACCTTTGTGACGGTCTCTCTATCTGTAAAGAGGATTCCTGCCTCTTGGAGAGCTGGTCTGCCGTTTGGGAAGCTATCTTCAACTACCAAGTATTCGCACTCCTCTGCGTTTACAAATGGAGCAACATAGCTTCTCTTTGCTGTTATAACCACATCCATATCTTCAACACCATCTGCCTTGAGCATGTTCTGAACGCTCTGGTCTGGTCTTGGAGTAATCTTATCAATCATTGTCCAGGGGAAGCTAACAACTTCTGGATTGCAAACATAATCAACAAAAGCTTGATCCACAAAGCCCAGTTCAAGCCAGCGCTTTGCAATTGTCATGATTCCATTTCCAAGTTTTTCACCGTTTCTTGAGCAGTTATCCATACTAACAACGGCTATTGGAAGTTTTCCAGCCTTGTAGCGCTCAAGAAGAAGAGAGGTTACCATACAACAGACGGTTGTACACTCTGCAGGTCCACGAAGAATATCTTCCTGTACATAACCTGGGGTTGTTGAATAGCCCTTCTCTGTAATTGTGAAGCTGACCATCTGGAGCTCTGGGCTTCTGAAGACTTCACAGAATCTTGCCCAATCCTGCTCTCTTTGAGTTGAACAACGAACTGCCTGTGCTACAGAAGCAACAACTTCTTTGCAGATGGTTCCGTCACTCTTAAGAGTAACGTCAAGGCTTAAATTGTCATATTTATCATAGGCAGCATCCAACATTTCCCAGTCAAAAGCTTCACCAACTAATATACCAGTGTTGGCAATGCCCTTATCTAAGAGGTTCTGCATCCTTGCTGCCAAGAAAGCTCTAAAAATGTTTCCAGAGCCAAAATGCACCCAATGACAAGCACTAAGTGTGTTAGCTCTCATCTTTTCAATATCATATGCAGGAAGGACATATCCTGCCTTCTCCCACTGGGCTCTGTTTGCGTTTCCACTAATTCCCGCAAGACTAAGTTTCATAAAAACTCCTTTTTGCCCGCCTTAGCCGGCCAAACTACTTTAAGTATAGCACACTAATATATCAGTCGCAATAATTTTTTACAGTTGTTTTACTTATAATTCCACTCGCTGATATTTTTTGCAAAAACCTCTAAGGTATTTGAATAGCAACCTGAGGGCAAAAAAAATGGACATTTTTTGCAGTTTTTTGCTCAAAATGTCCAATTTTGGACAATTTGAGCAGTTTTTCTGCAAAAATGTCCAATCCCGATATTAACTTAACCTAAAATTGCAGAAACATGCTTGCCAATATGAGCATGTAGCAGCTCTGCATAATCTTCCTTGTAGGTTCTCCAAAGGCTGTACAGCTTATCCTTGAAAAGCAAAGTTCCATCCTCAGCCTTGGCATTGAGAATAAGACCATAGGTGATATGAATCAGCTGTCTAGAGTCGTTTAATTTGAATAAATCTGGAAGCTCACTGTCAGAAAGAGTATCAAGGTTAGGAATCTTTGTAAGATCGGTAGTGACATGATAGTACTTTGTAGCCTCATTGAAAGCGCCAAGAGCAAATTTGTGAACCGCTCTATACAAAGCAGGATCCTTCATTGCAACCAGCTTCATAGCTTCGAGCCAGTTGGTACCAGCTGTCTTAAGGTGGAAGCGACCACGAGTTTCCTTGCCTGCTGCAGGGAAAATAGAGAACTTGTCGGAGCCACTGTGGATACTAAGCTTGTAGCCAAAGTGACGAGCAATAGCTGCGTGAATCTTCATTTCCTGTGCAAACTGATCAAGGTTACCTATGTAATCAATACCCTTCTGGAACTCACCACAGAATCTTGGAGCCACCGTTGCAATGTGGACCTTGTGATGAACAAGTTGATTAGCAACAAAGAAATGCTGAGCTGGATGGGTTGGAGTCATAGTCTCATCAATTGAAATCTCAAAGTCTGCCCTCTGCCCGTTTTCGCTAAGAATCTTTGTTCTATAAATATCAATAGCGTGCTTAATTGCCTTGCTGTAAATCAAGATGCAGCGCTTGTACATGTCTGCATCAAAGGTAATTGAAACCCCTTCACCAACGTCAAAGGTCTTGCCAAGATAGGCCTTTTCAAGCTCGCCCTTGCAACAATACTCATATTCTGCGTACTTCTTTGCAACTTCTTCTTCTGAAAGAGCATCGATTGTATTATCAATCTGCTCACTGCAATCTAGGGTAATCATTGTGCAGCCACTTGAAAGAGCATATTCAACCTCGTCAGCAGTCTTAACGTGGTCGCCATCTGCTCCCCAACCAGTAGTGTAGTTGTTTCTAAAAACAGCAAAACTTGCGCTATCAATGACATCTGCAAAAGTTCTGTTGGTAAGAGTCAGCTCTCTAATTGACTGTTGAGCTAAAATTGGAGTTACTTCTGGATAGTCCTTAAAAACTCTAAGATGGCCATCTGTAGCAATGCCAAGTCTATCCCCAACACCAACCGTCTTATCTCTCTCAAGAACTCTACTTGGAGCTGTAAAGGGGAACATTGCTCTAAGTTTAACAGCATTCTCATGGTTTAACGGAGCCAGAGTCCACTTTTCACCATTGGAAACTACCTCTTGCCCAACGTAGTCCAAGCTAGGCTTTGCAACGATATAATCCTGATTTGGAGAAGCAACCATAAACACTTCGCCGTGCTTTGAGTCTTCATAGATCTCAAAGGCTCTACCATCTTCAATTTTCCACATGACACACCTCCGTGAAATCTTTTTCCTTATTGCCTAAAATACTGAGGATAAGCCTTCTGATACTCGGCCGTCTCCACTTCAATCTTTGAAATATGCCTGCGATCCAGCTCCAAAAGCTTATCCACATCCTTGTTCTTTAACGCCCCAAGAAGAAGATTATGCTGATCCAACGCGCTTTTAAGAATATCGTCAAACAGATAACTGACCAGTCTAATCCTATGATAGTTCCCACTTGTACTCTTTACCAGGTCAAACACCTTTTCGTGCTTGCAGGCCTCAAACAGCAGCCTATGCATCTGGTCGTCCAAATCCAAAAATTTAGCCGTATTTCTACACGAAAACGCCTCATTTTGCAGACAAATCAACTCTTCAAACTTATCCACCAGCAAGTCCGATATTCCTGATTTTTTCAGTTTCTCAATTGCTCCAAGCTCCAAGTAAAGACGCATAAAACGCTCGTCTCTTACCTTATCCAAATCAATTAAAGAGACATACGTACCACTTTGAGGCTTAATTTCCACAAGGCCTTCTGTTGCGAGTCTTTTGAGAGCATCTCTTATTGGAGAAATACTTACGTTGTACTGAGAACTTAAAGTTGAAAAGCTCAACGGAGTTCCCGGTTTTAGGTTTAAATTTAATATTTTTTCTCTGAGATTAGAATAAACAACATCTGTAAGCATGACTTAAGTATAACAAAAATTCTTTATTTATTTCCACTAGCTGATATATCAGTTTGTTGTGCTCTTACAAAAAGACCAAGCTTTCCACCCAAAATTGGATAAATACCACTTGCCCAGAAGGTAGCTAAGAAGTACCTAGCAGTGGCAGTAATTGGGTTATAAAAACCTATCGCTTTAAGACCAAGCTTGGAAAGCGGAAGAATTATCAAGCAGCCAAGTCCTCCAAGGGCAAAGCGTAAAAGCTTTCGCTTCCAATGTCCCTCTTCTACAGAATAGTCAAATACCTTGCGTTCCCAGATAAGGCCCAAAACAGCACCAGAAAACGTTGCAATATTCTTTCCAAAGTCAGAAAATGCCGTAGAATCAATCTTTTCCGCAAAAAGTAATATGGCAATGACAATCCAGGCTATGGTTGTAACTATTGCAGAGATTATAAAGAACAGCTTCCCTCTTTCTTTATCTTCAAGGATTTTGGAATAAATATCAAACAGAAGAAAGGTTCCACCACAGCCAAGGATAAGACCACAGGCCACATCCATTGGCCAATGAACGCAAAGATATAGTCTTGAAAAACCCACCAAAACAATCAAAATAGCACAGGTAATTGAAAGCCATCTCTTCTTAAACGCAATTGCAATGGCTGTAAGGGAGCTACTTGCATTGGTGGTGTGTCCACTTGGGAAGGAATAACCAGTTGCAGTACTTTGTCTTACTGTATTCAGACCTTCAATCATTGTCCACGGCCTTGGGAACCTTACAATAGCCTTGATAAGTCCCATAGCTTGAACATTGGTCAACATGCACATGCAAATTGTCATACCTTTCTTCTTATTGATGTTCCAAAAAATAAAGCAAATAACACAAACGACAAAAGTCGATTCTCCAATCATGGTTATTGCTTGAAAAGAAGCGTCAAAAAACGAATTTTGAATACTGGATAAGAACAAGAGTATCTGTTTTTGAAGTTCCATTGAGAGCTCCTTGATATCAATTTAACAGAACAAGAATAACACGGAATACCTAGGCCTTCAATATTACAGTTAGGGCTCCGCTACCACCTTCTGAGGCTTTTGGAGTAAAAACTTCCCGTACTGCTGGATGATTTTGGACAATATTGAGGATTGTAGGACGCAAAACAGACTCTCCGCCTGCCGAATGTATTCCTTTTCCTGTGATAATCAGAACTTTTCTCAGCCCCTTCTGCTTAGAAGCAGCTAGAAAATTCCTAGTCACAACCATAGCCTCTTCTAAGGTAAAACTATGCAAATCCAGCGTATCCTGGGCCTTCATGCGTCTGATTTCGTTAATTAAATCTTTCTGGCTTTGAACAACTCCAGAAGTTTTCTTGTAACGTTTGTCAATTGCAGAGCTTTCATCATGAGTCTTTGTCCATTGTTCATAGATATCTGCAAAACTATTCTTAGCCACAAGCCACCCCGCATGAGCTTTGCTCAAAAATAAAAAAATTGACCCTTGGGCGATTCGAACGCCCGACCCCTTCCTTAGGAGGGAAGTGCTCTATCCAGCTGAGCTAAAGGATCAACGTCATTAGAATACAACTTTAAAACTACTACTTCAAGAATGAAATTGCTGTTTCTCTAGTCATAGCCTTGCAGGCTGCTTCATCCTGCTGGTACTCTTTTGGAATACGAACATTGTCCTCACCATGGCGCAGGTAGTAACCATATCTACCATGATAGATGCCAAGATTCTTACCCTCATAATCACCAAAATCAACCACAGCACTGGCAGAACTACTTCTTCTGGTAGCCTTTGTAGCAGAAGCAGCTTTCTTTGAAGTCTCCTTTGGAGCTTCCAAGATAGCCCGAGCTTCCTCTTCAGTAAGAGTAAACAGTTGCTCAGGATCCTTTACACTTCTAAAATCGTTACCGCACTTAACGTAAGGACCATACTTACCAATATCTGCAGTAATAACCTCACCAGAAGCAGTCTTGCCAATTGTGACAGGCAAGCTAAAGAACTTAAGAACCGTGTCTAAAGCAACAGATTTGTTGCCAATATACTTCTTTGGAACCTTGAATCTCTTAACCTCAGTAGTCTTGGATTTATCGCCCATCTGCCAGTAATCACCGTATTTTCCAGTGCAATACAACACAGGTAGGCCATCATTGGTAGTTCCAATCAACTCCGGAGCGTTGGATTTGCCGCCATCCTCAGAGCTTTGGCCTTCTCTAAGTTTTTCCACCATAGCATTCTGAACAGAAGCCGGCGTCCAATCCTTAGGAATAGAAACAAACTTGCCATCATTACCCTTAACATAAGGACCATAAGGACCAAGATTAATCTCATTTTCATCTGAAAGCTGAGGCAGTGAAAGTTTTTTCACATCCTTTGCGTTGATGGACATCTTGTTAGCCTTAACCTGCTTTTCAAGCCCCTGTTCCCCCTCGTAGAAATCCTTCAAGAACTGAAGCTCATCCAGTTGCCCCTCAGCAATCTTATCAAGCCCGTCCTCCATATCTCTAGTAAAACCGTAGTCTACCCTATCAGAAAAATAAGATTCCAAAAGCTGAACCACGCCAAAACCAACAAAAGTTGGAACCAACGTACCACTTTCACGAACAATGTAATTCTTCTCAAAAAGCCTATCTATGATAGTTGCATAGGTAGAAGGCCTACCAATTCCCAACTTCTCCAAAGTCTGAACCAAAGACGCCTCAGTATAGCGGTTAGGCTCCTTGGTCTCGTGACTGAGCCCCTCCACTTTCTTTGTAGTAAGGGTCTGTCCAATAGCAAGCCTTGGAAGCGGAGTCTCCTTATCCTCTAAGGCCGCGCTTGGGTCATCGCTACCTTCCACGTAAACTCTCATGAAGCCCGGAAACTCAATGCGCACCCCGGTAGCCGAGAACATCACGTCCTGTCCTCCGCTTGTCTTAGCCGCAATAGAAACCGATGTATTTTGCTTGATTGCATTGCTCATTTGGCTAGCCAAAGTGCGTTTCCAAATAAGCGTATAGAGGTCTAACTCCCGACCAGAAAGCCCTGTGTCATCGGGATGACGGAAGTGCTCGCCAGATGGACGGATTGCCTCGTGGGCTTCCTGCGCATTGGAGCTTTTGGCGGTGTACTGGCGGGCTTCAGAGGGCAAATAGTCGCTGCCGTAGAGTTTTAGGACACTTTCGCGGGCGCCGTTGATGCCTTCCTGGCTGAGCGTTGGGCTATCTGTTCTCATGTAGGTGATAAATCCGTTTTCATAGAGGCTCTGGGCAATCTTCATGGTGTCTTTGGTAGACAAGTGAAGCTTTCTGTTGCCTTCCTGCTGGAGAGTACTGGTGATAAACGGAGCAAACGGACGCTGAGAGATTTGCTTTTCTTTGATATCGGAGACGGTAAAGGCACTCTGGGAAAGTCCTTCCACCAGGTCCTGAGCGTCCTCTTTGGATAGGAGAATGACTTTTTTAGAGCCCGTGTACTTACCGGTGTCGCTATCAAAATCCTTGCCATCGGCTACCTTCAGGCCATTTACGCTTTCAATTGAAGCTAAAAAGCCCTCGCCGAAGGTGGCTTTTACGTCCCAGTATTCAGATTTCTTGAAGGTTAACCTGGTTCTCTCTCTGTCAACTATCAGTCTGAGGCCAGGTGACTGGACACGACCGGCACTGAGGCTCTTGTTGGAGAGCTTGGACCAGAGTACAGGAGAAATGGTGTAGCCGTAAAGTCTATCAAGTACGCGTCTGGCTTCTTGAGCATGAACAAGATTCATGTCTATGTCTCTACCGTGGGCAAAGGCTTCCTGAATTGCCTTCTTGGTGATTTCATGGAAAACCATTCTTCTTTGTGGCATGGTTGGCTTGAGCACCTGAACTAGATGCCAGCTAATGCTTTCTCCCTCGCGGTCCTCATCAGTTGCAAGTATTAGTTCACTTGCGCCTTTGAGCTCACTTTTAATTTGGGAGATTATCTTCTCCTTGCTCTCGTCAATGATGTACTTTGGAGTATAACCATTCTTAATATCAATACAAAGATCATTCTTTGGAAGGGTTCTTATATGACCATTACTAGCAACAACAACACAATCTGAACCTAGAAAATTTCTAATTGTTTTAGCCTTTGTTGGAGACTCAACAATGATTACTTTCTTCTCTGCATTTTTCTCTGCCATGCAAATTCTCCTCCGTTCCTAGAAAAAATGTCGTGCAGTGTATATATATAGAAGGAAATGGCATCTGTCAACTAAACAGCAAGAAAATTATTCTGTACATTTGGTGAGGACAAAGACATCCTTACCGTCTTCTCCTGGTACAGGATTGCTAAAAAGTCCCATCTTTGCAATGCCGTCCCCCACGGTTTTATAGGCTAATTCTTGAGCTCCGGTTTCTGAATTGTATCTAAGCTCAAAGGTACTTTTAGTTTCCACATTGAAGACAAAAGCTACCGTTTCTACCGTGCAAGAGCCAAAAAGTTCTTGTTGAACAGTTTCTGTCACTCTCCATTTGGAAGGAGTAAAGGAAGTGGTATTGAATTTTGTAGCATTAGCTCTATAGTTTTCAGCTTCTATGCTATTTTCTTTCCATTTATGCCACTGATAACCACCTTCTGGCTCATATTCAACCGGAAAAAGCCTTTTTAAAGAGGAATCCGACATATATTCCCAAACTTCAAAGCTGTTTGAGCCGTCTTCTAGCAAGACCTCCTTTATAACAAACTTTATTTCCGTACATTTGCCGTCATTATTATCATCTGTAGGATTTATCCACTGATAGGTGCCCGCCCAAGTTTCTGAGGCAAAGAGACCTATAAGAGATAAGCCTGTCATAAGGATTATAGTAGCTATTTTCTTCATTTTTCCCTTCTTAATAATTGTAGATTGCAAAACCGCGTTGTGAAGTTTATAGTATTCTGCATGAAGAGACTACCATTTGTGGCTGTTTTGGCCGTAATTTTTGTAACAATTCTTTCAGTCAGTTCCTGTAAGGTAACAGAAACTTTGAATCTAAAAAGCAGCATAACTGAAGACAGCTCCTTAAGTGGTAAAAGCCATATTGACCTTACCGTTACCGATTATTTTGTCAATGTAATTGAAGATCTCTCCAACTGGGCAGAGGAAGGCAACACAGATCCAATTTTACAGGTTGCAGTAGATGAGTTTGTTGAGAATTTGGAAGAATCGGACACCACAAGTTCCGTCAAGTTCATAAAAACCGGCAAAAACACCTACATGGGCGACTTTAATTACAAGGATTTCAGTTCCCTCATTATTGACCTTTCAAAGAATCCAAATTGTTCACTAGTAACAGCAACGGAGAAAGACGGAAAAACTCATGTTCAAATTCACATTGGAATGGACAACTATGAGGAGTTAACTGAGATTGTCCCCTTCTTGGCAAATCCAAACTTTGAAGTTTACGGGCCACTTTACAATAACGACCTAACGGAAGAAAACTATCTAGAGATGATGGGCTTTATCCTTGGAGAAGAATGTCCTGAGGAAATACTAAATTCTAAGGTTACAATTCAAGTTGTGGCGCCAAAAGAAATTACCAGCCACAATGGAACTCTCAAGAATGCAAAGATAGTTGTATTTTCATTCCCTCTGATTGATTTTCTGCTTCTACACGAACCAATTGATTTTGAGCTAGAGTATTAACCTTTTCAACTAAATCCAAAACCAAAGTCTCACTATTTTTCCTCACCGCTTCATGCCAGATTGCCTCATAAAGCTGTTTATAATTAAAAGAGCAGCTATGATTTAAAGCAAGTAGAAAAATTAGGCTAAAAGCTTTATCCTCCAGCTTTAACCTTTTCCCTTCCAGCACAACACTACTATCATCAAAATCAAACCCAATCTTTCTTGCTTCCCCAAAATAGTCCAAAGTTGAAAGGCTATCGGTTCTTATTTGTTTAATAAGATGGCTCAAAGAATCAAAGCGCTTAGTTGGACGTAAAAGTTTATAGACCTCTAATCTCACCGCTTTGCCGTAGATGTCTTGGTTAAAATCCAGAATATTTACTTCAATGGTGAACTTTTCAAGATTATCCACCGTGGGGCGTCTTCCAATATTTACCGTGCCGTACTTAACCACATCCTCAAAGTAAATTTTTGAGCTATAAACGCCCTCTTCCAAATGAGATATATTGTCTTTTGAGTCTATATTTGCAGTGGGAATTCCTAAATATCGGCCAAGGCCTTTACCATGAACAACAATGCCCTGAATTTTAGCTAAAAGTTGAAAATTATTGTCCATAGTTCTAAAATCCGCCATCATACGTTGAATCTGAAGTGCATGATGTCACCATCCTGAACTACGTACTCTTTACCTTCAATTCTAAGCTTTCCGGCTTCCTTAACCTTAGCTTCACTGCCATACTGGAACAAATCTTCACAGCTATAAACTTCAGCCTTAATGAAGCCTTTTTCAAAGTCTGTATGAATAACCCCAGCAGCCTGAGGTGCCTTGTAACCGGCTCTAAAGGTCCAAGCTCTGTCTTCATCAGAACCAGCGGTAAAGAAGGTTCTAAGGCCAAGAGTTTCATAAGCTGTTCTGATTAAAACGTTCATACCACTTTCTTCAAGCCCTGCCGCTTCAAGGAACTCAGCTCTCTCTTCTGCAGTATCCAAAGATGCAATTTCCGCTTCAGTTTTTCCACAAATACAAACTACAGGAGCCTTTTCCTTTGCAGCAATTTCCTTGACAGTCTTAACGTAATCATTGTCCTGTCCAATTGCACTTTCATCAATGTTGCAAACAAAGATAACTGGTTTCATTGTAATCAAATGTAAATCTGCAATCAGTGCTTTTTCATCTGGATCTGTGACAATACTTCTAGCACTTTGACCGTCACTTAATCCCTTAAGAAGTCTCTCATAAATTGGCACTAAAGCTGCAGCTTCTTTGGCATCCTTTGCAATTCTTGCCAGCTTACTTTGCTTTTGGTATCTCTTATCAACGGTATCCCAGTCCGCCAAAGCTAGCTCAATATTGATGGTTTCAATATCCCCTGCAGGATCTATTTTATTGTTTACATGAATAATATCTGGGTCATCAAAGCATCTGACAACATGGGCAATGACTCCAACTTCTCTAATATTAGCCAAAAATTTGTTACCAAGACCTTCACCTTTTGAAGCACCAGCAACAAGGCCTGCAATATCTACAAACTCAGTTACTGCAGGAATGACCTTTGCTGTTGGGATGAGCTGAACTATCTTATCAAGTCTAGCATCTGGAACATTAACTATTCCAACATTTGGTTCTATTGTGCAAAAAGGATAATTCGCAGCCTCAGCAGGTGCACTTGTCAAAGCAGAAAAAATGGTTGATTTACCAACATTAGGGAGTCCTACAATACCACAGTTAAGTCCCATATAACCCTCCGGTTTTGCAATACTAACATCTTTTGACTTATTAGACTAGTTGAGTTTTCCGGCAAGTTGGCCGCAGGCGCCCTTAATGGAGCGTCCTCTACTAATTCTTATGGTATAAGCTATGCCACGTTTTGTTAGAGCATTGGTAAAAGCCCTTATTTCTTGTTCCGTTGGGGTCTCAAAATCCAGTTCGTTGCAAGGATTAAATGGTATAAGGTTCATTATGACTTCCAGCCCACGGCAGAAACGTTGAAGATTATCGGCATCCTCTTCTGTGGTATTGATGCCGTGAATCATGCAGTATTCAAAGGTGAAGCGGCGCCCGCTGGCTTTTTGGAAGGCAACCAGTGCGCTACGAAGTTGAGTCAGCCCGTAAGCTCGGTTAACCGGCATGAGAGAGGTGCGCTTGGCATCCTCTGGGGCTACCAAAGAGACGGCAAGTTTGACGGGAATTTCACGCCTTGTGAGCTCTTGAATGCCCGGTACCAGACCGCAAGTAGAAATTGTAATTCTTCTGTGACTAAGGTTATAGCCTTTGGGGTCATGCAAAAAAGAAATAGCGGAAATCACATTTTCAAGGTTGGCAAGAGGCTCGCCCATCCCCATAAATACCACGTGAGTTATCTCTTTGCCGTACAGTTGAAGGGCAAGGGCTTTGAGGTGCGCAAATTGCTCAAGGATTTCGTAATCGTGAAGATTTCTGGAAAGTTTGAGCGTGCCAGTTCTACAGAACTTACAGCCCATTGCACAGCCAACTTGGCTAGAAAGGCAAGCAGTTAACTCTCCTTCTTTATCCTTGAGCAGAACACACTCAATTATGTTGCCATCAAAAAGTCGTAAAGCCAGCTTTGAATTACCTTCGTCATCCGTCTGCGTTGCTGCAATTGCACTGGAAAAAACTGAGGGATAAGCCTGACTTAGCCGCTCTCGTAGGCTTTTTGGAAGATTGGTCATCTCAGAAAATGAGTTCACGCCCTTCACCAGCCAATCATATATTTGTTTTCCTTGAAAGTTTTTATCTAGCTCAAGTAGCTCTACAAGCTCTTCAGGCTTTTTTGCAAAAACAGCTTTTTCCATATTTAACCTTTAACCTAACATACTCACAATTGCAATGATAACCCCGGTAATACCTTCGCCGCCCAAAAGACCGCTGGAAACTAGGTTCATATCATTTTCCTTTACCTTTTTGCTCTTGGTCAAAACTAGGGCAATTATAGCACCAAGTCCAACAATAATTGAAATATTGGTTGCAAGATAAATTCCAAGACCAAGGGTTGCAGCAGGAACACCAATAACGTACAAAACAGCACCAAGCACAACACCAATAAAGAAGGCAGGAGAAGAACCAAGTCCGCTAGCCATAGAAGCTACAGCCTTAGCTTGAGGAGCCGGAAGTAAATCTGTACCAAACCCGCCAAACGTATTTTTCATCAAAAGCAGTACCAAAACCGATACCACTGCACCAACCACGCCACCAATAGCCTCTCCCATAAGCTGCTGTTTGGAGTCTGTTTTAAGCAAATACCCACTCTTAAGGTCATTCATAACATCCCCAGAAAGACCACAGGAAACGGCAACAAGACCGGCAGTAAGGAACAAAACTATGGTAGAAGGTGTAAAGATTACGTTCACAAGTAGCATCACCAAAATACCAAACACTTCCATTGGGTTAATACCCGTCTGACCTGTAAGCATTCCGCTCATAAGAGTAGCTAGACACACCCCGCAGACCGCCAAAACCGCTTGAAGCACGCTCATCTCCGTGAAGATAGCCATAGCAACTGCAGACAGCACCATAGCACAAAGTGCAATCAAAATACTCTGCTTTGAGAACCCGCTAAAGACCGATTTTTCTCCCTTTCCTTTCTTAAAAGCCTGAAGAATTGCTTTAAGAAAAACTCCAATGCCAGTTCCAAGCATGATTCCAATACCAAGGTTCTCTCTGAACAAAGTAGCAGCGGCCAAGTCC
Source organism: Sphaerochaetaceae bacterium (assembly GCA_963606545.1). Classification (GTDB taxonomy): domain Bacteria; phylum Spirochaetota; class Spirochaetia; order Sphaerochaetales; family Sphaerochaetaceae; genus UBA9732. The sequence goes on from CAVCYP010000003.1 coordinate 37,256, forward strand.
GCAAAAAGGCCGGTGCCAAGTCCAATTGGAACAATCAAAAGATAGCCCAAAACTGCACCACCAAGCCATAAAATTGCAGGAAGACGGCCTATCATGGCACCAATTGCCAAAGCCATTGGGCTAATCCAAATAGTAATTGGCTGAACAAGGGCACTGCCTTTGAACACGGTAAGAACGGATGGAATCCAACCAAAAGCATCTCTAGCGGCAGTAAACAACGCACTTGCGCCCATTGAAATAAAGAGCTTAAGAGAATCTTTTCCCTTATTAATCCCAGTTGTCAAAGTTTGATAGGCAGCCTGACCTATAGGATAAACCAGCTTTTGTTCTTCAATTAAATTTCTTCTATATAGAGCAGAAAAAAGAGTTCCCAGAAGTGCTCCACAAATGGTCATAGCCAAGAGCGACAAAACAGAAACCTTGGCATTAGGGTCAATCATCCAAATTCCAGGAATTGTAAAAGCAAGACCGCCGGCAACCATTGCGCCTGCACTCATTAGGGTATGGGTGACATTAATTTCTTGTAAAGTAGAACCTTTTGCCTTTCCAAGCACTGTCATAGAAAGAACGGTTACAAACACGGTTGGCCAAGGCAGGGCCCCCATTCTCAGTGCTATATACATTGAACTTGCTGTAATTACCAGCAAACCAAGAACTCCTGTAATAATGCCTCTTAAGGTTAACTGCTTATCTTTCATAGGTTTCCCTCCAGCGCGGCTAATAATACTGTAAAAATAAAATAATTGGTACCTTTAACACTGTCATTTCTTTGGCTTTCTTGCTATAATTTAAGGCAACAATCAAATTTTCTAGGAGTTTGAAAATGAAGAAAGCAATCGTAATTATCGCACTCGTTGCAATGATTATTGTTCCAGTTGCTGCAAAGTCTGTCCTTCCTACAAAGAATAGCGGTTTTGCAGTAGGTCTCGAGCTTGGTGAGCCAACTGGTATCACATTTGACTACAAGATTGACAGCAAGTGGGATGGCTACATCACAGCTGCTTTTGGTTTTGGTAGTAACAGTTACATTGACGCCGTTCTTGGTGGTCAGTACAAAGTAACTGATTTCAAGATTGACAAGGCAAAGTTTGATGTTAACGTTGGTGTTCAGGCTGGCGCACTCATTTACCTTGGTGATGCAAGTGGTATTGCTATTGCTGCTCGCGGAACAGGTTCTATTTCTTATGACTGGACTTGGAAGAATGTTGGTGACTTCACAGCTTATCTCAGAGCTGGTATTGGCTATGCAATTGCTCTTTCTGAGAGCGTATCTGGTGGCATTACCTTCAACGCAGCTCTTGGATGTGTTTACCACTTCTAATTCTTGCTTAACAAGAAGGCAAAGGGAGCCTCAAATTGAGGCTCCTTTTTTTATACCATTTCACCTTAGTTTGGAGTATAATCCACACCATGAGTTTAATAGATCAGAAATTGCTATCTTTTATGAAGATAGTTGAAACGGATAGTTTTACAAGAGCTGCAGAAGAACTTGCCCTGACCCAACCAGCAGTAAGCCAACATATAAGAAATCTTGAAAGCGAGCTTGGCGTCAAACTCTTTATTAGAAATCACAATCAACTGCATTTAACTAGTAATGGTGAAATAGTTTATAAGTATGCAAGACGCCTTCTTGCCGTCTCAAACAACCTAAAACAAACCCTCAGCGATGAAAAAGCCAATGTCTCCTCCCTGACAGTTGGTATTACCCACTCGGTGGAAAGTAGCCAGGTTGTAGAAGCACTTGCCACCTACTCCAACCTCAACAAAGGTCTAACCATCAAAGTTGTCACAGATACCATTGAGAATCTTCATAAGATGATTAGAAACTATGAACTAGACTTTTTAATCATCAACGGCACAATTATTGACCCAAAATTAGACTATAAGACAATGGATACAGACTCGCTGGTTCTAGCTGTATCACCAAATCATAGACTTGCAAGCCACAGCTCAGTATCTGTAGAAGAATTAAAACATGAAAGACTGATTTTGCGGCTTCCTACCTCCAACACTACAAGCTTATTTGACCAGGCTCTGAATCAAAACAATCTCTCTATTACTGACTTTGATGTTGTGCTAGAAATGGAAAACATTGCAACTATTAAAGACTTGATTAGAAGAGACTTAGGAGTATCAGTTTTGGCTAAAAGCGCCTGTATGGATGAGATAAAAAAAGGGAAGCTCATTGGCCTCCCTATAGAAAATATGAGTCTTATTAGAGATACAAATATTGTGTTCCCTAAGGACTATGAAAATATGCAAACGGTGCAAAGCATCATTGAGCTTTATAAATCAAATCAAGCCTAATACCATAATTGCAATTATAATCAGTGGAAGAATATAGCTTAAGTAAAATTGTAAGACTTTACTCTTTCCATACTTAATGCCCTGTCCAATGTTTGCCTCTGCGGTGAAGTTATCGTAACCCCAACCGGCTTTCCAAGTGCAGAAAAGACACATTACTAAGCTTCCTGCCGGAAGTAAAATATTGCTGACAAGGAAATCCCAGCTATCAAGGAAGGCTTTATTTCCAAGCACCGTGATGCCCTTGAAGAGATTGCCTTCTAGAGCAACTGGAAGAGATAACACCATCAAACCAATAGAATTGACAATAACACTCTTTTTTCTAGTCCAGCCAAAGGTGTCCATGAAGGAAGCAATGATGTTCTCCATGACGGCAATTACAGTACTTAAAGCTGCAAAAGACATAAAGACAAAGAAAAGTGTTCCCCAAATTCTTCCACCGGCCATATTCATAAAGACTTTAGGCAGTGACATAAAGATTAAGGATGGACCAGAACCCGGCTCAACTCCATAGCTAAAACAAGCTGGGAAAATAATTAAGCCAGAGCAGAAAGCAACAAAGGTATCCAGAGCACAAATACGTACAGACTCGCTGACAATCGTGTGATCCTTGCTCATGTAGGTTCCAAAGATTTCCATTGAGCCAATACCCAGAGAAAGGGTAAAGAAGGCTTGGTTCATGGCAGCAACAATGGTCTGAATCAAACCATTTTCCTTGACGGCAGCAATAGAAGGTACCAAATAGAACTTCAGGCCTTCAGAAGCTCCAGAAAGAGTAAAAGAGTGAATTACAAGGACAACTATCAGACACAAAAGCCCCAACATCATTACCTTTGTAATCTTTTCAACTCCTTTTTCTACGCCTTTAGCACAGACAAAAATACCTATTGCCACGGCAAGTGCAGTAAAAATTACACTCTCAATTGGATTTGCAAGCATGTTATTGAACACTGTAGAGACATCGGGTTTAGAGGAGAACTGACCGGAAACGAATTTGTAGGTGTAGTCCATCATCCAACCGGTGACGGTGTGGTAAAACATGAGAAGAAGGTAGTTGCCGACAATAGCAAAGTAGCCGGTAATGTGCCATTTGGTGTTAGGTTTTTCTAGGGTTCTAAAGCCGTTGACGGTGCTTTTGCGGCTACCACGACCAATTCCAATTTCAATTGTGAGAATAGGAAGTCCCATGATTATAAGAAACAGCACGTAGATTAGTACAAAAATGCCACCACCATACTGGCCAACTAACCAAGGAAACTTCCAAACGTTTCCAATTCCAATTGCGCAACCTGCACTGACAAGCAAGAAGCCCAGCCTGCTTTTGAAGCTTTCTCTCTGTTCCATACGTACTCCTGAGGTATTAGAGGTTTACAAGACCTCATTAATTTTCAAAAAATGCTTTAAAACTTTCTGTTAGATTGTAAGTATCCAGCGTTCCAGCTGTCTCGTAAGGCGAGTGCATAGCTAGCTGAGCCGCACCTACATCTACAGACGGGATTGAGAACTGGGAACCCGATATATTTCCAAGTGTTCCGCCACCAGGGACATTTGAATTGTTAAAAAATAGCTGATAAGGAAGGTTAGCTTGGTCAAGAATGCTCTTAAAATAAGCACCGGAGAAGGCGTCAGAGGTGTATTTCTGATTGCCGGCGTACTTAATCATAAGACCTTTGTTCATCACAGGCTTGTTGGAAGGATCACACTTTTCCGGATAGTTTGGATGAATTGAATGGCCATTGTCCGCCGATACCAGGAAGCTTTTTGCCTTTGCAATGCAACTGTCTTCATAATCCCAGCCCAGAGCAAGGCCAATGCGTTTGATGGTCTGAGAGAGAAAATCGCTATCAGCCCCCTGCTTTGTGCCACTTCCAACCTCTTCATTGTCAAAGAGAGCCACCATTTGAAGCTTTGCACACTTGGAATCCTTTGCATTAACAAAGGCTTTAACAGCGGTGTAGGCACACTGAAGGTCGTCAATCTTTGGAGCTGAGAAGAACTCTTCTTCAAGGCCCCAAATATTTCCTCTCATACGGTTATAGAGGAAAAGTTCTGTGTCAACGACAGCCTCTTCCTCAACTTCCAAAAGCTCTGCTACAAGACTCTTGATGGCGCCTTTCTTGTTGCCACAGGCCAGAATTGGAAGCATATCTTTTTGGATTTTGTACTCGTAACCCTTGTTGGCTTCTCTGTTCTGGTGAATGCAAAGATTGACTATTTGGCATAAATCTTTATCAAAATCCACTAGTCGCTGCTCTATTAGGCCATCGTCTGTCCTAATAAAGGCACGACCGGCAAGAGATAGTGGCCTGTCAAACCAAGGGGCCATGAGCATTCCGCCATAGCCCTCAACGTTGATAGTGGTATAGGCTTCTCCAAGCGGAAGCTCTGGATTTGCCTTAACTTTAAAAGAAGGAGAATCGGTATGGGCAGCTACAATGCTAAAGCCCTCTGGCTGGATTCCAGCTAGCTTTGCGCCGTCTGCTGACTTTGCGCTGTCTGGCTCAGAAGCTGGGATTCTAAAAGCTATGATTGCAGAGCTATTTCTTGTCACATAGTAAGAGCAACCCGGCTGAAGAGTAAATCTTTTGTCCTCTTCCAGCTTAAGGCAGCCTGCATTTTCAAGAATATCTGCAACGTTTGCCACAACATGATAACAGGAGGGGCTATCGTTGATAAAATCAATCAATTCCAATGTAGATTCAACGTACTTCTGATCCATATATCCTTCTTCTAGTTACTTTCAGCTTACTTTTCAAGAACAGCCTTGATTCTTCTGACACCTGCAGAGGAGCTTTCTTCCTTAAGAATGTGGAAATGTCCCATGTCTCCGGTATGCTCCACGTGAGGACCAGCACAAACTTCCTTGGAGAAGTCGCCAATAGAGTAAACAGTAACCTGCTCGCCGTACTTGCTGGAGAAGAAAGCCATAGCACCTTCTTTGTGTGCCTGCTCTGGTGTCATAGTCTCAACTGTGACCTTGAGATCTTTTGCAATCTCTTCATTAACAATGTCTTCCACCTGTTTAAGCTGCTCAGGAGTCATCTTCTCGTTGTGAGTAAAGTCAAATCTGAGACGCTCAGGAGTGATATTGGAACCCTTCTGCTGTACATGGTCTCCAAGAACACGTCTTAAAGCGGCCTGAAGCATATGAGTTGCCGTGTGAAGGGCTGTAGTCTGTTCACTATGATCTCCAAGACCACTCTTGAACTGACCTGCAACGGCTGTTCTGGAAAGATCCTGATGCTTTGCAAAGGCCTCTTCAAAGCCCTTAACATCAACGGTAAAGCCTTTTTCAGCTGCAAGTTCCTTGGTAAGTTCAATTGGGAAACCATAGGTATCATAAAGTTTGAAAGCAGAACCACCTGCAATTTCCTTAACTCCTTGCTTCTCAAGGAAGTAAGTCATCTTTTCAAACTGCTTTTCACCCTTCTCCAAAGTCTCGCTGAACTTGTTTTCTTCCTGAGTAAGCTCATTAAAAACCTTTTCCTTATTCTCAAGAAGCTCTGGATAAGGCTCCCCGTAAAGGTCTATGACAACCTGGGCAACCTTTGCAAGGAATGGACCTTCAATACCAAGGTGCTTACCGTTTCTAACAGCTCTTCTAATAAGTCTTCTGAGAATATAGCCCTGACCAACATTAGAAGGGGTGCAACCTCTCTGGTCTCCCAAAATGAAGGTACTGGTACGAATATGATCTGCAACAATACGCATTGAAACGTCAGTCTTTTCATCCTGACCGTAGGCAATGCCAGACAGTTCTTGAATCTTTTTGAGAATTGGCTGCATTACTTCAGTGTCATAAACACTCTTTTTGCCCTGAAGTATGGCAATGGTTCTTTCAATTCCCATACCAGTATCAATGCACTTGCGTTCCATTTCAACAAACTTGCCGTCTGCTGTCTTCTTGTACTGCATGAAAACATCGTTCCAAACTTCAAAATACTTGCCACAATGACAACCTGGCTTACAATCAGGTCCACAAGCTGGACGGCCAGTATCAATGAACATTTCAGAGTCTGGACCACAAGGACCAGTCTCACCGGCTGGACCCCACCAGTTATCTTCTCTTGGCAGGAAGAAAATTCTTTCATATGGAATTCCCATGCTGTGCCAAATTTGTGCAGTCTCTTCATCCCGTGGAATGCCATCTTCGCCTGCAAAAACAGTTACAGAAAGCTTTTCTGGATCAATTCCAAGCTCTTTTGTCAAAAATTCATAGCTCCAAGGAATCATTTCTTTCTTGAAATAATCGCCAAGAGACCAGTTACCAAGCATCTCAAAACAGGTAAGATGGCTTGGGTCGCCAACGCTGTCAATATCGCCAGTTCTGATACACTTCTGATAGTCTGTCAAACGTCTTCCAGCTGGGTGTGGCTGACCAAGAATATATGGTACTAGAGGATGCATTCCAGCAGTTGTAAACAAAACGGTTGGATCGTTTTCAGGAATAACAGAAGCACCACTAATTTGAGAATGGCCTCTGCTGACAAAAAAATTGATAAATTTCTTTCTTAATTCGTTAGCTGTAATAGGTGTCATAATGCCCTTGATATTAACTTTCTAACCTATTCTAGTCAACTAAAAGAACTACTCTAAAAGAGTTCCGGCTGAACCGCTGGGTCTAACTTCTTTGACGTTCTACTAGACACCTTTGCTTTTGGCTTGCTAGACGCATCCGTCTTGTCGCAAAGGGCACGCTTTACAACCTTTCCCGCGCTAGAAACGTTAGGCACAATAACCGCATCCTCAAACTTCCTGGGCCACAAGAAAGTACGATTTTCTGCCACTTCTTTGAGCACAAAAACCTTTTTGCCCTGCTTTTGGCTGTACTGTGCCTGCTGCACCGCTCCCCCGCCGTCTCTATCCTCAATAACAAAGCTCCCCTGACTTATCTGACTCATTAACTGATTGCGTTGCATGAAAAAATAACGCTGCACCTGTCTAGAAGGCGCAAACTGCGACACCACCAACCCGTGCTCTGCAACAAAAGCCTGAAGCTTCACGTGCTCCTTAGGATACACCTCACAAACCGATGTCCCAATAACGCCAATTGTTGAAAAATTTCCAGCCAAAGCAGCAATATGGGCTATTCCATCCACCCCTAGAGCCAAACCGCTAACAATGGTAAATCCACTTTCTCCAAGAGCCTTAACAACCTCTTGGGTAAGAGTCTTACCTTGATTTGAAGGGCTCCTAGTGCCCACAACACTTATGCCAGTAGTATTTAAGAGCTCTTTATTTCCAAGCAAGTATAGAAATCTAACTCCAGTTGCAGCCTTTGGCCAAACTGAACTTTTGGGGTCTATAATCTCCACATTTTTTGGCATTCTCTCAAAGGAGGACCTGCACTTAATATAGGCTTCTTCAAGTAGATTTTCTGAAATTGCTGCAACTTCACTGTACACGGCTTTGTTATAAGGAAACGGTTCATCTATATCACAGCGTTTTGCAATCTCATCAAAAACGTTGATACAAAAGGTATCCGCCTTGCCTAAAGCCATGACGAGAGTTTCGTAATTTAACGCTGCTTGATAGTTTTCCATGGCTAGACTATAACGCTTAAAACATATTTTTCCAATGGCTACTTGACAATTAAATCCAATTTGGGTTATACATTCACGTGTTCGCCGTTTTAGCTCAGTAGGTAGAGCAAAGGACTGAAAATCCTTGTGTCCCTGGTTCGATTCCTGGAGACGGCATTTCACAAAGGCCAGTTCATTCGAGCTGGCTTTTTTTGTATTTGAGCCGTTTACTGCGTCGTTGCGCTTGGGCCGTGCAAAAAGCACTGTCCCGCGCTTGCTCCTTGTCTACGACGCAAATACCTGCAAAAGTTTTTATATGTTTTTTATGCTATAATCAAAGTCATGACCAAAGATGAACTGCGTACTCATATGATTCAACTTCTCAAAACTGCCAAGAGTCCTTCTGCTGAAAAAGTAGAAGAGAAAATATCGGGCTTAGAAGTGTATAAAAATGCAGATATCGTGGTGGCGTATTGTCCGCTTAAAAGTGAAGTAGATGTGACGCGTTTGGTGGATAAAGCTATTGCAGATGGGAAGTTAGTGCTGTTTCCGGATGAGATGCCTGGCGCTTTTAGGCAGGTAAAAGCAGATTGGAAAGCACAGCTGATTAGGCTAAAAAATAAAACCTATACGGTTGATACTAATAAAATTATAGATATAATGAAGGACAACGCAACTGTGGTGGTCTTGGTGCCCGGACTCGCCTTCACGGAGGATGGAGCCAGACTTGGAAGAGGTGCAGGCTATTATGACCAATTTTTAAGAGAGACAAGTGGTGACAGAGTAACCGCAATAGGGCTTTGTAGAAGAATTCAACTGTTAGGGGCATTGCCTCTACAACCACATGACCAAAAAGTTGATATGGTTGTCGCTTTTGACTAATTAAATTTGTATGCATAGAATTTTTAAATACGCTGTAAAACAGTGGAAACTTTATCTAATTGCAGTCGTAGCTTTGATTGCAGGGGTGTATTTTTCGGCTTTAGGGCCCCAGTACATTCAGAAAATTATCGATACCTGTATTGTGGATGGGAATGTAAAGTTATTTTTCTCTCTTGCCCTTCCGCTGCTTGGCGCCTATCTAATAACCGGTATCTTTAAATACATTCAGGAGTTTTCTTCCGACTGCATTAGTGCTGCAATGCAAAATGCAATGAGAAAAGAAACCTTCAGAAGCATAATGAGTGAGGACCAGTACTTCTTTAAGAAAAACAACCCTGGCGAACTTATGAGCCGCACAAAGCAGGACATTGAAAGCGTTGGTTTTACAACCGGCTTTATTTTCATCTTTTTTGTTGAGCTGGTAATCCATGTTATCTACATGACTATTTGTCTTGTCAGAATCAATTTTGTCAGTGCAATTGCAGCTCTTGTCTTTATGCCAATTATTGCAGTTTTGGCAATTGTTTCAGAGCCAATTGGTGTTAAACTCTCCGACCAAAGATCTGATGACATAGCAGACATGAACCAAAGCGCAACTGAAAGTCTCTCTGGAATTAGAACAGTTAAGGCCTTTGGTCGCGAAAAGACAGAATCCCAGCGCTTTGACAGATGCAACAGTAGATTCTATAAGCATTCCTTGAAACTCGATATTCTCTGGGCCAACTGGACAACTCCAATGGATGCTTTAGCCCGTATCATGCTTTTGGTCGCTATTTTAATTTCCGGCCTTCAGGTAATTGCAGGCAAGATGACCCTAGGACAGCTTACAGCAGTCACTCAGTACACCAGCGAACTTTCTTGGCCAATGATGGAAGTTGGTTGGCTCTTAACGGAATTTGCTTCAGCAAAAGCTTCACTGAAGAAAATCAACGCAATCTTAGATTCAAAGCCAATCATTAAAGATGGCTCTAAACATCTAGAAAAGCGTTCTGGAAACCTTGAATTTGACAATGTAAGTCTTGAAGCTGATGGCCACAAAATTCTAAACAATGTCTCCTTTACGCTAGATGAAGGAAAAACTTTAGGCATCATGGGCGCCACAGGCAGTGGAAAGAGCACAATTGCAAACCTTGCCATGCGCTTTATTGATCCAACATCAGGTAGTGTAAAAACTCAAGGGGTTGATCTTAAAGCTCTTGACCTCTACAGCGCTAGAAGTAGCAAAGCCATTGTCACTCAGGACATTTTCCTCTTCTCCGATACCATCAACGCAAACCTAGACAAAGGTATGCATGGCAAGATTGCCCAGTCAATTCTTGAACAAGCTGCCCGTGATGCTGCGGCCCACGATTTTATTTCAAAACTTTCTGAAGGCTATGAGACCGTCATTGGAGAAAAAGGTGTTGGCCTTTCCGGAGGACAAAAGCAGAGAGTTTCAATTGCTCGTGCTCTTGCCTCTGAACGTCCCCTCTTAATCTTTGATGATGCAACTTCTGCCCTAGACATGGAAACAGAAAAGCTGGTTCAAAAGGCCATCAAAAAACATGGCAATATCACTATGATAATTATTGCCCACAGAATTTCTGCGGTCAGAGATGCAGATGAAATCATCATCCTTGACCACGGTAACATTATTGAGAGAGGAACCCATGACCAGCTCATGGCCCTAAAGGGTAGTTACTATCACACTTATCTCACTCAATATCCAGACGAAATTCCAGCGGAGCCTGCGGCTGCTGAGCCTCAGGCTTCTGTGCTTCAGACTTCTGAGCCTCAGGCTTCTGTGCCTGCGGCTTCACAGGAGGTACGCTAATGGCTGTTAACACCTATAAAGAAGACGAAAAAACCTCTGATGTAAGTAATAAGAGTATTTTACTCAGAACCATAAGCTATTTGAAGGACTACAAACTTCAAACCGCCTTTGCAATTATAATGATTGTTGTACAAACCTTGATTGTTGCTATTCTCCCTACGCTCAGCGAGAGAGCCGTTGACGTTGACATTGCTAATGGAGACACCCAAGGCCTGATTAAAACAATAGGACTTGCAATTATCTTGGGCCTTGCAATTTGGGCTCTGACAATAGGTTACAAAAAAATCCTTGCAAACGTGACTAACAAGATTGTCTATGACATAAGAAAGACTGCCTTTGATCATCTTCAGACCTTGTCGCTCTACTACTTTGATTCACGTCCAACCGGTAAGATTCTCAGTCGCTTGATTAACGATGTCTCTTCCTTAAAAGACATGTTCTCGCGTTTGATTGCAACCCTCATTCCTAATTTGGTGTTGATTATCACAGTAGTCGTTGTCATGCTAATTCTCAACCCAGTTTTAAGCATCTCAGCCTTTGCAGTTCTCCCTTTGCTAGTTCTAAGTCTTTATTTCATTATGATTAAAGGTTTTAAAAACTGGATGGATTTCAGACAGAAGAACTCCAACATGAACGCTTACACTCACGAATCCTATACAGGAATCAAGGTTATCCAAGCCTTCAACGCAGAAAAGGAAACCATTGATGAAGGCGACCGAATCCTTGACGACGTTCAGCATTCTTGGGTTGTAGCAGTCCGCCGCTCAGACCTTCTAAACATAGTTGTTTCTTGGTCCCAGGGCCTTGGCTACTTCCTACTCTATTTCTTTGCAGTATATTGGCTTAAGATTGGTGCATCCTCCGTAGGACAAATCATAGCCTTTGCCTCCTACATTTCTCTTTTCTGGCAACCAATCAGAGCCTTAGCCGCAGCTTTTAACCAGTTTACCAACCAAGTCACCAGCGCCCAGCGCGTCTTTGAGCTCTTGGACACTCAGTCAATTCTCCAGGAAGTTCCAAACGCCACAGCGCTTGAAGTCAAAGATGGCAAGGTAGACTTTGAACACATCAACTTTGCCTACCCTGACGAGCCTGAGACTCTGGTCCTCCATGACCTAAACCTCTCAGTAGAACCAGGTCAAATGATTGCTCTTGTAGGCCCAACCGGCGCCGGCAAAACCACAATTGTCAACCTTCTCTCCCGCTTCTACGACCCCACCAGCGGAACCGTGCGCATTGACGGCCAGGACATCTCAAAAGTTACCCTTGCCTCCCTGCGCTCCAACGTTGGCGTCATGACTCAAGACTCTTTCCTTTTCTCTGGCACCATCCGCGAGAACCTCCTCTACGGCAAGCCCTCCGCAACCGACGAGCAAATGCGTTCAGCCTGCACCAAGCTTGGCCTGGACGATTTCATCTCCTCGCAACCCAACGGTTTTGACTCCAAAATCTCCCAGGAGTCCCTCTCCCAGGGCCAAAAGCAGCTCATTGCCCTTGCCCGAACTCTGATAGCTGACCCCAAAATCCTTCTTTTGGACGAAGCCACCAGCGCCATTGACACTCAAACTGAAGAGCTAGTCCAAAAAGGCATGGCAACGCTCATGAAAGGCCGCACCAGCTTTGTCGTCGCCCACCGCCTCTCCACCATCGTCAAAGCCGACCGCATCCTAGTCATCCAAGACAAGGGCATTGCCGAGCAAGGCAACCACAAAGAACTCATGGTCAAAAACGGCATCTACGCCGCCCTCTACAAAGCCCAATTCGAGGAGCTTGAGAGCTAATTCCCCGCCAGCTGGCCCTTTTCCCCGTCAGCTGGCAATTTCCCCCGCCAGCTGGCAATTTTTATCCTCCGCAAGCTGGCATTTTGCCCCACGCCAATCCGACAACTGGCCCTTTTAGCCCGATTTTTGCCCAAATAGTCTATTTTTGGCCCTTTTTGAACTTTTTTTTCAAAAAAGGGCCATCTTATGATATTCTCAAAACATGAGAAGACCCATTAACTACCTGAAAACTGCTAAAGACCGGTTGGAGGAATTGAATTTTCAAATTCAAAAACTACAACTTAGGATTTCTCGTGCTCCACAAGGCTCTATCACGTGTAAAAGCGATGGACATTCTTACTGGAACATCAATGGCAAGCAAGAATACCTTGGGAAAGACAAAGAATCGCTCATCAAGGCCTTATTACAAAAAAAATATGACCAAGGGAAACTTGAAACAGCCCGGCAAGAAAAGAAAGTGCTTGAAAATGCGTTAAAGGCTTTTGAAAACATAAAAACACCAAAATTTCCGGAAGAATTAAAAAAGTTCGTTACAGATGAAGAATACACAGATGAAGCCTACGTCAAGAACTGGAGCAAAAGGGATAATTGGGAATTTGTAAGACGCTATTCAACGGACAACTCTCAAAACTTTACTTTAAAAGGTGAACTTGTAAAATCCAAAAGTGAGATAATCATTGCTGACAGGTTATACAATGCAAACATCCCCTATCACTATGAAGCCTGCTTAGATTTAGTTACTGAAAATAGTGGAGTAATCACAGTTAAACCAGATTTTACAATACTGAACACAAGAACGCTGGAAACTTGGTACTGGGAACATTTTGGAATGCTGGATGATCCCAAATATAGAAACGACATGAAGCTAAAATTAGAAACCTACGCGGACAATGGATTATTTCCAGGCAACCACTTGATTGTTAGTTTTGAAACCAAAGATAACCAACTCAGTAGCAAACATGTTGTACAATTAATAGAAGAGTATCTTAAATGATTTATTTTATTACAGCAGATAGAGATAAAGGTAAGACAACCTACCTACAAAACCTAATAAAACAACAGCCAGAGCACTTTGGCGGTATTTTGTCCATAGCAGGACCTAACAAAGAGTCCTACTATGCTTTTAACGTTGAAACTAAAGAAACAAGACTTCTCATGAGTTGTGAAGGCAATAGCGGTATAACTATTGGTAAATTCCACTGCCAGCAAGAGACCTTTGATTGGGCAAAAGCAGTAATTGAGAACTCTCAAAAGCCGGCTATAGTGATAGATGAAGTGGGACGCCTAGAACTGAGAGATGAGGGTTTTGCCCCGGCATTAAAGGCAACACTGAAAATTCTGCAAAACTCAGACAAAGATTTGTATTTGGCGGTTAGACAACAATTTATTGAAGAGGTCTTACAACATTTTGAGATTAGAGAATATCGGGTTATTGAAGTAGCGGGCATATAAAAAAAGGCTACAAGCCTAAGCCTGCAGCCCTCAAAGGAGAGATTGATTTTACTTCTTGATTTTGACTTCAATCTTCTTTGGCTGTTCAATTGGAGTCTTAGGAAGTGTGACGGTAAGGATACCGTTGTGGAACTCGGCCTCAATCTGGTCTTCGTTGATGCCTTCAGGAAGGGTGAAGGATCTGTCAAACTTGACGTAAGCACGCTCACGAACCAAGAACTTCTTGTTCTCTTTCTTTTCGTTGACCTTCTCTGAGGAGATGTGGAGAACGTGTTTCTCGACGTGGATATTCACATCGTCAACAGTATAGCCTGGAAGCTCGGCTTCAAGGTAATAAGCTTTTGCATCTTCAAAGACATCCACAGAAGGGATTGTGCTGTTCTTAACACCCCAGTTGCCAAACATGTCATCAAAGAAAGTATCAAAGTCGCTCACTGCATTGTTTCTAGTTGTCATCAAATAATTCATATTAGACCTCCGTGTCTATTTATAATTTCTATCTTCTCGTCCTAGGGAGCTTTGCACCTTGCGCTGCTCCTTTGGACACTTTAGATATAGCATTAACCGTGCCAACTTTTATAATTTATTGTATTGTAAAGTTTTACTAAAATCATAATCACACACGCCGTATAAAAGAGTTGGTCATTTTTGAAACAGCAAAAAGAAAAATCAAGAAAATTGAGTCATTTTGACACAGCCAAGAAAAACAGCCCGCAAATTTGGGTCAAAAGGGACAAATTGCCCCAAGGGCAACCCCCAAAGGCAACCCACAAGGGTAACTAAAAGGGCAACTTAAAAGGGCATAAAAAAACTCCCAAAAACTGGGAGTTCTAAGAATAGCAGGGGTAGGACTCGGACCTACGGCCTCCAGGTTATGAGCCTGGCGAGCTGCCAACTGCTCCACCCTGCGTCGAATGCCCTACAAAATTACGATTTTTAACAAAAAGTGTCAACACCCTTCGCGTGAACTTCAAAAGTTGATAGATAATTTAATTTGGTATAGTATATAGAAGTTATGAAAGTTGTGATTTTAGGTGCGGGGCGCAGAGGAATAAGACTGGCCAAGCACTTGGTGGAAGAAAACAAAGACGTAATCATCATTGACGAGCACGCCAACGATGTAAACAAAGCCATGGCAAAAGTGGACTGCCTAGCCATAACCGGAAGCGGAACCAATTTGGAAGACATGCGCCAAGCCGGCCTCAAAGACGCAGATGCCTTCATAGCGTTAACCGGCTCAGACGAGACCAACCTAGTCTCCTGCGGAATTGCAGCCTCGGAATTCAAGGTTCCACTGACAATAGCGTCAATTCGCAATCTCTCTTACACTGGCGCCAACGGCATCACCAACTCACTGATGGGCATAACCCACCTAGTCAACCCAAGCCAGGAAACAGCACAACACATTTACCAAGACATAGAGCGTGGCATTTACAGCGATATCATCTCCTTTGACAGCTCCTCGCTTGTCCTGTACAACGTCTACGTAGAGATGAAATCCAAGTTCGCCGCCCTCCCAGTAAAACAGGTCAGACAAGAAATTGAAGGCAACTTTATCATTGCAGCCCTAAACCGCAACGGCCAAGCCCTAGTCCCAAGTGGCGATACCATCATCCTTCCAGGCGATACCTTAAGCCTTGTAGCAAAAGAAGATAGCGTAGAAGCAATCCTCAAAACCGTTGGCCGCAGAAGACAAAAACCGCGCAAGATAGTCATAGTTGGCGCCGGAGAGGTCACAGATTATCTGCTTGCCCGCTGCACCAAAGCCCAACGCAAAAACCTCATCCTCATAGAAAAATCGCTTGAAGTCAGCCAAACCATAGCCACCAAATACCCCGATGTCCTCACTCTCAATGCCGATATCACTAGCGAAAGCATCTTTGAAGAAGAAGATCTGGCCAACAGAGACCTAATTTTGTGTCTTACAGACAGCGATGAGCTTAACATCATCACAGCAAGTTACGCAAAACACTTTGGCGTAAAAAATAGCATGGCCTTGGTTAATAGAAACCCCAACTACCTAAGAATGGCCAGCCACATGGACATAGACAGTGTCATCTCCACCCAAGATGTAACTGTTGACTCAATCAAGAAATACTTGCATGGCCAAAACATAGCCAGTATGCACTCTCTCTTTGACGGACAGATTGAAGCCTTTGAATATGAAGTTCCAGCAACAGCAAAAATTGCAGGAAAAGCCCTAAAAGAAATCAACATGAGAGGCAAAGGCATCATAGCTGGCGTTACCAAAAAGAACGGAAGCACAACAATTCCTGGAGGTCTTTACGTCATTCAACCTGGCGATACCCTAATCCTTGTCATTGAGCGTAAAGCATTACATTTCATACAAGAATTGCTTGAAATGAAGGAAGAAAACTAATTATGCACCTAGGCAAAGACATAAGACTGTTAGCTCTCATAATATTATTTTTAGCCTTACTAATGACAATTCCACTAGGAGTCAGCATTTACTACAATGAAATGCCTGCAGTCAAAGCCTTTATTATCACAATTATTACAATGATAATAAGTTCCACAATAGTCCTAATTGCAACAAGAAAAGAAACTTTAAATGGCCTAAGACCAAAAGATGGAACCCTATTTGTTGTATTCACTTGGATTTTTGCCGTTGCCTTTGGAGCAATTCCATTAATTCTTTCTGGTAACGTTGATTCCTACAGCACAGCCTACTTTGAAATTATGAGTGGCTTCACCACCACTGGAGCAACCGCCTTAACCAACGTAGAAGCCTGTTACAAAGGCATCCTATTTTGGCGTAGCATGACAACTTGGCTTGGTGGAATGGGAATTGTCGTTCTCTTTGTAGCCCTACTTCCAGCCTTAGGAGCAGGAGCCCAAATGGGAGCTGGTTCCTTTTTATTATTAGGAACAGAATCTGTTGGCCCCGTAAAAGGAAAACTTACCCCAAAGACCAAAAGTACCGCAAAAATTCTTTGGTTAATCTATTTTGGGCTATCGTTTTTACAATGCGTATTACTAAAACTTGGAGGACTTGGCCTCTTTGATGCAATAACCATTACCTTTTCCTCCATCTCAACAGCAGGTTTTAGCGTTAAAAATTCCTCAATAGGAGCCTACAATAGCGCCTACGTTGATGCAGTAGTTACAGCCTTCATGCTCTTTGGAGGTATTAATTTTTCCCTCTACTATAAAGCTTTTACTGGCAAAATAAAGCAAGCACTAAAAGACTCAGAGCTACGCTGGTATTTATTAATTTGGTTCCTCTGCGCCGCTCTTGGTGCAATTCAACTAACAGTAAAGGGCATCTACCCCAACGTTCTTCTAGCTTTTAGGTACACAGCCTTCAACGTAGCCTCAATCTTAACAACCACCGGTTTTTCCACCACAGATTATCTACTTTGGCCAACCTTTGCAGTAATGCTTATAGTACTAACCATGTTTGTAGGCGGCTGTGCAGGCTCCACTGGCGGTGGCATGAAAGTCATAAGAATTTCCACTATTTTCAAGACAGGAAAGAAATTCATAAAACGGAACATGCACCCCTCAGCAGTAAGCAACGACGGCACCATGAGCGATGACACTGTCTCTTCAATTATCACCTTTGTGACAATCTATCTAGCCACTTGGATTATCTCCTCCGTGCTTGTCGCCCTCTCCGGTACCGACATTGAAACCTGCTTCTCCTCTTCTCTGCTCTGCCTAGGCAACATAGGAATTGGCTTTGGCAAAACCGGCCCAACCGGAAGCTTTGCAATCTTCCCAGCGTGGACCAAATGGCTATTCAGTGCGCTAATGCTCATTGGAAGACTTGAGCTCTTTACCGTCTACTGCCTCTTCACCAAGGCTTTCTGGAAACGTTAAAGCGTGCTATAATCGGGCCATGAATATACTTGTACTTAACGCCTCACCAAAAAACAAATCTTCAATCACGCTTCAAACATCTCTTTACCTAGAAAAGAAATATCCCACTCACACCTTCAACTACCACTTCATTGGTTGCAGCAAGAAAGCCAACGAGACCAAGCTCTCTGACACCCTCCAGCTCATCTCCAAAGCCGATATTTGTCTTTTCTCCTTCCCCGTTTATACCTTTGCCTGCCCAAGTCAGCTACACTACTTTATTAGACTGCTTAAGGAAAAAGAGCTGAGCTTTGAAGGCAAAATGGCCACAGCCATAACCACCAGCAAGCATTTTTACGATGTCACAGCCCATAATTATATAAAGGAAAACCTGCTTGACCTTGGCTTTAACTATCTTGAAGGGCTCTCCTTAGACATGGAAGACCTTTTAAGCAAAGAAGGCCAGTCTTCCATTACCTCTTGGTTTGAACACACCAGCTGGGCCTTTGAAAATAATGTTTACGAAAAGCCTTTCACAAAGCCGTCCGTTCAACTTCCTACTATAAAAGAAGTTACAACTGAAGTTGAACATAAAAGTGACTACACCGTTTCCCTTGTTGTAGACTACTCTCAGGACAAAGAAAGGCTTCAAGCCCTGGTCAACAACTTTGTAAAGCAGTTCTCTTACAAGGTTAACGTAGTAGATCTTAGTAGCTTCAGCTTTAAGGGTGGCTGCCTTGGTTGTCTAAAATGTGCCCTAGATGGCAAATGCGTCTACACAGACGGCTTTAACGATTTTTACGAAAGCCAAGTGCTCTGTGGTAATGCCATAGTTTACGCCTTCACAATAGTAGACCACTCAATGGGACCACTCTTTAAGAACTTTGATGACCGCTGTTTCTACAACGGCCATAGAACTGTCTCCCAATACAAACCAACGGCCTTTATAGTAAACGGAGACCTTAAAAACGAACCAAATCTCAACATGACCCTCACCGCCAGAGCAGATGTAGGTAGGAACTATCTTTGCGGCATTGCAACCAATGAAGAAGAGCTTTCTACTACAGCCAAAAATTTAGCCTACGCGCTTGAAAACAAATACGTCAAACCAAGAACCTTCTATGGTATTGGTGGCATGAAGATTTTCAGAGATCTAATTTGGGTCATGCGTGGCATCATGAAGGATGACCATAAGTTCTATAAAGAAAATGGCTTTTATGACTTTCCACAGAAACAGAGGGGCAAGATGCTTGCCTTAAAGCTGGTGGGCAAGCTCATGCGCAACAAGAAATTCATGGCTAAAAACAAAAACCTGATGGAAGAAGGCATGCTTGCGCCTTACAAAAAGGTTTTAGAAAAATAGCCTTGTGCGAAAAAATTGCATTTTTGAAAATCGCACATTTGCAAATTCTAGCAATGTCTGTAGGACGTGTCTTGCCAGATGCCACCGTGAAGACGGTGCATTTCTTCTGTAAGATGGAACCAACGTAGCACGTCCTTCTGCTTTGGATAGAA
Organism: Sphaerochaetaceae bacterium; assembly: GCA_963606545.1. GTDB lineage: Bacteria > Spirochaetota > Spirochaetia > Sphaerochaetales > Sphaerochaetaceae > UBA9732. Next base: position 56,347 of record CAVCYP010000003.1, read on the forward strand.
TTCAATAAACTGACCATCAACAAAAGTGTAAAAGCGCGTTATATCGGTACACATGCCATAGGTGTAAACAAGACTTGTTGGCAAATGGAATTCAAAAGCAGAGCCTTCTTTTGTACCCTTAAACCAAAGTCCTTCGTGATTTAGAGTTAGAACTCCCTCGCCGGTGATTAAAGAGGTATCGGCATGTTTGAGAAGGTGGTATTGGGGAAGTGTGCCAATCTTGACGCTCTCACTGAAGGTAAAGTTAGGGTCTTGGAGGTCTTGGCGGGCGCGCGCTCGTTCAAGAAGTGTCCAGTCCGTCACAAGCGGTGGGCATTGGCTGTCTTTGCCAACCGGAGATAGGTTGTAGCGTTCGTCTAGCTGCACTGAGTTGCCACATTTGAGGCAGGTCATGGTGTTGCCTTCAGTCTTCATCTGATGCATAGCGCCACATTTTGGGCACAAGTAAAGAAGAGTGTCCAGGTTTTTTGCCATCTCCCCTTTCCCGTTAAATTTCACCTGCGCCTGCTGGTTCCACAGGTAGTCATCGTGGGCCAAAAGCCTATTAATTGTATCCTCTATCTCCTCAACAGACATAGATTTAAGCTGCTGGGATGTGAACATCTGGTCTACTACAACGTCAACGCGTCCGGGCCTCTCGTCAAGGCAATGCTTAGTGTAAGTCAAATACGCACCGGATATCTTTGTGTAATAGACAGGTACCCCTAATTTTTTTATCATCTTGGCACCACCAGGGATAATTGGCTGAGCCATGCCTGTTATAGAACTCATACCTTCCGGCATTATGCACACGTTGCCACCGTGTTTGATAATACGCCTAATTTGCTGAATAGCGTAGATATCGGGAGTAAAATTCTTTTTGGGCACGGCCTGCATAATCTTCAAAACCACGCTTAATGGGAACCTGTAGAATTCATTATAGCCTACAACATAATTTAGGCGCTTTGGCAAGCAAACAGGGGCGGTAAACTGATATTCAACACGACTGGCATGGTTGCTTATAATAAGGAAAGGCCCTTTTTCCTTGCCGGGTCTAGCTTTATAGGTAAAGTGAGTTTTAGTCTTTCTGTTAAGAAAGAAGATTACCAGCATAAGAATCCAATACAGAATGGCATTTGGTTTATGCAGTTCTCGCTTGTACATTTTTTCTTCTATAGTGAGTTTCTTAGTATCAGCCATGAAAAAAATCCCCTTTGACAACAACTATATCATAACTTAGCAGTAAAAATCCTAAAAATAATGCTATAATGACGAGCGCACTAACCAACACAAGAAAAGGAAAAACTATGGAGCAGGAAAATCTTAATCTTGGCATGTTTAAATCTTCAGACATCAGGACAAAAGAAGAGTATTTAACTTCAAAGCTAAAAAAAAGGCTTTTGTGTAGCGTTGCTACTTACATGAAGGACATTGCCAAGTGTGACACAATTGTCTTAGGTCATGATGCAAGACTTGGAGTCCCTGCTTTACTGCAAGAGGCGTTGGATTTGTTCCCAAGTTTTGGAATAAATCTTGTAGTAAACCCACTTCCAATTTCAACACCTCAGTTTTACTATTCCTGCATACAAAATCCAAAAGCCGCTGGAATCATGTTTACGGCAAGCCATAATCCAGCTCAATACGTAGGCCTGAAGCTGATAATTCCACCAATGTTACCTCTTTCAGAGGGCTATGGCCCAGAAGGCGGGATTACTAGAATCAAAGAACTCTATCTTGAAAACAGTAGCCCAGAACCAACAAAATGCAAAGGAAAAATTACTGTTAAGAGCTATTTAGGCAATTATATTGAGGATACAATTCAGCTTGTTGGTTTAGAACAAGGCTGTTTGCGCGGGATGAACGTGCTTTGCGATTTTCTCTGTGGTGCAGCTGGAACAGAGATTACTGAAGCCTTAACCTACTGCGGGATAAATGTCACCCCGCTTCATTTGGTTCCAGATGGACGCTTTCCAGCAGGAGATCCAAATCCAATAATTCTTTCCTCAATCAAGGAAGCCCAAAAACAAATGAAAAAAAACAGGTCCTATGATTTTGGCCTAATCTTTGATGGGGATGGAGACAGAATGGATCTTATGGTTGGAAATGGCATTCAGATAGCCCCGTCCTTTAATCTTTCAATGCTAGTTTCTGAAATCAAGAAAAGCCATCCTAAGTTTTCTGTTTTAGTGGATCCTAAGGTTAACCCCTATGCGCAACAGCTGTTAGCAAATAAGTGCGACTTTGTAGGAATGATAAAAAATGGACATTCCCACATCAAGCAGGCCATGAGAGAAGAAAAAAACTACGATTTTTATGCCGCCTGCGAGGAAAGCGGACATTACTATCTCAAGTACCCGTATAACATTAAGGATCTCTCCAGAGGTTATGCAAGCACAGAAAATACCCTTTATTATGCACTTCTTACAGCACGTTCGTTCGCAAATTTTCCTGAAGGCTACTACGAAATAGCCCTTGATTTTCAAAATAGAACCTGTAGAGAACGCGAATGGACCAAGCACTTTGACAGTGTTGAACAAGCCCAGCAAGTCCTGAAAAAGGTAAAGCAAACCTTCCTCCAACTTGGCGCTAATTGTTTTGAAAAAGACTACAAAGGTGAAAATCTAGATGCTACCCTATTGCGTTATAATCTTCCAGAAGAAATCACCAGCAAAACAGATCTTGAAGAGAGAGCTTGGTACCAGGTGTTCCAGCGCCTCAGTCAAAGTGAAGACAATGTTGTGCGCTGGGAAATCACCGGTATAGATTTAGCACAAGTTGCGAAAGCCAAAGAAATTATAGACCAAATCACCAATTAAAGCTTCATAGAGCCAAACCCCACCAAATTGGTGCTGTTAGGATCAAACAGACACAGCTGATCTCCAACAATATCACAGCAAACTGGCTGGTCAACGGCAAAGTCAATGGCGCCAAAGACAACAGAGGAAATGAGCTCGCCATTTACCATGAGCTTAACAGTAGTCTCCATGCCAGAAGGCAAAGTAGAATATGCGGTTGCATGAATCTTGCCATTATCGCAAATTGTGAAGAACTCAGGTCTAACGCCAAGTACAACCTCTGAAGTCTCAAGGCTGACCGGGTCTGAAGTCTTGAAGGTGCCCTTTACACCAAGGAACTCAAGGTTAAGCCCCTCACTTGTAGAACCAACAATTTTAGCCTTAATAAAGTTCATGGTAGGATTTCCAACAAAGTCTGCAACAAAAAGGTTGGCCGGCTTGGAATAGACCTTCAAAGGTGGAGCATACTGCTGAAGCACCCCCTTGTTCATAAGACAAATCTTAGTAGCCAGCGTCATGGCTTCCAGTTGGTCATGGGTGACATAGACAAACGTGGAATTAGAATCCGAATGCAGACGTTTGAGCTCTGTTCTCATCTCACTTCTAAGCTTAGCATCCAAGTTTGACAGTGGCTCATCCATAAACAGAACCTGTGGTTTAGGTGCTAGCGTTCTTGCAATAGCAACCCGCTGCTGTTGACCACCGGAGAGCTCCGCCGGATACCTAGCTACAAATTCTTCTATCTTAAGCATTTGAAGCATCTCATCCACGCGCGCTTTGATGTCGTCCTTCTTCCACTTTAAGTTCTCAAGTCCAAAGGCGATATTTTGATAGACCGTCATATGAGGCCACAAGGCATAGTTCTGGAAAAGAAAGCCAATGTCACGCTTGGCAGGCGATACGTTAATGCCCGTCTCTGCGTCAAAAACCACCTTATCTCCAATGGTAATGCGCCCCTCAGTTGGGGTCTCAAGCCCAGCAATCATGCGCAGTGTAGTAGTCTTTCCGCAACCACTTGGCCCTAGTAGAGTAATAAAATCATGCTCGTTGATATGCAAATTCAAGTCATCAACGGCGACAAACTTATCAAAACGTTTAGTAACGTGTTCCAATCTAATTTCTGGCATATCAACCTCCAACGCCCTTATCTATGCTGGCCCCAGTCAGCTTATTCACCAAAAGATTAATGGCAAGAACCGTGACAACTATCAGTAGGTTCAACGCATTTGCACTCTGGTCGCACCACACCTGCCAATACTCCAACAACGTCGTCATCAGATAGATAGACCCCGATGACAGCAAAGTGAACAACGAAAGTTCTCTCATGCAGGACGTAAATGGAAGCAGATAGCCTGAAATGAATGTGGATTTCTGAATTGGGAATATGATTCTAAGCATTCGTTTCCACCAGGGAACGTCAACAATAACAGCAGCTTCTTCAATCTCTCCTGAGAGCTGAAGCATGGCATTAATTCCACTTCTAGATGCAAAAGGCAGATACTTGATTGAACCAACAAGTATCAAAAGCCCCATGGTCTTGCTAATTCCCATCTTAGCGCCAATGGCAAGGAAAGCGGCCCCCAAAGCCATGGAAGGCATTAAATAAGGGAGAAATGCAAGATTATCGGCTAGCTTAGCTAGTTTAGAGCCACGCCTTTTGGAGACGGCATAGCCTATGAGGATACCCATGGTGCCGGCAATGAAAGCACAGCTGAGGGAGAGGACAAGGCTGTTTTTGAAGGCAGCCCAGACTTGGTGTTCGTAGAAGAGACCATGTAGACCATTTTCTTTTGGATAGCCCGGATCAAGCCAGTACTTAAGCGTGAGGTGGCTGTAGTCGCCAGGGATATCGGTACAGGATTCTAGGGCAAAGCTTACAAGCGGCATGAAGGAGCAGAAGATACAGAGCAAAACCAAGATGATAGCAATAATATACTTGCCCGCCCCAAGTTTAATGTAAGAAATTTGTCCACTTTTTCCTGTGACAGTTGTAAAGGACTTACGACTGCCTGTGACATATTGGTTAATTCCAAGAATGGCCAGTCCAAAGATAATCATGAAAATTGCCATGATGTAACCTTGGCCATACCAGCCACTGTTGATAAATTGTTTCAAAGTTGTAGTTAGAACGCTAAAGCCACTTGCGCCACCAAGGAATTGAGGCACGGCGTAGGCGCTCATACTGCTTGAGAAAACCAGCAGGAAGGTAGAAAGTAAGGCAGGAAGGACAATTGGAAGGGTAATTTTTCTAATTATCTTTGCCCTAGAAGCCTTTAGAATGGTTGCAGCCTCTTCCAGGTTTGCATCCATGTTTCTTAAGATTCCACCAATTAAGATATAGGCAAACGGTGCATAGTGAAGTCCCAGCACTATAGCGCAGGGAATCAGTCCGTAAACAAACTTCTCTGGTACGCATATTCCGGTTAACCAGTACAGCATTCCACTCTGATAAGAACCAATGTGGGGATTCTGAAAGAAATTCTTCCAAAATGTTGCAATAGTCCAAGATGGCATGATGTAAGGAAATATAAACACTGTTGAGAAGAATTTTTTAAATTTCATATCCGTTCTTGTAATAAGAAAGGCCACTACTCCGCCATAAAGAATTGCAATAAAACTTGCCAGTAAAGACATCAAAACTGCATTCTTTAAGGGCTTCCAGAAGTACGTGGTGCTCATGCTAGAGGTGAGCATTCTTGTCCAGTGGAAGGTAGTAAACGAGCCAACCTTTTTTCCAAACAATTCTGGATATAGAAGATCAGCAATATTTACTGTAACGGTGTCCTTAATCAACAGTAACAACGGATAAATTGTAAAGAAACCTAAGATTACGACCGTCAAAGACAGAATAATGTTCTCTGGTTTTGAGACAAAATCTCTGAGTCTGTACTTAAGTTTTCTCTTGTGATTTTTAGGTTTGTTTATATCACTCATTTATTAAATATAAGGTATTTTGTAGACATTAACGCCGTAGAGCGTAGCGACGCAACCTACGGCGTAAAAATCAAGAAAAAAATCACTTCTTAGCAATTTCTGCGTTAACAAAGTCTGTAATAGCAGACTTGTTGAGCATGATATAAGAAGCATCTTCTGCAACAAGGCAGTTCTTCCAGAAATCAATTGCCTGGTCTCCGTCTGAAGCACCAATTTCAGGGTTGGTTGAGTAAGCACCAAGGATACCTGTACCAGCACCGCCCCATGGAGTAAAACCTTCAGCACTCATCAAATAGTTGATGAAAAGCATGGTTGTATAAGGTCTTGGGCACTTAGCTGTCATCTGGACATACATTGGATACATGAAGCCAGAGAATGGATTAATCTGCTGCTCTGTGAAAGCACCAACTGTGAGGTTGCCCTTGAGGGACTCATCAACGTCTCTGGTCTTTGAAAGAACAAAGAGACCAAGACAGCCTTCGCTATCGGCCTTAGCCATGGTCTGGCAGATGGTGGTGTCAGAGTTAATTGAGAAGTTCACGTTTGCAATGAACTCTGCTACCCATTTGTAACCGGCGTTCTTGTAGGAACCAAGCTCAATATCTTTGCCGTAGTAATCTTTGTAGGCCTGTGCAAGCTTTTCTGACCACTGATCGCTGGTGCACATGATGAGGA
>CAVCYP010000004.1:0-61595 GCA_963606545.1 Sphaerochaetaceae bacterium
GTTGGCGTCTAGTTGGCTTAGTGAGGCTAGTGGTCGGGCTAGTGGGCTTAGTGAACCATTTAGTGCGCTTTGTGAACCCTTTAGTGAGCTTAGTTGGCATCTAGTTGGCTTAGTGAACAGATAGTTGAACTAGATGGCTTTGGTGGGTAAAATGCCTAGTCAAAATGAAGCAAAGTATTTCACGTGCGTTTAAGTGTGCTTTTCCGCGCACAATTCCAATTTTGGCTGGATTTATGTTCCTGGGGCTAAGTCACGGAATTCTGATGAAGGTATCGGGGTTCAGCTTTTGGTATCCGCTGATTACAAGCATTGTTGTGTTTGGAGGGAGCCTTGAGTTTGTGTTGGTGAGCCTTCTGCTGGCTCCGTATGCGCCACTTCAGACGTTCTTCATTGCCCTGATGATTCATACTAGACATCTGTTTTACGGCATTTCCATGCTGGATAAGTTTAAGGGAATGGGCTGGAAAAAGCCGTACCTGATTTTTGGCATGTGCGACGAGACCTTCAGTATAAACTGTACTGCCCAAGTTCCAGAGGATGTTGATCAGGGCTGGTTCTACTTTTTTGTGACCCTCTTGGACCAGCTTTATTGGGTCTGTGGCTCTACGCTGGGTGGGCTGATTGGGAATTTGTTACCATTTAATACTGAAGGCATAGACTTTGTGATGACAGCCATGTTTGTGGTTATCTTTTTGGAACAATGGCTTAAGGATAAACAACATATCTGCCAATGGATTGGACTTTTTTCAAGCGTAGTTTGCCTTCTGATTTTTGGACAGGATAGCTTCTTGATTCCTACAATGCTTTGTATTTTGGTGGGATTGACGGTTTTTAGAGACTCCATTGAAGAAAGTTATAATAACGTCTACAAGGACACCCCTAAGGAGGCTTCCGTATGACTTTAACAGAGCAAATTGTCACCATTGCAATGTGTGTACTGGCAACACTCCTGACTAGGTTCCTACCTTTTATTGTCTTTAGGCCAAACCATCCTACTCCAAAATATATTCAATATTTAGGCAAGGTACTCCCGGGTGCAATTTTTTCTATGCTAATAGTTTACTGTTTAAAAGGCGTATCCTTCCTTGATGGCAGCCACGGCCTTCCGGAGCTGATTGCAATAGCAATTACAGCTGGCCTACACTTATGGAAACGCAAGATGATTTTGTCCATTGCGGCAGGCACAATCTGCTACATGCTTTTGATTCAGTTTGTGTTTTGAGTTGGGGCTTTGCGTTGGGGCTTTGTCGCCAAAGCCATCTAGATGCTACTGGCATAAACCTCACTATCTCCACTAAGCCAACTAGACGCCAACTAAGCCAACTAGATGCCAACTAAGCTCACTAAAGGGTTCACTGAGCTCACTAAAGGACTCACTACCCAAACTAGAATCTCACTAAAAGCCTCACTAGCCCAACTAAGCCAACTATCTGCCAACTAAGCCAACTAAATGGCTCACTAAACCCACTAAAAGCCTCACTAGCCCAACTAAGCCAACTATCTGCCAACTAAGCTCACTACCCCCACTATCTGCCCACTAATGCCTGCACTATGAAAGAATGTGATATGGTAAAAAAACCAAGGGTGGCGTTTTAGACTGCAAGAACTGCTTTTGGTGTTAGTACTTTGAAGACGGGTTATGAGTACGCAGCTCCTGCACAAACAACTAAAACGCCAGAACCCCTGATAGCTGAAATTTAAAACACCTTTGCGCATATTGCAAACAGCTATCTTCATAATTAACCAAAGCTTAACCAAAAAACTTCACTTCTTTACTCTAAATTTATTCCAAGCTATTTATTCCAGCGGCCACCCAGCTCGTCTCTGAACTCCTCGTGATCCTTTAGATACTCATCCTTATCCCCGCAAATAGTATAATCGCAGAAATCGCCCTTGCCCAAAGTGGTCGTTCTGACAAGCCTTGCATGAATAACCTCCATGGCCGCGTAATCTACATTACAGAGCGCTGGAAGAATCTCCAAGAGGTCGTGCTGCCTTGCAAACTGCGCCACCGGGCATGCCGTAAACCGATACTTAATAGGCTCCCCTTCCTTGAAAGGCTCCACTTCCATCTCATAATCGTGCCATTTATCGCATCTAGCTTTTGAACTTGCAAACGCTTTATACATGAGCTTTTTGAAAAGCTTTTTATTGCAATCAACAAATTTTAGTTTATTGAAAGACTCCAAAAAGATATCTCCATACATCTTCTCAATTTCCTCAAAGGAAGTTTTTTCTTTGCAAACAACGTAGTAGGCCATCATCATAATGTTGTCATAAGTTCCACCTACACCATTATGAAAGTTCTTCTTCCCTCCAAGGTCGGTTCTGAAATCTTTTAAAAACTCAACAAACTGTTGTTGAACTTTCGTAAAAACCTCTTCTCTTTGGTCTTCTGAATAATGAAGAGCAATATACTCCAGAATCTTCTTCTTACACTTTTTTGAGTAAATTACATGGCAATTTCTGTCAAATACAAGTTCGATATCTTTCATGGTTGCCCTTATGTTAGACGTCTCTAACTTTTATTTCAAGCATTATTTCTTGCAGGCTCCATTTATTGGTGCTACTATACTCCTCGTGGCTATACCACAAAAGGAGTTATTATGAAGGGAACCACTAAAAAATCCTTAATTCTTCTAGTAATCCTGTTTGTTGCAATCTTTTGCTGTATGTTTATAGCAAATCAAATTCAAACAGATTTTGGAAGCATAAAAGTAACAGAAGGTTGGATTGAAACAGATGTTGGTAATTTAATGTATAAACTCTATACCCCAACAACTGCAACTTCAACAAACAAAGCCCCTGGCGTTCTATTGTTACACGGTTACCAAAATGACCATGAGACTTGTGCCGCTTATGCCATTGAACTTGCCCGCAGAGGCGCCGTTGTCCTTGCTTTAGATGAGTATGGCCATGGTTCAAGCACAGCAGGGCTTGTAAACAGAGGCTATGTAAATCACAAAGTCACAGTCAATTACGGTGAAGACAGCGTAGAAGCTGGAACCTTCAAAACTATTGGTGGACAAACAAGATACAAGGTTATGATGAACTTCTCTAACCTTAGTTTCTTTGACGAACATTACACCACAGACAGCGACGGCAACGTCCTTACAGACAGCTCTGCAGGCGGAAGCTATGCTTATGCTCTTTTAGCAGCAATGGATAATGTCGATTCCTCACGTCTAGCAATCTCTGGCCACTCAATGGGCACTTGGTCCAGTTGGTCAGTTGCAGCCAACTTCTCTGGTACAGACATTGCTCCTAAAGCTATCGTTCTTCAGTGTGGTGAGCTCTTCAGAGATTCGGCCTATGACTCTGAGAATATCAAGTTCAACAACGTCTTACTGCTTCAGGCTAAATACGATGAATTTAGCTATTTCAGAGATTATAAAAACGTTGTAGACGATAATCTTCTTAAGAGCGACCTCAGAACAGAATTCTTAGGGTGTACGGCAGAGGAAGCTGCTTGGGATACTACCTATGGCTCCTTTAGCGATGGTAGTGCCAGAAGAATTGAGCTTTTGATGACCAACCACAGATTGACAACTCATAACAAGCACGGCTTGGCCACTGCCATTGAGTGGATAAACAGCACAATTGGCCTGCCAACAAGTCTTGGCTCCTATGACCAGGTTGCAATGCTTAAAGAAACCTTAGTTCTCCTTGCCATGCTTTGTGCGGTCTTTAGCACTCTGCCACTAATGAATCTTTTACTGGAAGTTCCTTTCTTTAAAACTGTAAAACAGCCTCTTCCTTCAAGAGATACTGTAAAAAATAACAAGAAATGGTGGATTGGGGCCATCATTACCATGCTCATTGCAGCTAGCACCTACCCCTTCATGACACAGCTTGGACATGGTCTTCTCCCTCTTCCTGAGAACATTTTCAGAATGACAGTTGGAAACGGCTTCCTTAGCTGGTACTTAATTCTGATTGTCATCATGGTAATCACAAGCGTTGTTGCCCTGAAGAAAGGCAAGAAAAAGGGGCTTACTGACCGCTGGCAGAATATGGGCCTTGCTACAGCAGAGAATCCAAACAAGATGGGCTGGAGCCTTCTTGGAAAATCCTGTTTGTTAGTACTTTGCCTTGTGCTTTACATCTACCTACTTCTTGTCCTCTGCGAGGGAGCTTTCCTACTTGATTTCAGATTCATTTGGCCTTTCTTTAAGACTTTTGACTTAGCTCGTTTTGGTCAGTTCTGCGTTTATATCCCAATCTTTGCTCTGTTCTTCATTCTCAATAACAGCAAGATTATGGCTTCAAGCAGATGCCAGGCAACCTATCTTGAAGGAGCTAAAGGCTTCTGGGGCTCTTGGTGGCGCAATGCTCTAATGATGGTTGGGGGAATTCTTATCATTGTTCTTCTTGAGTATATTCCCTTCTTCCTCAATATTGCTCCAGGTGCAGACCTTCTATTTGGCTCCACCTTTGGTGGTCCATTTATGTCTTTGCTGATTCTATTTGCTCCTCAGGTACTGGTTTTCAGTCTTCTTGGAACCTATGCCTATAGAAAAACCGGCAACGTCTATACCGGCGCTCTGCTAATTGCAACAATGGCCTGTTGGATTGTCACCGGTGGCTCATCAATGATGTAAAACTTTAAAAAAAACACACAGGGGCTATAATTTTTGTTATGGCCCCTTTTTATTGCCTATTTTCACAGAAAACGCCATTATAGGCGGTATGCCAACCCTTGAGAAACAGCCTAACCTTTCGTTCTTTAATAAATCAAATGAAATTCTTAATAATCTAATGCCAGTAATGACACCCATTGCTGTTATCCTTGGACTTATTTTAGGCTCCTATACCTCTTGGATGAAACCGGCTGTAAATTGGCTCTTTGGAATCATGACCTTCTTTGGTGCCATGAAAATTAGTGCCAAAGAAGTAGGTGCTGCTTTAAAAAAACCTATTTTTCTTCTAGTTTTTGCAATCTGTAGTTACTTCCTCATGCCTCTTGTTGCCTATGTGATTTCCCACTTATTCTTTAATGGGAACAAGGACCTTATAAGTGGTTATATCCTTCTAAGAGCTACCCCAACAGCCGTTGTAAGTACAGTATGGGCAACTATTTATAGCGGAAACATGGCCGTTTCTATTTCTGTTTTGATACTAGACTCTTTCCTTTCTCCCCTCCTAACACCCTTTATTCTCAAGCTTTATACGGGAGAAGCAGTTGCTGTTGATTCCATAGGAATGATGAAATCCTTGCTTTTTATGGTGCTAATACCATCTTTCTTGGGATTGCTTGCCAACCACTTCTTTGCACCACAGATAAAAAGAATTTGGGCCCCTGTAACAAATCCAATTTCCAAGTTGCTTATTGATATTGTCATTATCATTAACACCTCTCAACAGGCTTCTGCAATTATTGAAAGTGCTTCTTTACAATATTTGCTGGTTGCTCTTGGGAATATCGTTATGGTGATAATTGGTTTTTCTTTAGGTTTTCTATTATCTAGACTTATGAAACTAGACAGAGAAAAAACAATTTCTATAACCTTCTCTGTTTCAATGAGAAATACCAGTGCGGCTTTAGTTTTGGCAATTTCCTTCCTGCCTGCAGCTGCCTCTCTTCCTTGTATTTTTGGAATTGTTTTCCAACAATGCATGGCCGCTCTTATGAGTAAATTGTACTTTGACCACATTCTTCCTGCAAAATAAAAAAAGAGTGGCTCTTAGCAACGCTATATACCACTCCGGATAGAACAAAAAGAAAAGAGCTTTGCCTTTTCACAATGATTGACCTTACGCTATCAATTCGCTCAAAAAATGTGAAATGCCTTTTATTGATAACAGTAATATAAAATTTACAATTAGACCAAACCCAACTTTACATAATGAAACGTTTTTCCTTCTGAATCCACAACAATAACAAGTTCTCTTTCTAAGGAACTATTGTAATATCTGTGAACCCCTTCTGGCAATTTTAGATTACCCGTTGAACCATCTATAGACAGGATATTATGGTCTAATACCGATTCACTAACCCAAAAACCGTTAGGTATCTCAAAAGATAGGACATCAAAAGTTTCTTTGGCCTTTATAGAATCTTTATTAAGATTTCCATTCAAGGAATCTTTTAAGAGCCTAACTTTGTCCAAATTTCTAAAGTCAAAGGAGACTTCTAACGCCTGTTCTTTCAATCTTGGATAGTTGATTCCCGCAACAGCGGCCCTATCTGAATCCATGAAAAGCTGTGCCAAAACTCCATCATTTTGATTCAGTACATAACCCTGCGCTTCATCAAAAGGAGTAATTACTAGCCCAAACGGGCGCATCTTTCCCAAAGGAAATGCGCAAATAAATACACTCTCTCCAGAAGGAATGGTCAGACTTACCGTTCTTTGATCTTTAGGAATGTACAAGGCCTTAATCTCACTTCCACTTGTCCATTTGAGCGAGTACCAAAGCCTATTATCACCAGCTTCCCAAGGATGTTGGGGAATCTGAATTTCGACAGTTCTTTCAAGTTCAACGTTTGAACAGCCAGCAAAGAACAGAACGACTAGGAAAATAAGCATTACTTTATAAAAATTTTGTCTCATATAAAGTAATACAAAATAATGCTTCAAAATGCTTAACTTTTTTGTTCTTTTAATAAATTTTTGTAAAAAGTTCTGAAAGATTTAAGAATTTCTTTTATTTCCTCACTGCAATAATCGGCATAAGACCACGGGAGGCGCTGAAAATCTTTGTCTTGGTAGATGAGCGTTGTCTCGGCGTAAATGCCATCACGCAGGGGTATGCGGTGAGCCCTGTCTTTGCAGGTGGCAAGGATAAAGCTTGCAAGAGAGAGAATCCCTGGGTCTAGGTTAATCTTTCTTCCCTGGGCTACGGCGTCCTGGCTGGCGTATTCCATTTCAAGTGCGTTTGTCCACGTCTTGATTGCAGCCAGCGTAGAAGGGTCAATCAGAGTTTCAAACATAAGAAGGTATCGGACTGGCCGGCCACCCATCTCCGCATCATAGTAGTCCGTGTAAGGGAAGTCCAAAACGGGGCTAGCTAGGGCAATCTTGCCAAACTTAGCCTCAAGCCTATCAAAAAGCTCCTCCCTCTTCTCTTCTGCCGTGGAGAGAACTCCAATTACCAATGCGCACTTCTCAAACGCTTTAGCTAAAGCCATACCTTTCTCCTCTCTATCCCGATTATTTTGTCTTGTTCACTTATTGTCAACTTGCGTTGGGCCCCAGTTAGGTTTATAGTTGAAGTATGCCTAAAATCATTGTCTTTCTAGGAAACCCAGGAGCACAATACAAACGGACAAGGCATAATGCCGGCTGGCTGGTTTGTGATGCGCTCACTGAAAAGAATGGTATAAATCAAACTTGGATGACTAAGTTCCATTCTCTATACCTAAAAGCGGGCAATCTCCTCCTTCTAAAACCTCAAACCTACATGAATGAAAGTGGCCTTGCAGTTCAAGAAGCTGCAAAATTCTACGCAATAGAGCCAGACTCTATACTGATTGTGCATGACGATGTAGAATTACCCTTTGGCACTGTAAAACTGCAACAAGGAGGAGGTTTGGGAGGACATAATGGACTTAAATCCATTAAAACCCATTTGGGAACAGATAGTTTTTGCAGGCTAAGAATTGGAGTTGGAAGACCACCAAGCCCTATTTCAGTTGCAGATTTTGTTTTAGGAAGATTTTCTCCAGAAGAAGAAAAAATCCTCCCTCAAATATTAGATAAGGCAATAGATAGTGCAAATCAGTTCACCTTAAAAGGAATCAAATAATGAAAAACCGAGATTTTAGAATTTCAGAAATCAGCAGAACAGAGATGTCCTATGAGTCTCCTGTTTTTGAGACCTCGAATAAAATCAATGAGATGTATAGACAAGCTCAGGAGGTTACTTTTATTTACAATGAAAGTCATGACCGCCCTCTATCGGCTGCAAATGTGCATATTTGTGCTGTTTTGCATCTTGTTTATCAAACCGTCATTTCTGCCTACCTTAGAGGAACCGACTCAGACCCTTTCTCAAGAATCCGAGTCTTGGCTGAAAAGAATGAAGCGGCTAAAGAAGTTTTAAGTTTTTACAGCAAGACTTTTCCTTCTAAACTAAGTGATGCAAGATTTGATTCCTTAGAGGAAACTGCCAGAGCTTTCTTTGTTCACCAGGTGCTTGAAGCAAACCCTGCAATAATTACAGCAACTGGGGATATGCTACAACAAAGCAATATTGAATTCCCACAGGGAACAAAAGCAGTGATTGCCATGATGGGAAGCTACCTAAAAGGGACTAATTTCACAGAGAATACAGAAAATGCTGATGACTTATTCTCTTTTCTCACCATGCCGGCAAGACTTTTCCCTGATTCACTATTAAAACAGCTGGAATATATTTCTGAGCACTGGGATTTATTGATACCAGATGAACTTTCAGCCCTATTAACCAAGGCCCAAGACTACCTCAGAGAGGAAACCAAGCCTCATTTTGAAGGTGCAGGCCCAGGTCCAATTGATGTTCCAGATTTCAAACAAGAAGATTCAGATTATGAAATGTTCACTCCAGACAAAAACTGGATGCCAAATGTCGTTATGATGGCAAAGAGTACCCTAGTTTGGCTGGATCAACTTTCAAAGAAATACAAAAGGGATATCTCTAGACTAGATCAAGTACCAGATGAAGAGCTGGAGGAATTAAAAGCAAGTGGCTTCACCGCCCTATGGCTCATTGGCCTTTGGGAGAGAAGCTCTGCCTCAAAGAATATAAAAGTCTTATGTGGAAATCCTGATGCAGAAGCTTCGGCCTATTCTCTGAAGGGCTACACTATTGCTTCAAGACTTGGCGGTTGGGAGGCTCTAAATAATTTAAAGGCCAGATGTTGGGATAGAGGTATTAGACTGGCAAGCGATATGGTTCCAAACCACACCGGTCTTGATAGTGATTGGGTAATTAATCACAGTGAATATTTTATGCAACAAGCCTACCCTCCGTTCCCATCCTATACGTATAACGGACCAAATTTATCCAATGACAGTCGCGTAGATATCAGAATTGAAGATCACTACTATGATAGAACTGATGCAGCCGTTACGTTCCGCAGAATAGATAACCAAACAGGACAAGTGTCCTATATCTTCCATGGTAATGATGGAACAACAATGCCCTGGAATGACACTGCACAGTTAGATTTTCTCAATCCAGTCACAAGAGAGGCCATCATTCAACAAATTCTTGAAGTTGCTAGAAACTTCCACATCATTAGATTTGATGCAGCAATGACCCTTGCAAAACGCCACATTCAGAGACTTTGGTATCCAAAACCAGGTACGGGTGGAGACATTGCAGGACGCATTCCTTATGAAATGTCGGAGGAAGAATTCAACAGGAGAATTCCTAACGAATTCTGGAGAGAAGTAGTAGACAGAATCTCCCAAGAACTGCCTGACACCCTTCTTATTGCAGAAGCTTTTTGGATGATGGAAAGTTACTTTGTTAGAACTCTTGGAATGCATAGAGTTTACAACAGTGCTTTCATGCACATGATTAAAAATCAGGACAACGAGAAGTATAGAGACATGATAAAAGCAACCATTGCCTTTGATCCTGAAATTCTCAAACGTTATGTAAATTTCATGAATAACCCAGACGAAGATACCGCCATTGCTCAGTTTGGAGATTCAGACAAATACTTTGGGGCCTGTACCCTGCTTTCCACTATGCCAGGACTTCCAATGTTTGGCCACGGTCAAATTGAAGGCTTTAGGGAAAAATATGGAATGGAATACCAGAGAGCCTATTGGGATGAAAAACCAAATGAGAGACTAATTGAAGAGCACAGGAGAAAAATCTTCCCTCTGCTCAAAATGAGACACCTATTTTCTGAATCCAAGTATTTCCAACTCTTTGACGTAAGAACGAATGACGGAAATATTGCTGAATCTGTCTTTGCCTACACCAATGGAGATGACCAGCAAATGGCCCTTGTCCTCTACAACAACCAGTATGAACATGTTGAAGGTGTCATAACAGAATCTTCTCCTAAATTGGTAAGAAACGGAGAAGACAGAAGACTTGAAACCGTCTCAATTGCTAAGAGTCTACGGCTTTCAAGAGGCGTCAGAAGATACGTAATTTATAAGAATTTTAATGACGGCCTATTTTATCTAATGCCTTCTGTCAAACTCTATGAAGAAGGTCTAAAAGTGTCCTTAAATGGCTATCAGACCAAAGTTTTTACTAATATATACGAGATTGAGGACATTGATGGCATCTATCAGAAGCTTTATGAAAAGATGGGAAATAGAGGTATGGCAGACCTTGATTATGAAATGAAAATGCTCTACCTAGAACCTTTCTTTGATGCTGTTGAACCTATAAAGAATCAAAAATTTATTAAAGATTTAAAGACCCTCTTAAATGGCTCTTCTACTAGCTCTAATAAAAAAGGTGTCCTGCAAACCTTGGGAACCTGCTACACCTACATGGAAGAACTAAACGGCCTATTTGAAAAGCTTGGCCTTCATCCAAAGAGAATGAAAGCTCAAACCATCCTAGAGATGATTAACAACCTTGAAATCATCTGTAAAACAAAACCTTTCCAAAATGGGAATTTGATTATGGAAGACAGCCTAGCAACGGTAGCTTCAGCAGCTTTCCTTGAAATGCCTTTCCTCCATTCTGATAATTCAACCCTTGAAGACACTGTAAAGATTGCAAGAATTCTTCACTTGGATAGGCTCTTTGAGGTTCAGCCAACAATGGCTATTCGTTGTGGAATTCTTACCTGCACAACACCAAAGGACATTAATAATCTTCTTAAAGACAAAACCTTCCAAATGCTTATTGGTTGCAATGAGTATCAAGGCGTCCATTGGTACAGAGGGGAAGCCTTCCAAGAAGCCTTGTACCTTAATGTTTTGTCCAAAGCAGTGAACAATAAAGGCATAAGGGACCTTTCAGAAACAGAAAAAGAACTTGATAAGTGGTTAAGACGTAATAGCCAAGCAAATTACCGACTAAATAATTTGCTTGAATAAGGCCATCTAGACAACTGTCACCACTTATAAATATAATTATGGGATATGAAGACTTGGTTGACATACTTAGCGGCCGCAGCAATGGGGCTTGCCTTTCAGGTTAATTTCAAAGAAAGTTCATTCTTTTACTCGACAATGAACTTTATGGCTAATGTAACTTTAAAGCTGGGAATCTTTATGGTATTCCCACTAGTTCTCATTACAATGACGGCTGGAACAGCTTCCCTTACAAGAAAGAAGGGCGCCAATGGTTTTGTTTGGCTTTCCTCCATCTTCTGGAGCCTCTTAACAACTGCGCTTCTTTCTGTTTCTGCAGCATTACTTTTCAAAGTTTTCCCTATTGCATTCCCGTCAAAATCAGTATCATCAGCAAATTCAGAGGCCGCTTCTCAACTTGTTACTGCTTTATCTCAGTCAACAATTACAAAACTTTCAAGTGCAAACCCTCTTTCAATTAATTTGTTTTTAAACCTAATTAAGTCCTCAGACTGTCTTATTCCTATCATCTTGATAGCCTTAATCATGGGTTACGCACTAAGACCAACCACAGAAATTATTCGTCCGGCCTACATTGTCCTCAATTCTTTAAGTGAAGTCATGTATAGACTGGTCAAAAAAATCTCACAACTTATGTGGATTGCCGTGTTCTTCATCTCTGGCGTTTGGTTTGAAACCCTTTGGGCGGACAGAACCATCTTTGCCTCTTGGCGCTTTGTTGTGATGTTCTGTATTGTAGGTTTCTCCACACTTTTAATCATCCTTCCATTGATTTACGCCATCGCTACCGGCTTTAAGAGAAATCCGTACACCCAAATCAAACGCCTTCTTTCAGCCTCCGCAGCCGCCTTCTTCTCAGTAAACTACATGTTCAGCCTCCCAGCGCTCTATACCGATTGTCGTATAAATTTAGGCATCCAAAAGCGGGTAGTTGCAACAGCTCTTCCTATTCATAGTGTAATTACAAAAGGCGGAAGTGCAATGATTGGAACCTTGTGTTCCTGTTCACTGGTCTTGGCCGTCAGTGGAAGAATGCCAACCACAACTGAGCTAATCACAATTGCCCTTGCTTGCACCATTGTAAGCTTTGTTAGCTGTCTTCATGCTGGTTATGAAGTTCTCTTCTGCTCAGCTATGGCAATGAGCTTAATCAATTCAAGTGCAACAAGCATGGCAATCTCGCTTTTGGGAGTTCTTCCAATGATGAATGGAATTGCACTTTTGTTTGACACCCTCCTTGCTGGTCTTGGAACCAGCTTTACAGCAGTTCATCTTAACGCAGACTGCAACATTAGGGAGAAGGATATAGTTTAATGAGAAGTAAAGCTTTAATCATAGTTTTGCTAATCCTTCTTCTCTCTATTTTAGCCTTATGCCTCACTGCTGCTTTGAATGGAGGATTAGTTCTCTATTCAAGTGAAAGTACAACCTTGAAAGATTATTTTCCATTTGGAGAATCTATCTTACGGACGTTATCCTTATTGGCTTTCACTCTTATTTACTGCAAAACTTGGTACTATGGAGAATCTCCTGGAAATGCTTTTGCAGACCTTTTTTTATTGTCTGCTGCTCTCCTAGAAACAAGAGTTTTTTTTCATTACACAGAACTTACAGGACAATGTTTTATTCCACCTGTTGTACTAGAGAGAATACAAATTGGTGCTGTTGTTTTAATACTTCTTTCAACAATTAGCGCTGCTCTATATTATCAAAACAACGAATACAGCGCCGTTTCCTTCTTAAAAGGTATAAGTCTGGGAATTGCCATTATTCTAGGGCTTCTTCTGCCACTATCACCCTCTTACGAAAATATTTTTACATCTATTCCCTCTTTTTGGATTTTAGTAATACTTAGCGCAGTTGCTTTTATAGCAAACCTAATTTTAATGTTTACAGACCCACCTGGAATTGGAACTTTCAAACATCTTACTTCAATAGTCCTTATTGAAGGCATTTTTGTAACGTTCTATTTCAGTCTGCCTTATTCAGACTTAATTGGTTCAATATTACTGACACTTGGATACATAGCAAATTCCATTCTCTCAGCAAGAAATTCAATTAGTCTGTATTAAAAACCCTTGGAGGTAAAAATGGTTATTGGACAATTTGGAGAATCCTTTATCCCTGTATTTGACGGAGTAGGAAGAGTAATGAAAGCCTATGCGGACACAATGTCTGCCAGAGGCAATGAAGTTTACGTCATAACTCCAATGTATGACACCGGCTACAGAGGAGTTTATCCTTACGAAATAGTTGACTTCCTCTCCGTAAAACTATCCCCAAAACTTCCCTGGAGAGTTGGTTTCAAGCACTTTGACCCTCATTTTGTATCCAGAATGCACCATATTGATTTGGATATTTGTCATGTTCATGGTCCAGCCTTTGCCGGCAACATTGGAATTCATTACGCAAAAAGCAAGGGCATTCCAGTAATTGGCTCCTTCCACACCAAATTCTATGACGATATTCTTGAAGTCACAAAAATGAAATCTGTTGCCAAGGTGGGAGCAAAGATAGTTGCAGACTTCTACAGCCAGTGCGATGAAGTCTGGGCAGTCTCAGAAGGCACAGGAGAGACTCTTAAAGAGTACGGCTATAAAGGCGATGTAATTGTCATGCCAAACGGCACCAATAAGAGAGTCCTTCATGCAGATCTAATCCCATGGGTCAGATCCAAATATGGTATTCATGGCGATAAACCAGTAATCCTCTTTGTTGGACAAATCAACTGGAAGAAAAACCTAAAGAGAGTCATTGAAGCCTGCGGACTTCTAAAAAAGCAAGGTAATGACTTCCAACTGGTGCTTGCAGGCCAGGGGCCAGACGAACAAGGAGTAAGAGACCTAGCAGAACATTGCGGAATAACTTCCAATCTTATAATGACAGGACATCTTCAGAATTTTGAAATTCTGGACTGCATTTACTACATTGCAGACCTCTTTCTCTTCCCTTCTGTTTATGACAATGCTCCAATGGTTCTAAGAGAAGCCGCCGCTCAATATACTCCAGGCCTTGTTGCTGCAGGTTCTTGCACCGCAGAAGTCATTCAGGATGGCGTAAACGGCCTTCTTGCACAGGATGACGACCAAGCCATCTGCAACAAAATTGAAAATTTCTTCAAGCTTCCAGAAGATCAAAGAAAAGCAATGGGAAAAGCCGCCTACGATACCATCCCAATCCCATGGGACGGAGAATTGATGGATACAATCCTAGGAAGATATCAGAACCTCATAGACAAGTACAAACAAGCTACCTATTAATCCTGTTGAAGCTTCTTTGAGATTTCCAACACAGGTTTTTGAAGCACCTTAAGCTCCTCTCTGTCATAGGTTATTAGACCGTTAGTTTCCTGCTCTACATCAGAAAGTTGGGTATAAATTGCAGCAGCTAGCCCCTTTCGCTTTGCAGGAAGGATTTGCTTCTCATAAAGTTTGACAATAGCCTGAGTCAGCTCCAATTTAGACCTCAGCTTCTTGTAGATAAAGCTCTTTTTCCCCGTAGTATTTGTATCATATCCATAGCCCCCGAACTCTGTAAGAATCACACAACGCCCCTGCTTATCCTTGTGAAATCTGTACGGCCTAAAGTAAACGTGAAGGCTCTTGAAATCCCCTATCCCCTGGTCTTGCCAGCCCGATGCATGATCAATAGTCCTGCTGTTATCTAGCGCCTTAATATTCTCAACTATCCTTGCACTATCAAACTGTCCCCACCCTTCATTAAAAGGAACCCACATTGCAAGAGAAATCACATTAAACAAATGTTCCACCGTTTCATAAGCCTCTTGTTCCCAGATCTGACGTTCCTGCTCATCTTCTCTGGCAAACTTCTCATACTTATTATCTTTAAGATGAGAACCAATAATTAAAGGAAAGGTCACAGTTGATGTCTTATATTTTCCACCTCCAGAAACCATGTCTTGCCAAACCAACATGCCAAGTTTGTCACAATGATAGTACCATCTAAGAGGTTCAATCTTTATGTGTTTTCTTAGGGTATTAAAGCCTAAGTCTTTCATTGTTTTAATATCATTTATGAAATCCTTGTCTGACTGTGGAGTATAAAAGCCATTCTTATAATAGCCTTGATCCAATAGACCATGATGAAAATATGGCCTACCATTCAATAATAGGACATTGTTTGAATTTTTATCCTTTCCTATACCAAAAGTTCTAAGTCCAACATAACCACTGACTTTATCTTCTTTAGCGGTGATTACAAAATCATAAAGAAAAGGATCTTCAGGCGTCCAACAATGGGCCTTTGGTATATTAACCCTGAAAGTAGTTCTCGTTTGAAACTCATACTCTTTTTCAAGAAGCTTTAATTTGCAAGGGCACTCAGAACCATCATTCATGAAAACGGTAAGATAAAAGCCTTGTAAGTCAGGGAGTATCTTATATTTTTTGATATAGGTACAAGGAACTTTTTCCATCCAAACCGTCTGCCAGATTCCACTGGTTTGAGGATACCAAATTCCCCCAGGATTGCTACTCTGCTTTCCTCTTGAAATCTCCTTGGTATCTCCAGGATCTTGCACCAAAACATCTAAGTCAAATTCTCTTTCCTTTACCTCAACCTCAAAGGGTAAATAGCCACCTATATGCTCAAAAACCTGTTGGCTATTAATATAAACTAGAGTCCTATAATCAACGGCACCAAAGTGGAGAATTAATTTCTCTCTCTTAAAATCTATCGGGTCAGGGAAAGCTACGTGGCGGCTGTAACGCATGGTTTCGTGTGCCTGCAGAGTTCGCTGTACACCACTAGAAACGCTCTCTGGAGAGTATGGCACTAAAATGGAATAGGTTTTTGCCTCTTTGCCGTCCGATATAAACTGTAAACTCCATAGGCCATTTAGGCAGAGATAGCTGTCCCTTTTCATTTGGGGTCTTGGATATTCACTTAAAGGTACGTTCATGGGATCCTCCAAGGCCTATAATAGCATAAGGCCTCCTCTTTTGGTTATAATAAAGAAAACACAGGAGGAATAATGCGTCTTTTTTTACTTCCCAAAACCTTCAATGGAGAACCTTCAATATTACTAACCGGCAAAGAGTATAATTATCTTGTCAGAGCCTTAAGATTAAAAGAAGGACAAAAGCTTATGGGAAGAGACGTCAAGGGATTCTTATGGGAGCTAACAATAGCTCAGATAACCAAAAGCAGCTGCATTTTGGAAGCAACACCTTCAAAAGAGGCTACTGAGTTCACAGATTCACTTCCTGAAGCTAGACCTCTAAAACCCATTATTCTATATCAATGTCTTCCAAAGGGAAGAAAGCTTGATGACATTATAAAAAAAGCAACGGAAGCAGGAGTTAAAACCATTGTTTTGGTTAACAGCGAAAACTGTGTTGCTAATATGAACGGAAAAGAAGCTTCTAAACTCGCCAGATTTGATTCAATTATTAAAGAAGCAATACAACAAAGTGGATCTATGATACCTACTACAGTTGAAGGTCCAATAAAGATCAAAGACATCCCGGAAGATCTTAAAAAAAGAGCAAAGAGTGAGCCTACCTTGGGCCTCGTGCTTCATCAGTGCAAGCTAGAAGAAGACCAAAGTGACCTTCTCTCTGTAGTAAAAGGCTTTGTTGGCACCACTGCCCTCGTTGTTGGTTCTGAAGGTGGACTTACAGACAAAGAATGCGAGCTTTTATTAGAGGCAGATTTTAAAGCTATTTTATTGAAAACAAACATATTAAGATGTGAAACAGCCTCAATTTACGCAATTGGAGCCGTTCAAACAATCCTTGAAACAACTTGTTAATAACTTGTGCAAAACTTTTGTGGAAAACTCAAAATATTGCTTAAACAAAACTATAAAAAATACTTAAAAAGTTATATAACTTTTAAACAAATTGTCACATTTATCTAACCGCTAATTCTTTATTATATAAGGTTTTATTTTTTACTAACCGCCTGATTAGTACCAAACTTGGAAGGATATAAAAAACCCTCCCTAGGATAGTTCCTAACAGGAGGGGTATAGGTTGTGCATAACTTGTGCAATAGTGTGTGTAAAAAGTAGCTTTTAAATGGGCTTTTTCCTTTTAAATACTGAAGATAGGAAAAATCACACCTTTTTTTAACAAACTAACTCAAGACACTAGTTTGTAGTACCTGTAAGATACTCGTAAGCAGCCTTACAAACAGAATCATACTTCACATCTGCAATTGGTCTGTCTTCTGCACTCATTTGAGAGTAATACTCATTTCTTACAAGAACCTGGAGAATTTCAGTTCTAAGACCGGTAGCTTGATTTTCTTTAACAAACTTAGCAACGTTTGCATCTGTGTAATCAGGATTTGCCTTAACAAAGTCTGAAATTGTCGTTCCATTTACAAGAGCGGTGTAAGCTTCAACTTCATCTTCATTAACAACGAGGGTCTCAATCTCTACATCAGGTTTTACGCCAACTCCATGAATTGTGTCACCACTTGGTGGAACAAAGCTTGCAACGGTTACAGAAGTGTAGCCTTCACCAAAGGAAGAAATCTGCTGCATGATTCCTTTTCCATAGCTTGTAGCGCCAAACAACTTTGCTCTCCCATTATCTCTCATGGTAGAAGAAAGAATTTCTGCAGAACTTGCAGTTCCTTCATTTATAAGAATTGCAACCTTCACATCTTCGTCTACCACAGTTCCCTTACTGGCTACGTAGGTAACATCCTGAGAGGAATCCTTATAGGAAACAGAAAGCAGTTTAGAACCATCAATAAACAAGTCTGCAATTGAAAGTGTAACATCTACATCTCCACCAGGATTGTCTCTGAGATCAATAATAAGACTCTTCATTCCATCTTTCTCAAGAGCTTCTAAAGCTTCTTCTACCGCTGTTAGTGTACTCTGAGAGAATTCTGTAATCTTGAGGTAGGCAACTTTACTATCAAGCATGCCGTACTCAACAGTTGGAACGGTAACCTTTGCACGGGTCAAAGTAAGAGTAAAGGAAGAACTTCCCCTCTTAATTGTGATATCTACTGTAGTACCAACCTCACCTTTCATCTTTGCAGCACACTCATTTGCTGTCATAGAAACAACAGAGTCTCCATTAATATGAGTAATCATATCGCCAGCAACAAGACCTGCCTTTGAACTTGGGGTATTTGAGAATACCTGAGTGATATTACAGTACAACGTGCTCTCATCTTCAGAATCCTGATATTCTAAATTTGTTTTGGAGAAATAAATTCCAAGTCCTCCGTATTCTCCAGAAATTTCTTCAGAATATTCTTCAGATTCTTCTGAAGTGATGTAATAGGTGTACTTATCATCCAGGGCATCAAACAAAGCCGTTGCCATTGCATCATAAACGGCATCGTAGTCTATGTCGTACAGGTAGTACTTGTTGACGTACTGGTAAAGCCTTTCAAGAGAATCCATATCCCTAGAAATTGTTTGCGAACTCATAGCAGAAGACGTATTAGTGTACTGCTTGGTTACCTTACTACTTGTTGTGGTAGTAGACGTAGTTGTTCCTTGAGACTGCTGATTTCTGAGTAGATTCTCGAAAAGAAGCTGTTCTTCAGAACCATTTGCAAAAACGCTGCCAAGGGCAACCACCATGATTAAAATTAAAACTAATGTTCTCTTCATGCCTGCAATATACTACATTTTTGACTTAACGTAACTTAAATCCTTAATCGACACCTAAAAAACATATTTCTCATAAATCGGGTTTGTGGTAGACTCAGGACATGTTGCTGTACGTAGATTTTCCAAAATGGATTTCTCCTTACGTGGTTTCTTTCCTTCCCGTAAGATGGTATGCCTTAATGTATGTTTTTGCTTTTGGTACCTGCTACCTTTTATTTAGGTATCAATGCAAAAGAGGCGCACTAGGTTATATGAACAGTGACGCTTCTGTAGATTTATTTTGTTATACAATTGGCTTTCTTCTCTTAGGCGCTAGGCTCTTTTCCACCTTAATATATGATGGCTCTTGGTATTACTGGACTCACCCCTGGATGATTTTCTGGCCCTTTAGAAATGGAAAATTCATTGGACTTCCGGGAATGAGCTATCATGGAGGCGTCCTTGGCGCTATTTTTGGTGGTTGGCTATTTGGGAAAAAGTACAAATATAAATTTTTAGACTTAGCGGACACAGTAATTGCAGGTATTCCACTTGGTTATACTTTTGGAAGACTGGGAAACTTTATTAACGGAGAATTGTGGGGACGTGTCACAGGAAGTTCCTATGGAATGGTATTCCCAGAGGCTCCTTCTTTTTCCACAACAATAGCCTGGGTTCGTGATATAGCTGATAAAATTGGCCTCTCCTATGAGATTGGAGACATGGTTAATCTTCCAAGGCATCCTTCCCAACTATATGAAGCCTTCTTTGAGGGAATCTTTTTATTCCTGATAATCTGGTTTATTGTAAGGCCTATTGCAAATAAAAACAAAGCTAAACATGGCCCTGGCATGGTAACAGGCGCCTATTTTACAGGCTACGGCTTTGTCAGATTCTGTCTTGAGTATTTCAGAGAACCAGATGAACAGCTTGGTTTTATTATAAAGCTTGGAAAAGAGACAGAACCTACTGCCCTATTCAAATCTTTCTTTAACATCTCAATGGGGCAAATACTGTGCTTTATTATGTTCATTGCAGGTGTTGCTTTTATGATATATGCAAAGAAGTCTAATCCCATTGTCTATAAAATGAATTCAAAATCAAAGAGGAAAAATAAATGAAAGTAAATGACAGAGTAAAGCTTCTTAGAGAAGAGCTTAAAAAAAACGGGCTCAGTGCTTGGATTATCAATGGAACAGATCCACACAAGAGCGAGTATGTCAGTGACCGTTGGCAATCCAGAAAGTGGATTAGCGGCTTCACTGGAAGCGCCGGAACCGTCATTATAACCAAAGACGAGGCTTTGATTTGGGTAGATTCTCGCTACTTTGTACAGTGTGCAGAGCAAATTCAAGGCACCTGTTATGAAATGAGAAAGGTTGACGGCCCAGAAGCCACCAGCCCTCTTGAATTTTTGAAAGAGACTTTTATAAAGAGTGAAAAAATTGGTATTTCCGCAGAAACTTTAATGGTTTCAGAAATGAACACCTACAAAGACAATGGGCTCAATATTGTGGCAATGGACGACCTTTTGGACAATATTTGGACAGATAGACCAGCCATGCCTGAATATCCGGTAGAAGAAATGGATGATGAAACCTGCGGAGAAAGCGTAACCTCAAAAATTATTAGAATGCGGGAAATGGCTAATAAAAATCATGAAGACTATCTTCTCATATCAAGTCTTGATGATATTGCATGGCTTCTAAATCTCAGAGGTCGGGACATTGACGATACTCCTGTATTTGTCTCCCACCTCTTAATTGGTCATCAACAACTTCTTCTATTCACCCCACAAGCTCGTTTCACCAAGGTAAAACCTTCTTTGTATAAAGTCCTTGATTATGATCAGATTGTTCCTGTTCTTGAAAGTCTTAAAAATTGTACTGTTAGAATTAATCCAGACAGAATCAATATGAAACTCAAAAATGCTCTTGATAAAGCTGAAAACGTCAAGCTTTCAGAAGGCATTGAATACTCCACCAACTTCAAAGCCTGTAAGAATGAAGCAGAACTTGAAGGCATGAGAGTAGCTCATATTCTTGATGGTGTAGCTCTTGTCAACTTCTTAGCTATGGTAAAAAGAAACGAGTACGACTTCACAGAACTTACAATTTCTCAGGCTTTGGAAGATGAGAGAGCTCTTGAAGAAGAATACTTAGGACCATCGTTCTCAACTATTGCTGGCTTTGGAGATCACGGAGCAGTTGTGCACTACAGTGCAACAGAGGAGACAGATAAGGCTATCACAGGAAATGGACTTTTGGTTTTGGATTCAGGCGGACAGTACACCTGCGGAACCACTGACGTCACTAGAACTATTCTCTTTGGAGAGCCTACCCAAGAGCAAAAAGAAGATTACACGTTAGTTCTCAAAGGACATTTGGCCCTTTGTTCTCAAGTATTCCCAAAAGGAACAACTGGAGTACAGCTAGATGTCTTGGCTCACCAGTTCTTGTGGCAGAAAGGCATGAACTACTTCCACGGAACAGGACATGGCGTTGGATTTAGACTTAGTGTTCATGAAGGACCTCAGAGAATATCGGCTAACTTTGGAAAGAGCCTTCCAGTTGCACTTGAAAAAGGTATGGTTGTAAGTGATGAGCCAGGGCTCTACAAAGAAGGCAGACACGGTATTAGAATTGAGAATTTGATAGCCGTAACTGACGCAATGACCAGTGAATTTGGAGAGTTTTACACTTTTGAGACATTGACAGCCTGCCCGTATGAAAGAGAGCTCATTTGCAAAGAGATGCTCACAGCTGACGAAATTGCAGAAATAAACGAGTATCATCATTGGGTTTACGACGTCCTTTGTGATTTGGTAGACGAGAGTTCTCTTGATTATCTCAAAGAAGCAACAAAGCCTCTCTGAGCTTTACCCTAAAGGCTACAAACATTAATATTTGAATATATTTGCGAGGAAAAAATCATGGTTGAAAAACTTGCTAAAACAGGAAAGATAAAGAGAAACGGACCAGTTGTCCTTCTCATCATGGATGGCGTTGGCTTTGGAAAGTATGAAGACGGCGATGCAGTAAAACAGGCTATGACAAAGAATTTAGACAAACTCTTTGCAACCTGCCCTTGGACAAAGCTTAAGGCTCACGGTACAGCCGTTGGTCTTCCATCAGATGCAGATATGGGGAACTCTGAAGTTGGTCATAATGCAATGGGTTGTGGAAGAGTTTTTGCACAGGGAGCAAAACTTGTCGCCTCTTCAATTGAAAGCGGATTAATGTTCCAGGGAGCAACTTGGAAAAAGCTTGTTGCAAATACAAAAGCCAACAATTCCACCCTTCATTTCATTGGCCTTCTTAGTGATGGAAACGTTCACAGCCACATTAAGAATCTCATGGACATGATTATTGAAGCCAAAAAAGAAGGCGTTAAGAAGGTCAGAGTTCATGCCCTTCTTGATGGAAGAGACGTAGGAGAAACCTCTGCTCTTGATTATTTTGACCCATTTGAGAAGTTCCTTGAAGATCTCTCTACAGATGGTTTTGACGGTAAAATTGCCTCTGGTGGCGGAAGAATGGTCATTACAATGGACCGCTACAATGCAAACTGGGATATGGTCAGAAAGGGCTGGGAAACCCACGTGCTTGGTGAAGGCCGATATTTTGATAATGCTCATAATGCAATCACAACCCTCAGACAGGAAACCGGTGCAATTGACCAGGACCTTCCACCATTTGTTATTGCAAAAGATGGAAAGCCAGTTGGAACAATTGAAGACCATGACAGCGTAATTCTGTTTAACTTCAGAGGCGACAGAGCTCTTGAAATAACAAAGGCTTTTGAAGCAAAAGACCTCAAAGAGTTTGACAGAAAGCGGGTTCCAAACGTTGAATACGCCGGCATGATGGAATATGACGGAGACCTCCATGTTCCAAGTCAGTATCTTGTTGCACCTCCTGCAATTGACAGAACAATGGCTGAATATCTCTGCGCTTGCGGAGTTAAACAGTTCTCAATTTCTGAAACTCAGAAATTTGGACATGTAACCTACTTCTTCAACGGAAACAAGAGCGGTAAGTTTGATGAAAAACTTGAAGAATATGTAGAAATTCCATCCGATATTGTTCCTTTTGAGCAGCGCCCATGGATGAAATGCGCAGAAATTGCAGACAGAGTCATCACTGAAGTTGAAAGCGGAAAGTGGGACTTCATCAAGATGAACTTCCCAAACGGCGACATGGTAGGCCACACTGGCGTATTTGAAGCAGTTGTCTGCTCCATGGAAGGCCTAGACCTCCAGATTGGCAGAATTGCAGAAGCTGTCCGCAAGGCAGGTGGAATCCTGCTCATCACAGCTGACCACGGCAATGCCGATGACATGATTGAGCACAACAAGAAAGGCGAACCTCAGCTTAAGGCTAATGGTGAACCAAAAGCAAAAACCAGTCATAGCCTGAATCCAGTACCATGCATTCTCTTTGACCCTTGTTACAACGGCGAATATTCTACAGAACTTGCACAGGGACTTGGAATTAGTAGCATTGCTACCACCTGTATTGAGCTCTTGGGGTTTGAAGCACCAGAAGGATATGATCCTTGCATTGTCAATTTTAATTGAACTGTAAGAAACAAAGAGTTAAACTGTTCCCATGGTTTACGGAATAGGAAACCCTCTCATTGACGTAATAGTCAATGTTGAGGATAAAGATTTAGAAAAACTCGGCCTCTATAAGGGCACTATGAATCTCATTACCCTTGAAAAGAGGCTTGAGTTAACTGATTTTATAAAAACAAAAAAGGAGCCCCAGTTTTCTTGTGGTGGCTCCTGTCCTAATACAGTCATAACCCTAGCCTCGCTTGGTATTCAGACCACTTTAGGTGGCAAAGTTGGGCAGGACGAGTACGGAGCTATTTATAAAGAACGCCTCTCCTCCTTAGGAGTAAAAGATAATCTGGCAATATCCACAAATGTAACTGGTTCCTCCATAATTCTGATTACTCCAGATTCAGAACGAACTATGAATACCTATTTAGGTGCTAACAGAGATTATGTTGAAGACGATGTCTGTGAAGAGGAAGTTAAACATGCCAAATACTTCCATTTCACCGGTTATATGTGGGACACAGAAGGCCAAAAAGCAGCAATAAGAAAGGCTATGAAAATTGCAAAAGCAAATGGAGTACAAATTTCTTTTGATATTGCAGATCCTTTTGCCGTTGGAAGGTACAGAGACTCCTTTTTAGAGCTCATCAAGGAAAGCTGTGATATTGTTTTTGCAAACAAAGAAGAAGCCAGAATGCTCTTTGATAACTATGACCCTTATGAATGCTGCAAGAGCATGGGAAAACTTTGTGAGACAGCCATTGTCAAAAACGGCAAGAAAGGTTCCTTTATCAGCCACAAACGCGTTATGTATGAGATTCCAGTTATGGGACCAGAAACTCCTGTGGATACCACTGGCGCTGGAGACACCTATGCTGCAGGCTTCCTGTACGGACAGTGCAAAGGCCTTGATATCAATGAAAGTGGCTTGATTGCCTCCACCCTTGCCGGCCAAATAATCAAACAAACTGGCGCTCAATTCTCCCAAGAAAAAGCTGCAGAACTTAAGGCCTCTCTAGAAAAAGAGTTATAAAAAAAGGCCCTCAGTTGAGGACCTTTTACTGTGTTTTTAACAGAATTAGTTATATCTCTTTCTCTTGCTAATGATTCTAACCTGCTTGTAAAGACCTTCGCCCTCACTCTTGGTTTCAATGCCAGTAACATCGTTTAAAGCAGTATGAACAAGTCTTCTTTCATACGGATTCATTGGCTCAAGAAGATGAGATCTTCCAGTCTTTCTAACAATCTGAGCTGTCTTGTAGGCATTTTTGATAATCTGCTCTTCATGTCTAACTCTGTAGGCCTCAGAATCAATGATAATCTTTCTTTCAGAATCAATCTTGCCTGCATAAACATTTGCAAGAATCTGAAGAGCATCAAGGTTCTTTCCCTTTCTTCCAATAATGATGTTGGAGTCATCACTCTCAATTGTAAGATTAACTTTTTTCCCCTTTCTTGAAGTAACTTTTGTAGTTGACTTATATCCCATGTGCTCAATTACACCATCAAGGAAGGCACAAACCTGCGTCTCAAGCTCTTCATTAGGCTCTAAAGTCTCTTCTTCTTCCTCTTCTTCTGGTTCTTCTGAAAGGTTAGGCTCTTCGCCTACTTCTTCCTGCATTACCGGAGCAACCGGCTCTTCTTCTGGAGTATCAATGTGAACTCTAATTTTTACATTAGCCTTCTTAAAAAGGCCTCTTCTGCCATTATCAAGAATCTCTACGTCAAAGTCTTCTCTTTCAATATGAAGCTCTTCTACAGCCTTATTAATGGCTTCCTGCTCCGTCTTTCCTTCAAAATCTCTAGTCATATTATTTCCCCTGTTTACTTATTCTTTTTCGCGTTCTTTGCGGCTTCTTTTTCAGCCTTTGCTTTTTCTTCTTCAATCTTTTTAAGCTTTTCCTGATACTTTCTTACCGCTTCAGGAACCTTAACTTCTTTTTTAACCTCTTTAGGTGGTCTTTTTTTAACAACTTTATTTACATAAATCTGCTGACCAATTGAGAGAATATTACTGACAGTCCAGTACAAAAGAAGTCCGGATGGTGCACTGTAGAGAATAAAGAAGAACAAAATTGGCATGCCATAGGTCATAAAGGCCATTGTTCCACCACCTTGTGCAGAATTCTTTGACTGCCCATTTGCCATCTTCATTGAAAGAATCATACTCACAGTGTAAACAATTGGCAGTAGGTGAATTTCTGATCCCAAGAATGGAATATTGAAACCAAGTGTGAAAATAGTTTCTGGTGCAGAAAGGTCTGAAATCCAACCAGGAATAAACATTGCACCTCTAAGCTCAAAATGCTTATTCAACAATCCATAGAAAGCAATGAGAATTGGGAACTGAATAAGCATTGGCAAGCATCCACCCATTGGATTAATGCCTTCCTGCTTATAAAGATCAGCAGTCTCTTGATTAAGCTTTTGAGGATTATCCTTATATTTGACTCTCAGTTCCTCCAGTTGTGGATTTAAAGCTGAAATCTTTGCTGTAGACTCTGTACTCTTCTTGGAAAGAGGCCAAAGTAGAAGCTTAAGAAGGATTGTAAGAAGAATTATTCCAATACCGTAGTTTGGAATAATCTTATAAAGAAGATTCAGCATCCACTTAAGGATTGTCTCAAGCCATCCTAACCATGAACCACTTTCCATGGCATCATCAAGATTAAGACCCTTCAAACCCCAAGCATTATCTGTTCCACTGTAATAGGTACCCAAATATTTCTTAAGCTGAGGTCCACAGTAGAAATAAACAGTGTCACTTGAAGAGGCATCTGTTGCTGGTCTTGAAAGGTAAATACCATTGCTCTGAGCAATGTCACCATCAGTACTCTGCTTTGCTGTGTACTTATAAGAAACGTTGCTTTCTGGAGCTGCAATTACTGTAAAGTACTTACTAGTAAGACTTATCCATTTTAAATTGCTGGTAGTTTCATAACTTCCGTTTGTCAGGCTAACCGTTCTCTTTTTTGTCTTGCCATTGTCTTTATACTCGTTGGTGTAGACTCTTCTGTAGTCATAACTATTGTTCTTCATTTGTGTGAAGGAAGGTCCAACCTGCGGTTCGTAGGCAATGGTGTAGGCATAAGTACCGTCTGAAAGTCCTGTAAAGGAAGAATCTCCAACAATATCAACAGATACAGCAAAGAGATAATCACTATCTTTAAACTCAAAAGTTTTCTTTACAGTAAAGAGGTTTCCTTTTTCATCCTTGTAATCATGTGTGAAAACAACCTTTTTTCCATCAACTTTATAAGCAAAAGTATCAAGAATTGGAGTTGTAAAATCATCTCCCCAATACATAAGGAAGGCATTATGATCACTTTCACCTTTGAATACTAAATCAACATGTTCACCGTCTGCGTTTGCATGGTCTTTCATTGTTAAAGACTTAATGCTTGCACCTACTGGGTCAAACGTTATTTCAAAAATATCGGTTTCGTAGGTGAAGGTATCGGTTGAGTTGTTGTCAGCAAGTGCCGTGATTACGGTTTTAGTTGTCTGCTCGTCTACAACTTCTGTGGTCTGGTTCTCAGCGGTGCTAGAGGCGGTTGGGGTTGTTGAGAAGAATGTGGTTTGAATAAACATTCCTGCAAAAATGACAATAACGCATAGTACTACTGCTAGTATAGACTTTCCATCCATTTTTTAGCTCCTAAAATCAATTATCGGAGGCAAAACAAGAGGATTATGAAAATGAAAAATCAGCCCACAAGTGAGCTACTTTTTTCAAAGAGATTTAATAATATATTTTCCTTTTCTTCATAAGCCAATTCTTTGCCAGGGTACACCACAATGGCCATATCCAATCCATTCTTAATTTTATCCTGATTAAGACGCCATATTTCTTTAATCTGTCGTCTAATTAGGTTTCTCTGGACTGAATTTCCATAGTGTTTAGCAGGAATGACAATCATTCTACTGTAACAAAAATTGTTGGTCGTTACATATAACTTAAAGCAGGAAAGAGAATATCTTTTTCCCGCTCTAAAGAGATTGTCAATATCTGCTCTAAGTCTAATTATCTGGTTTTTAGTAAGGCTTTTTTTCATCACAGACGGAAAGACTATGTCTGCCCTTAGCTCTTCTTCTTGCTAAAACGAGACGGCCACCTTTTGTTGCCATACGTGCTCTGAATCCAAACTTTCTGTTTCTTTTGACTTTACTTGGCTGGTATGTTCTTTTGCCCTTGTAACTCATGGTATATCTCCATATATATCGCTTAAAGCGGGATTTTCGTTAACGCTAGTGTATTCACTGAGCAATTGAGTATAAATTTATGCACAATTTTGGTCAAGGGCTACTACTTTGACATCTTCTCTTTTAAGATTTCAAATGCAGTTTGCCACTTGTCGCATATTTCTTCAGGCTTAAAATAAATGCCTATTTCTCTCTTTGCACTTTCCGGACCGTCTGACCCATGAATAACATTAAAACTCATTTCAGGTGAAAAATCTCCACGAATAGTTCCAACCTCAGCATTAGAAGGGTTGGTTTTTCCCATAATTTGTCTCATCCCAAGAATAGCATCTTCACCTTCTACAACCATGGCAACAATAGGAGCGCTTGTGATAAACTTTACCAAATTTGGATAAAAAGGCTTACCAAAATGTTCTTCATAATGTTTTGCAGCCTGTTCATCAGATACCTGAAGCATCTTCAAAGCCACAATTTTATAACCCTTATCCTCAATACGGGCTATTATTTTACCAATTAGTCCTCTTTGAACTGCATCTGGTTTAATTGCAATAAAAGTTCTTTCAATCATCTAAAACCTCCTATACGGCTGAACTCTTACCGAGATTTTTTTTATCTCTAACTCAGGAAAAGCCGAATCCACCTTTTTTATAATATCGCTAGAATTTAATCTCACATAAGAAGCAATAGAAGCGCTCTTACAAACAACGCCTAACGTATTCTCCGCTATCTTTTCAAACCCGATAACTTTTGATAAATCTTCTCCTACTATGTCCTTCCATCTAATGTTTAATTGAACTTCTGGAGAATTAACATCTATTCCAAATTTTTCAAAAACCTTATCTATATAAGCCCCACTTTCAATAGGAACATCTGGAGAAATTCTTTCAGTTGCTTCATCATTATAGTTGTCTTTCATCTTCCAACTTTCCATTACTCACTTTGTATATTTTAGAACATCCATCACTTAAATCAAAGAAAGATCCAAAGTATTTTTCTTCTGGAAGAAAAGTAAAGAAGGCTTGATTATAATGTCCTAAATATGAAAGATACCTTGCTCTTTTAGGGGCATCTAGCTCTAATAGGACATCATCTATTAAAAATACAGGATTTAAACCAGTCTTCTGTCTATAAAAAGCAGCCTGTGCAGATCTAAAGACAAGCGATGCTAATCTCATCTGTCCGGTAGACGCATTATTAACAAAAGGCCCATAAGCATCTGTTACAATAAATCTATCCCTATGTGGACCGCTAGTGGTTGTCATCATTTTAATATCAATATCTCTTTGATTACCAAGATAAGTAATAATTTCATCTAAACTAAGATTCTCATTCCAAGAAGGTTTATAAGAAATTCCAATTTTTCTATCTTCTAAAGCTACAGCGTTGTATATATCAGGAAAAATTGTAGAAAAGGAATTTAAAACTGCTCTACGAGCTTTCATTATAAGAAGTCCATAGGAAGCAAGCTTTTCATCATATATATCAAGTAAAGAGAAACTTTGCTCCTTTATTGCAGCATTTCTTTGTCTTAAAATGAGCTTATATCTTCTTAAATCATCAAAGAAAGAAGGGTCATACATAGACATTGTCTGATCAAAAAACCTTCTTCTATTTTCAGGCTCACCTCTAACAAAGGAAATATCATCATGAGTAAATGCAATACATGGAATGCTGTAAATTAAATCTTTCCTGTCTTTTATCTCAGAATTATCAAGTTTGATTTTTTTCTTTCCATTTAAGAAAGAAATTTCCACTTTTCTTTCAAGGTTCATACTATCTTCAAAAGTAGAACGTATAAGAAAGAAATCCTCTCCATGCTTCACTGCTTCTCTTAGGTTTTGCGTTCTAAAAGAAGCTCCATAACACAAAAGATAAACAGCCTCAAGAAGATTAGTCTTCCCTTGGCCGTTTTCACCTTTGAGAATGATTTGTTTATAAGAAGTATCAATGTCACAATTAACAAGGTTTCTAAAGCCCTTAAGTGACAAACTTTTTATTAGCATTTAATTGAGATTCATAGGCATTATCACATGCAGATAATCCCTTTCAGGCTCCGATTTCACAGTAAATGGTCTAACAGTATCAGTAAATTCTATTTTTACTTCTTTGCCATCCATAACCTTTAATGGGCTTAAGAGATAAGTGTAGTTCATAGCACACTTGTATTCTTCACCCTCATACTTACACTCAATCTCTTCTCTTCCTGCACCACTTTCGTTTTCGTTGCAGTAAAGTAAAAGCTTGTTTTCTGTAAACTCAAGAACAACCTTTTTATATTTATTTTCAACAAGCAACGATACTCTCTTAAGAGCTTCAGAAAGCTCATTAATATTTACAATACAAGATTTGCTCTGTCTTTCTGGTATTACTCTCTTGTAGGCAGGGAACTCATTTTTAATAAGGTTAGATGAAATTGTACAACTTCCAAAACCTATTGAAATACTATTTTGTCCTACAAAGAATTCAAAATCACCTTCTTCAATAGAGAGCTTTCTTACAAGATTTAGGAATTTACTAGGAATATCGGCTTTTGGAAAATCTGGAATTTCAGTTTCAAGTTTTCTGCAAATATAAGAAAGTCTTCTTCCGTCAGTGGCAACTAAAACTAAAGAAGTTCCATTTTTCTCCAACAGAGCCCCATTCATTGCATATTTTGATTCATCATCGCTTACGGCAAAGATTACTTGATTAATCATGTCTGTAAAATCTTTTTGAGGTACTTTAAAGGAAGAAGTATCTTCATTAAAAGAAAGTTCTGGAAAAGCAGAAATATCAATTGTTCTTAATTTAAAATCAATACGTTTACTTTCTACTTTTATTGTTAATTTGTCATCCTTGTTTTCAAAGAGAATATCTTCATTATCAGGTAGGTTTTTAACAATCTCAAGGAATTTATCACAGATGACTGTTGTTCCTCCGTTTTCTAGACCTTGAACGGTTATTTCAGAAACATAACTCATTTTCTGGTCCGTTGCTTTGATGGTTAGGTTGTTTTCTTCAAGTATGAGACAAACGTTTGCATAAACTGCTACGGTATTTCTTTGTGATGTGAAATCGAGTGCGTTTGACAGTTCCTTTAGAATCACATTCTTTTGGCAAATGAACTTCATGGCAATCTCCTATTAAACTCATTTATATATTTTTTTTCAGTAGTTATAATATAGCATGAAAATTGTTAAAAAAACAGTAATTCCTTTAAACAATTAGCAATAGGCTTAAAATTTTTTTTATCCGTCTGTGTATAACTTGTTCAAAAATTTTTATAAAAAAAAGAAGAAAATAATTATAAACAATATTTGAACAGTTTTTCGTCTATTATCTACAACTTATAAACAAGAATTATTTTTTTAATTCCGATTTAATTTGTCTTTTAAGTTTATCAATAATTAGGCTTGTGTCATTTTCACTTGACTTTAGCAAGGACTCAACCTTTTGAACGTTATACATAACAGTAGTATGATTTTTTCCGCCAAATTCCATACCAATTTCAGTTGTAGAAAAATCTGTCATATCTTTACAAAGATACATGGCAATTTGTCTAGGAGTAACCACTGATTGGTTCCTACTTTTCCCTTTTATTTCAAAAGGAGAAACATTAAAGTAAGTTGATACAACCTTTAAAATTAAATCAATAGAAACCCCAGTAGAATCATTATTTCTACTAACTATATTTTTAAGCTGCTCTTTTGCAGTATCAAGAGAAATATCTTTATGCAGCAAGGTGCTATAAGCAATGAGCTTAGTAAGACAAGATTCAAGATCTCTTACGTTGCTAGAAATATTGGTTGCAATATACTCAATTACTTCATTGCTAAATACAACGCCTTTTTCTTGGCATTTTTTCTTCAAAATAGCAACTCTCGTTTCATAGTTAGGAGGGAGAAGATCTATATTTAAACCTCTTGAGAATCTGCTTCTTAATCTGTCAGAAATGTCTTTAAGTTCCTCAACTGGTCTATCGCAGGTGAATACAATCTGACGTCCGGTATCGTAAAGGTCATTAAAGGTGTTGAATAATTCTTCCTGAGTTCCCTCTTTCTTTTGAAGAAAGTGAATATCATCAATCAAAAGGACTTCTGCCTTTCTGTATTTATTCTTAAATTGCTGCGAACTTTTATCATTTACAGACTGAATAAATTCATTAGTAAAGTTTTCAGCTGTAATGTAGATAACCTTCATGTTAGTTGTGCTTCTTATATAGTTACCAATGCTTTGTATTAGATGAGTCTTTCCAAGACCAACTCCACCATACAAAAGACATGGGTTATAAGCAGAACCTGGGTTTTTTGCTATTGCCATACAGGCATTGTAAGCAAAGCTACTATTGTCTCCAGAAACAAAAGAATCAAACGTATAAGCTGGATTAAACATTAGATCATCGGCCTTATTAGTTTTTTTCTCAGCTTTGTCAGATGATGGCTTAATTTGCTCAGATTCTTGTTTTTTTTCTACTATAACCGGTTTTTGGGCATCTTTTTTTACTTCAAATTTGACTGAATAAGGTTTCTTACCAAGTTCACTAATGGTGTTTTCTATTAAAATTCTATATTCCTCTTCAAACTTATCTTTTACAAAGGTAGAGGGGACATAAAGAAAAATTTTATTATCTTCTTCTTTTCCAAGTACAATACGTGAAAACCAGGTGTTAAATTCACCTTCAGGAAGAGAGTTTTTTATCTGGTTTATAGTTTTTTCCCACAATTCTATGAGCATTTCATCATTAGTTTTTGGCATACGACAAATGATATACGTTAAAACATGGCTTTTCAAGGTTGAATCTGCTTTAATTATCATTTTTCAAGTGCTTGAGACGGTCCCTATAATAATATATAATAAAGTGAGTATATCTTTATAGAGGAAGGTTCCTATTCAATGAATGAAGAAACAATGAATCCAGAGAATATTATGCCTGCTCAGCATGATGACGTTGCGGAAATGACTCATGCTTCAGAAAATTACACAGGAGAAAACATTCAAGTTTTAAAAGGACTTGAAGCGGTCCGTGTAAGACCAGGTATGTATATAGGTTCAACAGGCCCAGAAGGACTTCATCACCTAGTGTATGAGGTAGTTGACAATTCAATAGATGAGGCAGTTGCAGGTTTTTGTAACAGTATTAGAGTTACAATAGACAAAGGAAATTACGTAACCGTAGAAGATAACGGAAGAGGTATTCCAGTAGACATTCACCCAACAGAAGGCATAAGCACACTTGAAGTTGCTTTGTGTCACCTTCATGCTGGCGGAAAGTTTAACGGAGGAGCTTATAAGGTATCTGGTGGTCTTCATGGTGTTGGTGTTAGCGTTGTAAATGCTCTTTCTGATCACCTTGAAGCGGTTGTACACAGAAATCCGGATAAATACATGCAAGAGTACCACTTTGGCGTTCCTGTAGAGCCAGTCAAAAAAATTGGCCCCACAGACAGAACTGGTACAGTAGTCAAATTCCACCCAGATACCACAATAATGGAGTCCGATAATTTTAATTTTTCTATTCTTTGTGAAAGATTCCGCGAACTTGCGTTCCTTAATAAGGGCGTAACTATTACGGCTATTGATAACAGAGAAGAAAATCCAGAAGAGAAGGTTTTCCACTTTGATGGTGGTATTAAGGACTTTGTAAGTTTCATTAATACTAACAAGAAAGTAATTCCTGAAGGTTCTACTCCAATTTACTTTGCCGGTGAGAAATCCAATGAAAACGGCTCAGCAATCATAGAGTTTGCACTCCAGTACAATGACAGATTTGATGAAAATCTCCACTCTTTTGCAAACAACATCAACACGAGAGAAGGTGGAAAACATCTCATTGGCTTTACAACTGGTCTTGTAGCTGCAATTAGAAACCAGCTTGGACTTCACATGAAGGACATAATTGGCAAAAACAAGAAAGAAGAAGCTTTCTTTGAGTCCGATGACTTTAAAGAAGGT
Organism: Sphaerochaetaceae bacterium; assembly: GCA_963606545.1. Classification (GTDB taxonomy): domain Bacteria; phylum Spirochaetota; class Spirochaetia; order Sphaerochaetales; family Sphaerochaetaceae; genus UBA9732. Next base: position 33,278 of record CAVCYP010000004.1, read on the forward strand.
TTTAATTCTGATGTTCGTGAAGGTCTCAGTGCTGTTGTTTCCGTTAAGATTACAAACCCTCAATTTGAAGGCCAAACCAAGATGAAACTTGGAAACTCCTACGTGCAAGGGCTTGTATATAGCTTTGTGTATCAAAAGCTTAACGACTACTTTGATGAGAATCCAAGTGAAGTCCTCCCAATACTTACCAAGACTATCGCTTCTTCTAAAGCAAGAATTGCTGCCAAGAAAGCCCGCGAAAACGCCCGCAAAAAGAGCTCAACTAGTTTGCCTGGTAAATTAGCCGATTGTTCAGAAAAAGACCCGTCACAGTGCGAAATTTTCATTGTAGAGGGAGATTCTGCAGGTGGTAGCGCCAAAAGTGGACGCGACAGAAGGACTCAAGCAATCCTTCCTCTTTGGGGAAAAATGCTGAATGTTGAGAAAACAAGAGAAGATAAAGTTGAAGGAAATGAAAAACTTCAACCGGTAATTGACTCAATTGGTGCAGGTCTTGGAGCTTCTTTTGATCCTTCAAAGGCTCGCTATCACAAAGTTATTATCATGGCTGATGCTGATGTTGATGGTTCTCATATTAGAACACTTCTTCTCACCTTCTTCTTTAGATACATGAGACCTCTAATTGAGGCTGGCTATGTTTATTTTGCTATGCCACCTCTTTATAAGGTTTCCATTAAGGGAAAGGATTATTACGCCTTTGATGATAATGAAAAGGCAGAGATTCTTGCTAACAATGGAGAAACAGAAAGTGACTCTAAGAATGTAAAAGTTCAGCGTTACAAAGGTCTTGGTGAAATGAACCCTGAACAGCTTTGGGAAACCACAATGAACCCAGAGACAAGATTTATTTCTCAGGTGCATTTAAATGATGCAATAGAAGCGGACCAGGTCTTCTCTATGCTTATGGGAGAGGAAGTTGAACCTCGTCGTGACTTCATTGAGAAGAATGCCACCTATGCACAAATAGATGCCTAATATTGGAGTAATGTATGGAAAATAACGATAATAGAGTGTTTGTAAGGGATCTTTCGGAAGAAATGAAGAAAGCTTACCTTGACTATGCAATGTCTGTCATAGTCAGTAGAGCCCTCCCTGACGCAAGGGATGGACTTAAGCCTGTTCACAGAAGAATTCTTTACGATATGTATGATTTGGGCATCAAATCTACAGGAAGTTTTAAGAAGTGTGCCAGAACAGTTGGTGACGTACTTGGTAAATTTCACCCACATGGAGACGCTTCTGTATATGATGCTCTCGTAAGATTGGCACAGGATTTCTCTCTAAGATATCCAGTCATTAAACCACAAGGAAACTTTGGTTCTATTGATGGGGACCCACCAGCAGCATACAGATACACAGAAGCCAAGATGAGCAAGATGGGTGAACTCATGCTTGCTGATATAGACAAAGATACGGTTAACTTTGTTCCTAACTTTGATGAATCTCTCAAAGAACCAGAAGTGCTTCCTGCCGGTTTCCCGTTCCTTTTGGCTAACGGAACTAGCGGTATTGCAGTTGGTATGGCAACCAACATGCCACCACACAACCTGAGAGAAATTTGTGATGCACTTTGCGCAATGATTGAAAACCCTGAGATTTCAATTCTTGAGCTCATGAATTACATTAAGGGACCGGACTTCCCTACTTCTGGCATAATTTGTGGGGTTAAAGGCATCAGAGATGCGTTTGTAACAGGGCGTGGTAAAATTGTCATGAGAGGAAGGTATCATATTGAAGAGCATAAGACTCATGATGCCATTGTTTTCACTGAAATTCCTTACCAGGTCAACAAAGCTGAACTTGTAAAGCATATTGACGCTCTAAGAAAAGATGATGTCTTAAAAGATATTTCTGAAATTAGAGATGAATCGGGCCGCGATGGCATAAGAATTGTAATTGAGCTAAAAAAAGACGCTGTTCCTGAGATTGTAGTCAATCATTTATTCTGGAATACTCAGCTTGAGACAAACTTTAATGTTAACAATTTAGCTCTGGTTAATGGCCGTCCAAAGTGTTTAAACCTCAAAGATATGCTTCAGTGCTATCTTGATCATAGAAAGGACGTAATTAGAAGAAGAACTCAGTTTGAGCTTAATAAGGCGCTTGAGAGAGAACACATTCTTCTTGGTCTTAAGAAAGGTCTTGAAAACATTGATGAAGTAATTGAAATCATTAAGAAAGCTCCAGATAACAATGAGGCTTCTTTGGCATTACAAGCAAGATTCTCACTTTCAGATAAACAAGCAAATGCAATTATTCAAATGCGTCTTGGAAGGCTCAGCCATCTTGAAACTCAAGAGATTATTGATGAACTTAATGATCTTGAAGTTAAGATTGCTTTCTACAGAGAATTACTTTCAGATGAAGTAAAGTTCATGGCTGAAGTTGAAAAAGAGATTCATGAACTTTCAGCAGAATATGGAGATGCTAGAAAGACTGAAATTGATATCAGAGAAATTGGCGGTCTTGTGGATAAAGACTTCATTAAGAAGGAAGACGTTGTTGTAGTCATTACAAATAAAGGCTTTGTTAAGAGAGTTTCTGCAGACGAGTATAAATCTCAGGCTCGTGGAGGAAAGGGCGTCAAAGGAGCTTCTTTAAGAGATGAAGACTTTGTTGAGCATATGTTCTCCGCTTTCTCTCACGACCATATTTTGTTTATGACAAACCTTGGTAAGGCTTTCTGTCTTGAGGTCTGGGAACTTCCAGAAGGACAAAAAGTTGGTAAGGGCGTAAGTCTTAAGGCTATTTTACCAAAGATGGAAGCAGGTGAGAGTGTTTCTGCCATAATTGATTTTAAAGATTTTGCTGAAGACGAATTTATTCTTATGGCAACAAGTCAAGGTGTAGTTAAACAGGTGGCTCTCAATGACTTTATTAATGCTAGAAAGAATGGAATTAAGGCAATTATTCTTGATGAAGGAGATTCTTTAATTAAATGTGAGTTTGTCCATCCAGGTGATGAGGCAATGATTGTAACCAAGAAAGGCAAAGGCTTGAGATTCAGTGTAGATGATGTAAGAGTCATGGGAAGAACAGCTCATGGTGTTAGAGGCATTAAGCTTGCTGAGGATGATGAAGTCATTGGACTTGTAAAGGTTGAGCAAGATAAGAATATTGTTCTTGTTACAGAACAAGGAAAGGGCAAACAAGTGGACTTTGATTTGTTTAAAGCTCATGGAAGAGGAACAATGGGTCAGCTTATTTATAAGCTTCCTGAAAACACTTATCTTGTTTCTGCACTTGGAGTTAATAATGAAAACGACCTTGTTTGTATTACTAAAAAAGGTCAAACAATCAGAACTCATGTTAATGGAATTTCAACACAGGGAAGAGCTGCAGGTGGTGTAAATATTGTCAAGATGAAGACAGAAGATGACTACATAGTAGCAATGACCGTAACAGATTATCAGGAAGAGGAAACAGAGGATATTTCCGAACTCGGAACAAATGATTCTGTAACTCCAGATACTCCAAAAGAAGAGTAAAAACTGGTAAAAATCCCCACATTATTCTGTTACTATAAATAGTAACATAGGCAAAAAACTGCATTCTAGGTACCTGGAATGCAGTTTTTCTATATATTCAGGAGGTTTCAAAAAAAGACCCAGTACTTTCAAAAAATTGAAAAAAGGGATGTTTCACGTGAAACCATAATGAATTTTCTGGCATAATTTTTTAGATAAAAATATGTGAATTAAAAATTTTATGTAGATCAAGCTCTATATATTTTTAAATTTGCAAGCCAACAAGTTTTTCTCGTAAATAAGAAAAGTAAAGAAATTTGATTATAAATTTTTATATTAGGTTTCACGTGAAACATTAAAACTAACAGGGAAAATTTTAATAAGATAAAAACTAAATTTAAGATAATAAAAAACCAGGTCCAAAAAGAACCTGGTTTATATTTGGTTTCACGTGAAACATTGATTACTCTTCAAATGGAAGATTTTCAACTTCAAGATTTTCATCAACATTGTACTTGAGCATTCTTTCAACGCCGTTTTTTAAGGTCATCTGTGCCATCATGCAGCCAGCACAAGCGCCTTTTAGTTTTACAAAGACTTTGTGGTCTTCTAATCTGACAAATTCAATATCTCCACCATCATTTTGAAGAGATGGTCTGATATATTCAAGTGCTTCTTTAACTTTCTGTTCAAGATTGTCCATATCTGTATCTCCTTGGCTAATATTTTGTAATATTGAGCATAATAAGTCAATAAATTGGTGACTTTAAATGATTTATGCTTTATTATAAGGCTATGCTAGCACATAAAATAATCTTTCTTAATCAAAAAGGTGGTGTAGGTAAGACTACAACTGCTGTTAATGTTGGATCTGCATTAGCAAAAGAGGGTTATAAAGTTCTTCTCGTGGATTTGGATTCTCAAGGAAATTTATCAAGTTCTGTTTCTGCTGATACTTCTAAGCCTGGTGTATATGAAATTCTGGCTGAAGAAGCTGATTTTTCAGCAATTCAAAGCACTCCAGTTAATAATTTGTACTGTTTAAGTGGTGGAATTAATATGGCAGGCCTTGCAATTGAGCTTGTTGATGAGCGTAGAAGAGAATTTTTCCTTAAAGAAGCCTTAGAGCCAATAGAAAATCAATATGACTTTATTTTTGCTGATTGTCCACCAGCACTAGATTTAGTGACAATGAATGCACTTTGCTGGGCAGATAGTGTAATTATTCCAATGCAATGTGAATATTTTGCAATGGAAGGTTTGAATCTTCTTTTAAGAACAATTTCGTCTGTAAATAAGCATTTAAATCCAGATTTAAAGGTTTTAGGTATTGTTTTTACTATGTATACACGTAGATCTAACCTAAATAATGAAGTTGTTGATGATATTTCTTCATATTTTAAAGATCTAGTATTTGAAACAAAAATTCCAAGAAATGTGAGGCTTAGTGAAGCTCCGTCACATGGATTGCCTGTAAATGCTTATGATAATAGCTGCTCTGGATCAAAAGCTTATAATTCTCTAGCAAAGGAGGTGTTATCTCGTGTCAATTAAAAAACATGGTTTAGGTAGAGGAATTTCATCTCTAATTGATGAATATTCATACGAAACAAAAAAACTTGAAGAAACTGGTGCAAAAGTTCAAGAAATAGAATTAGAAAAGATTAAACCTAATCCTAATCAGCCTAGAAAAAAATTTGATCCTAATGCACTTATTGAATTAAAAGATTCAATTATTGAGCAAGGCCTGATTCAACCTATCTTGGTTGAGGAAATTGCTGATGAGCATTATATAATTATTGCTGGTGAAAGAAGATACCGTGCATCTAAGATGGCTGGACTTAAGACAATTCCTGCTATTGTGAGGTCTTTTACTGATTTACAGCGAATGGAAGTTTCTTTGATTGAAAATATTCAAAGAGAGGATTTAAATCCGGTTGAAGAGGCAAAAGCTTTCTCGTATCTCCTTACGCAGTCAGGAATTAGTCAAGATGAACTTGCTAAAAAAGTTGGAAAAGGACGCTCAACCATCACAAACAGTCTTAGGCTTTTAAACCTTTCAGAGAAGATGCTTGAAGCTCTTGAAAATGGAGAGTTTTCTTCTGGTCATGCTAGGGCACTACTTAGTGTTGAAAATCCTGCGGATAGGGACATACTCTTCTCAAAAATTATTAATGAGAGTCTTTCAGTAAGACAAGCAGAGGAATTTGCTTCTAATTTGAACAAAGGAATTAGAGCTATTGCCAATAAGCAAGAGACAAAAACCTCAATATCAAGTTCAAAATCTCCTGAAATTCTTCAACTTGAGGAGAAATTTCTCTCTGCTACAGGCTGCAGAGTTGAAATTAAGGGAAAATATAAAAATGGTGTTATGAAGAAAGGAAAGATTGTAATTCCATTTACTTCTGAAGATGAACTTGAAAGAATTTATCAGATCATCGCTCCTGGTGATGATTTATACGATTGAATAATTACTTATAGCACAAGGAGTTAATATGAGTTATAAAGATAAAGACGGCCTTTATGCCGTTATAAACACAGAAAAGGGAAATATTGTTGTTTCTCTTGAGTTTAAGAAAGTTCCTATGACGGTTGCTAACTTTGTTGGCCTTGTTGAAGGAGAACTTAATTTTGATAGTCCTGGTGAGAATTTTTATGAGGGACTAATGTTTCACAGAGTAATTGATAACTTTATGATACAGGGCGGTTGTCCAAAGGGAGATGGCACTGGTGGCCCAGGATATTCTTTCCCAGATGAATTTGATCCGTCTTTGAGACATGATGGCCCAGGTGTTATGAGCATGGCTAATGCTGGTCCTGGTACAAACGGAAGTCAGTTCTTCATTACTCATGTAAAAACCCCATGGTTGAACGATAAACACTCGGTTTTTGGAAAGGTTGTAGAAGGCCAAGATGTGGTTAATGCAATAGAACAGGGCGATAAAATTAACGACATTGAAATTGAGCGTATTGGTGAGGAGGCTCAGAACTTTAAGGTTACCAAAGAAATCTTTGCACAGCTGGTTCAGGAGGCTTCTAGAAAGGCTATGGAAAGAAGAAGAAATGAGATTGAAAAGATTGAAAAAGAGATTGCTAACCGTTGGCCAAATGCAAAGAAAACGCCTAGTGGACTTCAGTATGTAGTTCTAAAAGAAGGCGATGGAAAAGCTCATCCAAAATATGGTCAGAAAGTAACAGTTCATTACACAGGAACTCTTCTAGATGGCAGAATGTTTGACTCTTCAGTTCACAGAGGTGAACCTGCAACTTTTGCCGTTGGACAGGTTATTGACGGTTGGAATGAAGCTCTTCAGACAATGAGTAAGGGAGAGAAGAGAACCTTGATTATTCCACCAGAGCTTGGTTATGGGGTTCATGGCTATCCTGGAATTATTCCTCCAAACTCTTATTTGATTTTTGATGTGGAGTTGTTAGATTTTTAAACCAGTAAGCAATCCTTACTAACTAGCTAAAAACCACAACAAATCACTTTTTTATACAAACCTGCAAGAAATTAGCTGGATTTCCCTGTTTTGGAGTCGCTTTTTGATTGCGGGTTTTTATTTTTGTTTATATCTTGAAAGTAGCCTGCGAAGAATGAGGATAATATTAATAATAAGTAAGGAGTCCTAACATGAAAGAAGGTGCAACGCAATATGTTTGTTCTCAATGTGGTTATACTAGCACAAAGTGGCTAGGTCGCTGCCCTGACTGTAATGCGTGGAATTCCTTTACAGAAGAGAAAATAGAGAAAATAAAGAAAGTTAGTAAGGAGTCCTCACAAATAAGTTCAACCCCATTATCAGAGATCCCTTATGAAAATGAATTTCGCTTTACTAGCGGGATTGAGGAACTTGATAGAGTTCTTGGTGGTGGAATTGTTCGTTCTAGCTCCGTCCTAGTTGGTGGAGAGCCAGGCATAGGAAAATCGACCTTGATGCTACAGGTGGTGGCGGGCTGCGCAGATAAGCGAAAAGTGCTTTATGTATCTGGGGAAGAGAGTGCAAGTCAGGTTAGACAGCGTGCAGAGAGATTGGGGCTAGATTTGTCAAAGATAAACATACTTTGCGAGACCAAGCTGGAGAAAATATCGCACGTGCTGGAGGAAGAGAAGCCACAAATTGCGGTCATAGATTCGCTTCAGACTTTGTACACAGAAGAGCTCTCTTCTATGGCTGGCTCTGTGACTCAAATGAGAACTTGTTGTATGGAGTTGACTGGCCTTTGCAAGAGAAATGGGACTGCAATTTTCTTTATTGGTCACGTGACAAAAGAAGGCACTATCGCTGGTCCAAAAATCATTGAACATATGGTGGACACCGTCATTTATTTTGAGCAGGCTTCCCTAGGGGTTAGGCTAGTCAGAGCTGCCAAGAATCGGTTTGGCTCTGTTGATGAAATTGGTATCTTTAACATGACTGGCGAGGGCTTGGAAGGAGTAAAAGACCCATCTAGTTTCTTTATTTCTGAGCGTCAAGAAAGTGAGCTTCCTCCTGGGATTTCTTATACGGCTATAACTGAAGGCTCTAGAACTTTTATTGTTGAAGTTCAGGCTCTTGTTGTGGATGCAAAGAGCGGGTATAGCCGCGTTTATTCGGATAAGATAGATACTTCAAGGGTAACGAGAATTGCTGCAATTCTGGAGCGGCATGGAGCTGTTAAGCTGGGAGATAAAGACATCTACGTTAATGTAGCCGGTGGGGTTAGGGTAAATGAGGTTTCTGTTGAGCTTGCTTTGGCTGTTGCGCTATGGTCTGCTTGCTGTGGCAAGAACCTTCCTGCAAAGATGGTATGTTTTGGTGAACTTAGTCTTGCCGGAGAAGTAAGGCCCGTAAATTATGGAGATCGCAGACTAAAAGCTGCCTACGAGATGGGCTTTGATAAGGCAATTGTTCCTTTCTCAATGAGCTTTGATGAAAAGCGGCTTCTCCTTAAGCGATGTAAAAAAATCAAAGACGCTTTTGTGTTTAAAAATTACACCGAATAAAAAAGCTTTATCCAAAGATTTTGAGCATTATTGGGAAGAGAATAAAGGTTCCAAGTATGCTTCCAAGGCTTGTTGCAAAGAAGACTGTAAAAGCATGAAGAACTCTATTTTTAAACCAACCCTTAAAGGTTGAGATGTCATCAGAGATGGTTTCAAAGTCTTTTACCTTAGGTTTTCTAAGTTTTGCTTCTGCAATACCTGTGATGAGGCCAACGCCAATTGCTGGGTTTAGAACCGCTATTGGGGCAGCTATTGCTGACACCAGCCAGTTTATTGGGTGTGCATAGGAAAGAATTGAGAATAACACGGTGGTAAGAGAGTTTGTACAAGCCCAAATGACAAAATACTTAAGGCCTTGGTCAAAGCCGTTCATAAAGCCTGCTATTACAACAAGGGCTATTATGGCAATTGGAACAATCCATTGTGCAAGTTTTCCTGCCTTTGAGGGTTTTGGAACTGAAGAAATTGATGAAAGGTCTTTGGAAAGTTCTCCTTTTTCAAGCTTCTCAATTGTTTTTATAATCCCATTTGCATGACCTGCTCCAATGACGGCAACTTTTTTGTGCCCCGGAGCATCTAGGATATTTGTAGCAAGGTATCTGTCTCGTTCGTCTATTAGGGCCTCTTTTGCTCCTGGCAATTCTTTGGCAAGCTCATTCATCATTTCCTGAAGAGTATCGGACTTTTTGAGCTCTTCAAGTTCTTCGGGCTTAAATTCTTCTTTGTCGAAGGCGCTGGAAAGAAGGGTGCCTATGAGTTTGGCTTTGTTCCAGAGGTTGCTTTTGGCCCAGGCGCGTTTGAGGGTGACTTGGATTTCTCGGTCGCAGAGGGAGAACGGGATGCCTTTTTCTGTGGCTATTTTGCCGGCGCCAAGGATTTCTTCGCCAGGGGCAGAGCCGGTCTGGGTGCCCATTTTCTTTTGGAAGGAGGCGAGGGCGGTGTTGGCTAGAACTAGGAAGGTTTTGCCTTCTTTGAAGATTTTGACTAGGTCCATGTTGGCATAGCTACTTTCTTTGGTTTTGCTGTCGTAACGACCCTTGTCCAGCTCTAGGCAAATGCGGTCTGGGTTTTCGTCTTCTATAACTTGGCGGACCTCGTCTACGCTGTTTTGAGAGACGTGGGCAGTGCCTACGAGGATGATTTCGTCGCCGTTGTCTAAAAATATTTTATTTATGGTATCGCTAACTTTTTCTACGTTCATGAGAATCAATATACAACAAAAGTGACATATCTGCCACTTAGCGTGCTTCAATTTCTTTAATATTAAACTCGTTGCCCTGAATTAGGTAGGTTTTTTCACTTCCGCAGGCTGGGCAAAGCTTTCCATATTGAGTTGTGCTGTACTTATGGCCACAGTTTTCACAGTAGGTGATGGCAGGAATTGTTTCAACCAAAAGTTGTGCTTCCTTCATATGCGTGGATTTCTTGAGTACTGCCCATTTCCAGACATCGTGAAGGTAGGATTCTATGACGGTAGAGACTTCTCCTAGTTGAAGGGTAACAGATTTGACCTCTGTAAGGGAGTTTTCCTCACAGAGGTCTTCAACCATTTTGATTACGTGAAAGACTACGCCAAGTTCGTGCACTTATTTTTTCCCGTTGAACTTAATTTTGATGGCCTGTTTTAAGCCGTTAGGCAGAATATATTTGAGTTTATCCTCGCTTTTGACCATCTTACTTGCTTCTGGCAGGTCTCTTTCAAGGTGGATTGCATCAAACATACATTTGGTAGTACAAACGCCACAACCAAGGCATCTGTTAAGGTCAACAACAGTGACGCCACAGCCAAGACATCTTGCAGTTTCTTTTTTAACTTGATCTTCTGTGAAGGTAAGCTTGCCATCTTGGAAGGAAAGGCGCTTAATAGCTTCATTGTAACCAGGCTTCTGTCTTCCTGTGTTGTCGTAGGTTGGAAGGGTAATATCTTCTTTATCCAGTGCCTTGTAGTAGTTTGGATTTCTTCCAATTGTCAGAGACGAATGAGGCTGTACAAATCTGTGAATTGAGATTGCAGCTTCCTTACCTTGTGCAATTGCATCTATTGCAAATTTTGGACCGGTGTAGACGTCTCCACCAACAAAGATATCGGCTGCCTTGGTCTGATAAGTAATGTTATCAGCTAGAGGATAGTTGCCCCGTTTAAACTCAACCGCTTCTCCTTCTAAGAGCTTGCCCCATTCAATTGCCTGTCCTACAGCTAAGAGAACGTTTGAACAGCTAATGGTCTTGGTTTCATTCTCATCATAAGTTGGATTAAAGCGCTTATTCTCGTCAAATACAGAGATGCATTTCTTAAGAACAATGCCAGTAACATGGCCGTTTTCTGTGAGAATTTCTTTTGGACCCCAACCGCCTTCAATGGCAATTCCTTCACTTTCAGCAGTTTTAATTTCTTCATCAGTTGCAGGCATAATATCTCTAGTTTCAAGGGAGAACTGATAAATTTTTGCACCATCCTTGGATTTTAGGCCATCATTTGTTTGGACTGAGCATCTTAATGCCGTACGAGAAACATCAATTGCAACGTTTCCTCCACCAATGACAACGGTGTCTCCATTAAGGCTACAAAGTTCATTATCTGCAACCTGTTTTAGGAACTCAACGCCAGTGAGGACGCCTTCTGCCTCTTCTCCCGGAACGTTAACCTTGCGTCCGCCCTGACAGCCAATTGCAACATAGAAGGCCTTGTAGCCCTGCTTTCTTAGTTCCTTTAGAGTAACATCCTTACCAACTTCAATGCCGGTTTTGATTTCAACGCCCATCTCTTGGATAATGTCAATTTCTGCATCAAGAACGTTCTTTTCAAGAACAAAGGATGGAATTCCATACATGAGCATTCCACCAGCTTTCTTGTTCTTTTCAAAAATTGTTGGCTTATAGCCTTTTTCTGCAAGATAGAAAGCGCAGGAAAGACCAGCTGGACCACCACCGATGATGGCTATTTTTTGATCAAAGAATTCATCATTCAAAGAAGGAATTGTTTTCTTTGGAATAAATCTTGTTTCGCTGTTAATGTCTTGCATTGCAATGAATTTCTTAACTTCATCAATTGCAATGGCTTCATCTATTGTTCCCCTGGTACAGGCCTCTTCGCAACGCTTATTGCAAATATGGCCACAGACAGCTGGAAGCGGATTGTTTTTCTTAATTAATTCCAGTGCCTCTCTATATTTACCTTGAGAAGCTAGCTTTAGGTAGCCCTGAACTGAAATATGTGCAGGACATGCCGTTTTACAAGGGGAGGTTCCACTTTCGTGCGAATTGATACGGTTTTTATTCCTGTAATCTTCTTCCCACATCTCTGGGCCCCATTTTCTCTCAGAAGGAAGCGGAGTCTTTGGATATTCAACCTTGCTACCGTCTTTTTTACACAACTTTTGACCAAGCTTTACCGCACCAGCTGGGCAAAATTCTACACATCTACCGCAGGCCACACACTTATCCGCATCAACGTGAGCTCTGTAAGCACTGCGCGACATGTTTGGCGTATTAAAGAGCTGAGACGTTCTAAGTGCGTAGCAAACGTTTACGTTACAATTACAGATAGCAAAAATCTTGTCCTCGCCATCTATGTTTGTAATCTGATGCACAAAGCCGTTATCCTCTGCTTTTTGCAAAATAGCCAAAGCCTCTTCCTTGGAAACGTAACGGCCTCCCTTATTGGTCTCAACTACGTAGTCAGCCATATCACCAACTGCCAAACACCAGCCTTCAGGGTCATCGGCGCAGCCTTCGTCATACGTCTTACGAGACATACGGCAAGAGCAGGGGGAGGCTGCATACTTGCCCTCGTACTTAGCCAGCCAGTGCGATATATGCTCTACTGACACGCTCTTATTCTCCATCCCGATAGCCTTTTCAACCGGTATGACGTGCATTCCTATTCCCGCTCCTCCAAGTGGAACCATTGGAGTGATTTTCTCAAGGGGAAGGCGGCTCATGCGTTCAAAGAAACGGCCCATTTCAGGGTGGTCTTCAAGTACTTTTGAGTTCATGTTGCTAAACTCTGCACTTCCAGGAACAAACATTGGCAGAACGTACTGCTTTTCTTTTTGGGGATTTTCCCAGTTGTATTCAATAATGCCGTTGTAGGCCATTTCATCAAGTTGTTTCTGAAGCCAAGCATCGTCTGTGCATTTAGTTAGTTTTTTAATCTGCTCAAAAGTTCTTGGCTTACGTTTTCCCATTTTAATGGCAATCTCGGCCTGTTCGTCCGTACAAAGGGGAGCTAAGCCCCAATATTCTGGACTATCTTTGGTAATTTGCTCTTTCCCAAGGACTACGGCTACGCGGTCTGTTATGAGTTTACCAAGTCTTACAATTGGTTCTCTGATGGGTTCATCATTTTTTACAGTTTCAGGAACAAAGCCTTTCAATGGATCTGCCATAATTTACTCCTAGTTGTTTTTATAAGCTTTAAGCTGTTCTCTTATCCAATCTATCCAAGGTTCAAAACCTTCTCCTGTTTTTGCAGAGACAAAGAAAACTTTGGCCTTTGGATTAAGGTTTAAAATTCTTTCTTTAACTTTTTCCTTTGAGAAATCATCAAATACAGACAGGGTATCACATTTATTTATCAGTACAACGTCACTTATTTGGAACATAAGTGGGTATTTTAAAGGTTTATCGTCACCTTCTGGAACGGAAAGAATCATTGCATTCTTAGTGCTACCTGTGTCAAATTCTGCAGGGCAAACAAGGTTTCCTACATTCTCAAGCACAACAAAGTCTAAATCCTGAGTTCCAAACTCTCTAAGGCCCTGCCGAGTCATGTCTGCATCAAGATGACACATTCCACCAGTGTGAATTTGAATTACTCTAGCACCAGTTTGCTCAATTGCCTGTGCATCTACGGTTGAATCAATATCGGCTTCCATGATGCCAATGTTGATTTCCTCCTTTAATGCGTTTATTGTACGCTTAAGCGTGGTGGTTTTTCCGGCACCAGGGGAGGACATTAGATTTAAAAGAAAGGTTCCTTCCTTTCTTAAGTCAGCTCTTAAGAGCTCTGCATCTTTGTCATTGTCTTCAAAAACGCTTCTTTTTACTTCAATAACTTTAAAATCATTCATAATTTTCTCTTTTTATTGTAACAGAATTTGTTTCATATTTGTTTATATAGTTTGTATTGTACTAGAAAAAAGAATATAGTAACATAGCAACAAGTTCGCTAAGTGTTACATGTTGTGTAGGAGAAAAGTATTATGGCAAAAAGAGATGGCAAGTCTTCAGGTGAAGGAATCATTAAATTTGCAAATTTCCTTCAGGTTTTATTTTCAATTTTGTGTGTTGTAATTTGTGGCCTACTGATTATTGTTGGAATAACAGGTAGAGATGGTCGTTATGGTCAGGAGATTGCACAGAACGCAATTGCTTTAATTGTTATTGGCATTGTACTGTTCATTCTTGGAATCATCATGATTGCTATTTATGCAATGTTTATCAGATGCTTTGGAGAGATGGCGGTTGATTTACACTGCATCAGAAGCTCCAATGCAACAATTGCTGAGTTTATTGACAGAGTTGAAACAACAAAGCGCGCAAAGAGCCAGCAGTAATTAATAATATTTGCTTGCTAGATGGAGACCTCAGTTTTGGGGTCTCTTTTTTTGCAAAGGAGAGCGAATGGAGCAGAGAGAGGTTCAGGGCGTTATTTATTATCTCAATAGAAGAAGAGGGATGAGGAACCTTAGACTTAGGATGGATAAGCAAGGTCTAGTTACGGTTTCTGCTCCTTATTCTGCTAGCCTTTCCAAAATTGACGCCTTTGTTGCTAAGTATGCAGACAAAATAAAGCAGTTTGAAAAATCTGTTCCGCAGCACACCTACCAAACTGGAGACAGTATTTTGCTCCTTGGAAAAGAAAGAACTCTTGAAGTTCAGCTAGACCCTTTGCTAAAGAAAACAATAGCCCATTATCGTATAGAAGACGAAAAAATTATTGTTAAAGCGGGTGCAGAGGATATCGAATTAGTTAAAGCGGCTATTAGGCAAATGTATATTGATACGGTGCAAGAGGTGTTGGAAAGCAGGGTGCCATATTGGTTAGATAAAGTGCAGGCGGGGCCGGTTTTAGATTTTGGAGTAAATAGGGCTAAGACTAAATGGGGCGTTTGCTACCCTAAAGAGAAGCGACTGTATCTTAGTTATATGTGTGCAATTTTGCCGTATGAGCTAATTGATATGACGGTGCTTCATGAGATTTGTCATTTGAAAGTTTCTAGTCATGGTCCGGCTTTCTGGGCTTTGATGAAAGCTTATATGCCAGATTTGGATAAAAGAAAAGCCCAACTTAGAGAAATATCTAAGATGGGCTTGAGCTATAATTTAGTATAAATTCAACAAAGATTACTGAATTATCGACAGTACATGTTTAACAAAGTCGTAAGTTCTCTTTGCGGAGCTGATAGAGGCTCTTTCGTTGGTGGAGTGGATGTCTACCAAGTCTGGACCAATAGAGACGCTGTCCATGCCAGGGACTTTGCTGTTGATGACGCCACATTCAAGCCCGGCGTGGATGGCTGTGATAAGAGGTTTTTTTCCAGTGTTTTCTTCGTAGGCTTTGGCGCAGAAGTTTGCAAGTGGAGAAGTTGGATCTGGAGCCCAAGAAGGGTAGCCATCTCCAATTTTGTAGTTAAAGCCAAAGGCTGACACAATTGTTGCAATTTTGCTTACTAAATATTCTTTTGCGCTATCAATGTTGCTTCTTATGCTGAGTTCCAGGTGGAAAGCTCCATCTTCAGCGACGCGAACAATTGCCAAGTTGTTTGAGGTCTCAACAATGCCATTCAAAGCTTTACTCATAGCAAAAACTCCGTGTGGAAGTGCAAATAAAAGGCCTGTTAATCGCATTGAAGAAGCAGCAGAAAGGACTGTTTTCTGTTCAAAAGAGGTTAGCTCTTCACATTCTACAAAGAGATTTGGCTCCTCAATCTTATTTTCAAACTTCAGAGCTTCTGTCATTTTTTCAATTGCTTCTTTTGCTGCAAAGAGAGTATTTTCCTTGACCAGAACGGTACATTCACAGGTGGAAGGAATGACATTTCTTCTGGTTCCTCCGTTAAAAGAAGCAATTTCAAACTGGCAACCTACGGAACTAATTTCATGGAGAATCCTTGCCATGGCGCAAACTGCATTCAGTCTTTGAAGATGAATATCTCCGCCACTATGACCACCTTTGAGGCCTCCAAGGGTCAGTTTTAAAGGTTTCCAGGCTTTATTTGTAGCTGCTGTTTGCAAGGTTGTGTCAGAGACAAGGTCAATGCCTCCTGCGCAGCCAATGTAGATGATTCCTTCTTCTTCGCTGTCTAGGTTGATGAGCTTCTTACTTCTGATAAGAGAGCCGTCAAGGTTAAAGGCTCCATCCATTCCAGTTTCTTCTGAGAAGGTGAAGATTGCTTCAAGTGGACCATGCTTAGCTGCTTTATCTGTGAAGATTGCCATGGTTATGGCTACGCCAATACCGTCGTCAGCGCCAAGGCTTGTTCCTTTTGCTTTAAGCCAATCACCATCAATTTCTGTTTCAATTGGGTCTTTTTTGAAATCGTGTTTGCTTCCGGGAACCTTTACGCAAACCATATCCATATGGCTCTG
Organism: Sphaerochaetaceae bacterium; assembly: GCA_963606545.1. Taxonomy (GTDB): domain Bacteria; phylum Spirochaetota; class Spirochaetia; order Sphaerochaetales; family Sphaerochaetaceae; genus UBA9732. The sequence goes on from CAVCYP010000004.1 coordinate 49,325, forward strand.
CAATGCTACCGAAGGGTGGTCTTCATAGCCCTTTGTTGCTGGAACTCTTGCAATAATATTCCCTGCTGAGTCACGTTGGGCTTCAATTCCGTTTTCTTTTGCCCATGCCAGAAGGTACTGTCTCATACCTTCTTCGTTTCCCGATTCTCTTGGAATCTTGCAAATTTGACTGAAATACTCAAATAAATCCATCATTTTCTCCTTTTCCCTGCAATGAAGACAGCAACGGCATTGAAGTCTTCATCAAAAACCGAGATATCTGCCAAATGGCCTTTTTTTATTGTTCCAATATCTTTAAACCCATAAATAGTTGCTGGGTTCTTTGTTGCCATAGTTACTGCATTTTCTTTTGCGATGCCCCAAGAAGAGAGGTTTGCAACGGCCTTGTTCAAGGTTAAAGCAGAACCGCAAAGCAGCTCTGGCTTTTCTGCATTCACAAAGGCACCTCTGTCTCCCAAAATTACCTTAGTTCCGTTTGCCAGAAAGGTTCCTTTACCTAAAGAAGTTGGTGCAAGGCTGTCTGTAATTAATACAACCTTTCCAGCGGGTTTTGTAGTTGCAACGAACTTAACAAGGTCTTTGTGCACATGAACACCATCAGAAATAATCTCACAAGAGAACCTATCATCAATCAAAGCTGCACCAGAAACGTTCAATTCTTTGTGCCCAATACTTGGCATTGCGTTGAACAGGTGCGTTGCATGCGTTATTCCAAGTTTAACACCTTTTTCTGCCTGTGAATAAGTTGCATTGGTGTGGCCAGCCAGTAAAACAATGTTCTCTTTTTGTGCTATAGCTGCAATTTTTTCAATGTTAGTTAGCTCTGGGGCTACTGTCATGCAAATTAAGTGCCCCTTACAAATTTCAATGAAATGCTCAAAAATCTCAGTAGAAGGCGCTGAAATTGAAGCAGGATCTTGTGCACCAGCACGTAGCGGAGAAAGAAATGGTCCTTCAAAATTAACGCCAAGAATTCTGGCCCCCTGTTCTTTTCCCATGGCTTCTAAGACAGCCAAAGCTTCTTTTTCCATCTTCTCTGGGCGCCCAGCATAGAGGGTTGGAAGAAAACTTGTTACGCCAAATTTTGCCAAGGTTTCAGACATCCCTAAAATGGACTTTGGATTGTTATCATCCGTTCCAAAGCCACCAATTCCATGTATATGGGTGTCTATTAGACCTGGTGTAACAATTAAACCCTTTGCATCATAAGTCTCTTCTGCTTCATGTTTGGAGGCTTCAAAATCAGACATATCAAAAACATCGGCTATACGGCCATCTGAGGAGACAAGGAGGCCACAATTTGGTTTTAGAGTGCCGTCTAAGCTTAATTTAGCGTTTTTGATTAAAAGGGCATTTTTCATGCCTACAGTATAGCAAGCAGGCCGTAATCAAGCAATTGCACCGGCGTCTGAAAAAGGGGTACAATCAAGGTATGACAGGCAAAAAAGAAAACATTTTCACCAATCAGTTTATCCCAACTACGCGCAAAGACATGACAAAGCGTGGCTGGGACGAACTTGACGTCCTCTTTATCTCTGCAGACGCCTACGTAGACCATCCTTCCTTTGCCTGTGCGCTTCTTTCCAGACTCCTTGAGGCTCACGGTTACAGAGTAGGCATAATTGCCCAACCAGACTGGAAAAATCCCGATAGCTTAAAAATTATGGGCCGTCCTAGGCTTTGCTGTATGATAAGTGGTGGAAATCTGGACTCCATGGTGGCACATTATACCAGTACAAAAAAGAAAAGAAGTGAAGACATGTACTCGCCAGGGGGAAAGGCTGGTTTTAGACCGGACAGGCCTACTATTATTTATTCAAATCTTGTCCGTCAGGCGTTCAAGGATTTGCCAATTGTAATAGGGGGGCTTGAGGCATCCCTGAGAAGACTGGCTCATTATGACTACTGGCAGGACTTAGTTAGAAAGCCAATTTTGCTGGATGCAAAAGCGAATCTTCTTGTTTACGGAATGGGAGAGCTTCAGACGCTTGAGATAACAGATAGGCTTGCAAAGGGTGAGTCCATTAACTCCATGCACAATATTCAAGGGACCTGCTACTCTGTGTCTGAAAAGGAATGGAAGCTCCTGGAGCCTTCTGAGAGGGCTTTTGAACCAGTACTGCTTCCTTCTTTTGAAGAGGTTTCTGCAAGAGACAAGGTTTCCAATAAACCAGAACCAGAAGGTTTGAAAGCTTATGCAAAAGCTTTTCAAATGAAGATGCAACAGGAGAATCCTTTTAGCAAACAATGTCTTGTTCAGGAGTGTAATGGCCGTTTTGTTGTGCAAAACCCTCCAGCTAGGCCATTATCCACTGAACAATTTGATAGTTTGTATGAGTTTCCTTATACCAGAAGATGGCATCCTTCTTATGATGCACAGGGTGGCATCCCTGCCATAAAAGAGGTTCAATTTTCTATAACTTCTAACAGAGGTTGCTATGGGGCTTGTTCTTTCTGTGCAATCAGCGCACATCAGGGAAGAATTATTCAAGTCAGAAGTAAGGAGTCTTTAATTAGAGAAACAAAAACCTTGGTCCAACATCCGGATTTTAAAGGTTATATTAATGACTTAGGTGGCCCAACTGCCAACTTTCAATGTACGGTCTGCGACAAACAAATGAAGGTTGGACCTTGTGCAAATAGACAGTGTCTATATCCAAAGCCTTGTCCTAACGTAAAAGACGCACATCTTGAGTATTTGGAAAAACTTGAGGCGGTAGCCAGTTTGCCTGGAGTAAAGAAAGTATTTATTCGCAGTGGTATTAGGTTTGACTATTTGATGCTGTGTACGACTCCAAAGGTCAGGGCAAAATTTATGAAAAAGCTCGTCAGTGACCATGTTAGTGGACAACTGAAAGTGGCTCCGGAACATATTTCTAAAGAAGTTCTTGCCTGTATGGGAAAGAGTCCTGTTGAAGTCTATGATGCCTTCAGAGAGGAATTCTTTGAAGAAAATAAGCGACAAGGCAAGAAGCAGTACATCATTCCGTATTTTATAGCAGCTCATCCTGGTTCTACGTTAAATAGCGCAATAGAATTGGCCCTTTACATGAAAAAGCAGGGCTTTGTTCCTGACCAAGTACAAGAGTTCTATCCAACCCCTGCAACGGTTTCCACTTGTATGTATTACACCGGCATAGACCCAAGACCTGGAGAGAATTTCAAGACTGTTTATATTCCAAAAGGTAGAGATGCACACCTACAAAGGGCGCTGTTGCAGTTTAACAAACCTGAAAACAGGGCGTTGGTTATTGAAGCCTTAACAAAAGCCGGAAAACCTGAACTTGCAAAGGTACTTCTTTCAAGAAGATAGCCAACAGAATAATGAAATTTTGCAAAATATTTGACGGCAGAAAAAAAACGTGATATTATGCAAGATAACCCAATTTTCGTTAATGATATTGGGGTTTTTTTATGATAGGAGAATTCAATTGAATCGCGAAACTATTCCATCAATACATTTTTATGACCAGGATTTTGTTGACCTCTATGACAGATCTTGGGTATGGATTGATGAATTTTGGAAAAAAGGAACAGAGGAAAACGGTTTTGTAGGAAACTATGTCTCTTACAATGATCAAAAAACTTTTGACATGTTCAACTGTTGTCTATCTTCTTTATTTCTAAACTATAGTAACCAAACTTATTCTCCTTTTGACATGATTGACTTCTTTTACTCAAAGCAGGAACCAAATGGAGCAATCCGGTCTCAGTATAGTATTGTTGATGGTTCTCCAGTTCTTGCTGAAGACAATCCAGAAGGCGTTGTTCTCCCTCTTTTTGCCTATGTGGAGTTCCTGTTTTTTCATAAGATTGGTAATAAAAAGAGACTAAAGGACGTAGTTCCAATCCTTGAGAATTACTTTAATTGGATTAAAGAAATGTTCCAAAAAGAAAACGGGCTTTTCTCTGTTCCTGTCTCTGCTTGTTTAACCGGAAATGTACCAAGAGAGAAGACTGTTTATCCTGTAGACTTTAACACTCTTATGGCACTTAATGCTCTTTATATGTCCAATATTGGAGATATCTTGAATGATAAAGAGTTGAGCTTCAGGTACAAGAGACTTTATTTCTCTCTTAAAACCAGAATCAACAATCTCATGTGGGATCAAGAAACCGGTTTCTATCATGATTTGGATGCACAAGAGCAGCGACTTCCGTTGAAGATGATAGGAGCTTACTGGACTTTCCTTGCTGAACTTCCAAATGATGAACGTGCAGAAAGAATGGTTGGATATCTTAAAGACCCAGAAGTCTTTGGTACGGATAACCCTTTCCCAAGTGTCAGTGTTGATTCTCCTTGTTATAAAGAAAACGTTCAGGGCTATTGTGGCGCTGTTGTTCCTTCAAATATTTATTGTGTGGTTAAAGGTCTTGAGAAATATGGCGAATATGTCTTTGCCAGAGAGTGTGCAATCAGACACGTCTATTTTATGCTTGATACCTTACATCCTGGTGAAGAGGTTCAGGGCGATGTTTGGGAAGCTTATCTTCCTAACAAAGAGGGGACCCCTGCTTCTTGTGGAGATGAATTTCCAAGAAAGAAGTTCTTGCCACAGGTGTGTGTTGTAACAATCACAATGATGATTGAAGATATTATTGGGCTTGATGTATCTCTTCCAAGAAAAACTGTCTACTGGACGGTTCCAAATCTTGAGGTCATGGGAATAGAAAAACTGTCTCTTAAGCGAAATCTAATTACAATCCTCAGTAATAAAAATCCTAGAGGATGGGAAATTAGACTTGAAAGCGAAAAACTCTATTACTTTACAATAGAAGTTATCGATGAAAATAAGAAGAAGACTTTGCCTATTCCTAGTGGCAAGTGCTCCATGCTTATAGACAAACTTTAATTTCTAAAATTGGCGGATACTTATGAGCTGGCTTGGTAAGATTATTGGTGGAACCATAGGTTTCTTTCTTGGCGGTCCTTTAGGAATGATTGCCGGTGCTGTCTTTGGACACATGTTTGATAAGAGTGATGAGTTTCAAGACGATGGCTCAAAAAGCTCTTCTGACGGCTATTCTAGGCACTATTTCTTCAATACAGGCTATGGAAAATCCCAAATGGTATTTTTTGTTGGCTGTTTCTCAATGTTGGCAAAGCTTGCCTCTGCAGATGGATCTGTTAGTGAAAACGCCAAACGTAAGATTCAAGAATTCATGATAAATGACCTTCATCTTGCTGGAAACAGCTACTACAATGCCGTCAATATTTTCAATCAAGCAATGGGACAAAGTGATACTTTTGAAAGCTATGCACAGCAGTTCTATGAGAATTTTAAGAGTTCTCCGTCCATTCTCCAGCTGATGATTGATATCTTCTACCGTGTAGCTTATGCAGACGGCACAATTTCAAAAAACGAAGAAAAGCTTATTGAATACGCCGCAAACCTCTTCCAAATCCCGCAATCGGTACTTGAAAGTATTCGCAGGAAATACGGCATCACCAGCGCCCCATCAAAGGCCTATGCCGTACTTGGCTTAACAGAAAACGCCACCAACGACGAAATCAAAAAAGCCTACAGAAAGCTCATCCTAGAATTTCATCCCGATACCGTTGCCTCCAAAGGCATGGCCGATGAATTCAAAGAATACGCAACAAAACGCTTCAGAGAAATTCAAGAAGCCTATGAACAGATTTCTAAGGATAGGGGTATAAAATAAGAGAAAATCCACTTAGAGCTTAACTCTGCTACGGAAGGACCGGGTGAGAGTAGTTCTGTCTGCGTACTCTAAGTCTCCACCAATTGGAAGTCCAGAGGCAAGTCTTGTTAAGCTTAAATCTGGATAGTCCTTCAAAAGGTGTCTTATATAGAGAGCTGTGGTATCGCCTTCTTCTGTTGGGTTGGTTGCAATGATAATTTCAGAGAAGGCGCCTTCCTTTATACGCTTTAAAAGCTGATTAAAGGAAAGATTCTCCGGGCCAACGCCGTTTAAAGGGTTAATGGCACCTCCCAGCACGTGAAAAAGGCCATTGTAAACTCCAGAAGACTGAATTGTGATAACATCTTGTGGTTGCTCTACAATACACAAAACGGATTTATCTCTACTTAAATCCGAGCAAACTGGGCAGGGATCCTTTTCCGTGAAGGAACCACAAATTGAGCAAGGGTGAATTTTGTCCTGTATACTAGCAATCTCTTGGGCTAAAAGGGCATTGTAATCTTTTGAAGTTTTAATCAGAGAGAATGCAATTCTAGAGGCGCTTTTAGGCCCAATGCCTGGCAACCTTGATAAAAGCTTTGTGAGATTCTCAATTGCTGTCATACGCCACCGTACTGGGAAAACATTTGGCTTGCTTCCTGAGAGAGTCTATCTCTGACATTCTTAAGTGCAGTATTTACCGCAGATGCCACTAAAACCTGAAGCATTTGAGCATTTTCTGCAGTTACCAGAGAAGGATCAATTTTTAAACTTTCAATTTCCATGTTTCCGTTGGCAACAACTTCAATCATGTTTCCGTAGGAGTAACCGGTGCACTTTATTTGTCCAACCTTGGCTTTCATTTCTTCTGCCTGGCTTTTAATTTTGTCCATATTTTTTAAAAGTTCAAAAGGATTCATTCTCTTTCCTCTCTGCCATCAAAGGCAATAAGTAAGTCATTAATTAGGTTTTTGCTTTCCTGTAAAAGCTTGTCCTCTGGTTTTGTCTGTTGCGTAGTAGCCGGCGCAGGCTGTGTAGCTATAGGTTGTGGGGTTACGGGTTGTGGTGTAACCTCTGGCTGTAGTGCTACAGGTTGCAAAGCTTGTTCAACAACAGGCTGCACAACAGGTTCAGCAACAGGCATGGGTGCAGGTGCCGGAGAAGGCTCCTGCGTAGGTGCTGGAGCTGGAGCTGGCTCAGGTGCTGGAGTAGGCTCAGGTGTTGGAGTAGACTCTGGCGCAGACTGCACAACTTGAGCAGGCTCTGACTTCATAATCGGAGCCTCAGGTTCAACCGTCTTTTGTGAAGCCAAAGCTGGATTTAAGGGCGTGATGGTCCCAGTAATCAAATCATTTTTCAAGCGGGCCAGTTGCTCCAAAACTGAAGCGTTTGAAGCCACATAACGCAACCTAGAAAGCTTAGAAATTGCAAGTTCAAGCTCATATCTAGGGCTCAAAGAATAACGGATATCTCTATATAAATTCAAGAATAAGTTTAATGCCGCTTCAAGCTGCTCTTCATTGAAAGCTTCCTTGATTTCCCTTGGGAATGAGTCCGGACGCTCGCCCAAGACATTTTCACTCTTTACGCCTTCTTTCATCAAAAGAAGAGTGCGAAAATAGTCCGTGAAATCTTTGATAATCTGCTCTGTGCTTACCCCTCGGGCCAGCAGGTCGTTAACCTTGCCCATGGCCTCTTCTTGCTTGCGAGCTAAAATATCGCCAACAATCTGATTTATTCTATCAACTCCCACTAGGCCGAGTTTTTCTCGTATCTTTGCTAGGGTAATTTCTCCGTTTGAGAAGGCAACTACCTGGTCAAACAGAGTATAGGCATCACGCATTGAACCGGTGGCTTCTTTGGCAACCCAGAAAAGAGCCTCCTGGTCAGCCTTTACATTTAGCTCTGCAGCAGCAGCTGAAAGCTGTTTCTCAATTGTCTCAATAGGAATTAACTGGAAGTTGAATTGTTGGCATCGGCTTCTAATGGTGGCGGGGACTTTTTGGGTCTCGGTTGTGGCAAAGATGAAGATGACGTACTGGGGGGGCTCTTCTATAGTTTTCAGGAGTGCGTTGAAGGCGCTCAAGGAGAGCATGTGGACTTCGTCTATGATGTAAATCTTGTAGCGAGAAGAAGTTGGAGGGAAGAGAACTTCCTCTTTGATGGTGCGTACGTCGTTGACGCCGGTGTTGCTGGCGCCGTCTATTTCTATGACGTCCAGACTGCTGCCTTTGGCAATGCCTCTGCAGTTATCGCATACGCCACAGGGGGTAGCGGTGGGGCCGTTGACGCAGTTTAGAGCTTTGGCTAAAAGGCGCGCGCTGGTGGTCTTTCCTACTCCTCGTGGTCCGCTGAAAAGATATGCGTGGGCAATTCTGTCCTGTTCTATTGCGTTCTTGAGGGTCGAGACTACAAAATCTTGGCCTGCGAGGGTCTCAAATTGCTGAGGTCTTCTTCTGGTTGCCGTTACTTCATATGCCATGCTTTAATGATAGCAAATAATTGGGCTCAAGGCTATAAAACTTGTATTTTGTTTTTCTTGAATTATGGTGTTTATAGTGTCATAATGTCTAAGCTCTGCAATGCAGAGAAATTGCATATTATGTCCCTAGGGGACATTTGGAGGTACAATATGAAGAAACTTACAGCTGTACTGCTCGTTTTGGCAGTTCTAGTTGGTGCAGTTTTCGCACAGGCTGCTACTGAAGCAACCACTGAAAAGACAGTTGGTGGCGGAAGCCTTGTTATTTATTCACCAAACTCAGATACTCTGATTGATGCTGCTTATGCATTTGGTGAACAGTATGGAGTTAGTGTTGAAGTCCTTTCAATGGGAACTGGTGAGGTTGCAGCTAGAGTTGTTTCTGAAGCTGGAAACCCACAGGCAGATGTCTGGTACGGTGGTGTAAACTTTGCAAACGGAAACACCTATGCTGAATACTTTGAGCCATATGTAGCAAAGGGAAACGAGAACCTTCCTGAAGCTTATCAGAACCAGAATGGTTGTGTCACAAGATATTGCCTTGACGGATCTGCTGCTCTTATCATCAACGTTGATGTTTTCAAAGAGCTTGGTGTAAACCCAGATGAATTCAAGGGTTATGATGATCTCCTTTGGCCAGAACTCAAGGGTCACATTGCTATGGGTAACGCAGCAAAGTCCTCTTCAGCCTGGGCAGAGCTCACAAACATGCTCCTTGTCATGGGCGACGAGCCATATGATGAGAAGGCTTGGGAGTGGGTAGAGAAGTTCTGTGCACAGCTCAACGGAACAATTCTTGGTTCTTCTTCAGCAATCTACAAAGGAACAGCAAACGGCGAGTACGCTGTTGGCGTTTCCTACGAAGACCCATGTGTTAGCCTTCTTGACAACGGCGCAACAAACCTCAGACTGATTTACCCAGAAGAAGGTTCAGTATGGCTTCCAGCTGGTGCTGCAATCCTCAAGGGTGCAAAGAACATGGATAATGCAAAGTTGTTCATGGATTGGCTCATTTCTGATGAAGGACAGAAGGAAATTGGTAAGTCAACAGCTAGACCTGTAAACCCAGCTATTACTAATGCTTCTGCTAACATGCCAGCTTTCTCAACTATTAACGTTGTTTACGAAGATCTTGCTTACTGTGCAGAGCACAAGGCTGAGTGGCAGGCAAGATTTGATGAGATTGTTCAGAGCACAGCAAAATAACAGCTAGCGAATTTTTAAAACCTAGCAAAATTAAATTGATGAGGTCAGAAAGGTGAGTGTAAATATTAAAATTAGAGATGCCGTAAAAAAATACGGCGACAATACAATCATTGCTGACTTATCACTAGACATCAAGGAGGGTGAGTTTTTCACCCTCCTTGGTCCATCGGGATGTGGTAAGACAACGCTTTTGCGCATGATTGCGGGATTCAACTCAATTGAAGGAGGCGACTTCTTCTTTAATGATACAAGGATTAATGATATGGATCCTGTTGTGAGAAATATTGGTATGGTTTTCCAGAACTATGCAATTTTCCCTAACATGACAGTTGAGAAGAACGTAGCGTTTGGTCTTAAGAATAGGAAACTTCCTAAGGCAGAGATTGCCGCTAAGACTGACCAATTCCTTAAACTCATGAAAATTGAGGAATACCGTGATCGTATGCCAGAGCGCCTTTCTGGTGGACAGCAGCAGAGAGTTGCTCTTGCTAGAGCTCTTGCCATTACCCCAGACGTGCTTTTGATGGACGAACCCCTTTCAAACCTTGATGCAAAACTCAGGGTTGAAATGAGAACTGTTATCAAGGAAATTCAGAATTCAATTGGAATTACTACTGTCTATGTTACCCATGACCAAGAAGAGGCCATGGCTGTTTCTGACCGTATTGCGGTTATGAATGCTGGTGTCATTCAACAGGTTGGAACTCCAAAGATTCTGTATCAGAGACCTGCAAACTTGTTTGTAGCAACCTTTATTGGAAGATCTAATGTTCTTGATTGCCACCTTGAAGTTGAAAATGGAAAAGCTATGTTAGTTCTCCCTGGCAACTACAAGGTTGAGATGAAAAACATTCTTGCTGAAGAAATGTATTCACGTCCAGTTAAGGCTTCAATTAGACCTGAAGAGCTTATTGTTGAAAAAGATGCTACGGAGGGAATTAAAGCCTACGTTGATGATGCCGTATTCCTTGGTCTTAATACTCACTACTTTGTACACTTTGATGATGGTGAGAAAGCTGAAATTATTCAGGAATCCTTGATTGATAGTATCATTGAGAAAGGAACAGAGATTTATCTTGGAGTTAAGACTGAGAAAGTTAACATCTTTGATGAAAAAGGTGAAAAGAACCTTGTAAAAGGAGTTGTCAACGACATTGATGTCTTTAAGAAGGGAGAAAAGTAATGGAGCTAAAAAGCACTAAAAAGAGAGATATTTGGAAACTTGTCTCTTTTGCCGTAATAGCTATATATGCAATTTTCCTTTTATACCCTTTGTTTACGCTTCTCAAGCAGGCAGTATATTCTGACGGACATTTTACTCTTGATGCCTTTAGGACTTTCTTTAGTAAGTCTTATAATATTAAGACAATCTTTAATAGCCTGAAGGTTACTGTCACAACAACGGTAATTGCATTGGCTATTGGAATTCCTCTTGCCTACTTTTATCAGATGTATGAAATAAAAGGAAAGAGTGTTCTTCAGGTTCTTATCATCCTTTGTAGTATGTCTGCACCGTTCATTGGTGCTTATTCTTGGATTGTTCTTCTAGGACGTAATGGAATCATTACCAATGTCCTAAAAAGCGTGTTTGGCATTCAAATTGGCAGTATTTACGGGTTTAAGGGCATTGTTTTAGTTCTTTCCTTACAGCTGTTCCCTTTGGTTTTCATGTATGTTTGTGGTGCATTGAAGAACATTGACAACTCTCTGTTGGAAGCTGCCGAGAACATGGGAAGTAAGGGCGTTAAGAGATTTTTTACCATTGTAATTCCTCTCTGTATGCCAACTATCATTGCTGCAACTCTCTTGGTCTTCATGAGAGCCTTTGCAGACTTTGGAACCCCGCTTCTTATTGGAGAAGGTTATCAGACGTTCCCAGTTCTCATTTATGATGCCTACTTTGCAGAAACCGGAACAGACCACAACTTTGGTGCTGCAGTTTCTGTAATTGCTATTGTTATCACGGCTGCAATCTTTTTGATTCAGAGATATATCAACAATAGGCATAAGTTCACAATGAACGCGCTTCACTCAATTGAGAGAAAGCCTCTTCATGGAATTAAGAGTGTGCTGATTCACATTTACTGCTGGTTTGTTGTTCTTTTATCCTTCATGCCACAGGTTTATGTCATCTACTCTTCCTTCCAGAAGACAAGTGGAAAACTTTTTGTTGAGGGCTATTCTTTAGACAGTTATAAGTTTGCCTTCTCCCACCTTAAAAAGGCAATTCCAAACACCTTCCTTATTGGTATCATTGCCCTTGCCGCGGTAATTGTGTTGGCAATTCTTATTGCTTATCTTGTAGTACGCCGTAATAACACCGCTAACAAAATTATTGATACAATTTCAATGATTCCTTACATCATCCCAGGCTCAGTAGTTGGTATTGCGTTGGTTTTGGCCTTCAACAAGAAGCCTATCATGCTAACCGGAACGGCAACTATCATGATTGTGGCTTTGATTATTCGCCGTATTCCATACACAATTAGATCCTCTGTAGCTGTTCTTCAACAAATTCCTATGTCCATTGAAGAGGCTTCAATAAGCCTTGGCGCCAGCAAGATGAAGACCTTCTTCTCTATCACGGTTCCAATGATGGGTAACGGAATTATGTCAGGAGCCATCCTCTCTTGGGTCACAATTATCACAGAGTTGTCCACGGCCATCATCCTGTACAACCTCAACACAGTGACGTTGACGCTTGCCGTCTACACCTATGTAAGCAGAGGAAACTACGGCATTGCTGCAGCGTATGCAACAATTCTTACCGTGACAACAATTATTTCTCTTTTGATTTACATGAAGGCTACCGGCAACAAGGAAGTCTCTCTGTAAAAGTTAGCTTTTTCGTGTCTTTCAAGCCCGATTTCTCTTATTCTCAGAAATCGGGTTTTTTTGTGATACGGCCCGAGTGCACTGACGCAGTAATTCGCCCAA
>CAVCYP010000005.1:0-38836 GCA_963606545.1 Sphaerochaetaceae bacterium
GAACCTACGACAACCAGTGTGTAAGACTGGGGCTCTCCCACTGAGCTACATCGCCGTTAGCAAGAGAGAATCTAACATCTAGAAAAAAAAGTGTCAATACAGATTTTCTATTTGAATACATTTGTAATAAAGGTTAGAATTGCTCGGTATGATTAACTACAAAAACATTGAAGCTCAGGTAAAAGAGGTCTCAATTAATACAAGACTCATGGCTGTAAGCAAGACAAGAACTCTTGAGGAGGTTATGGCTTGCTATGCTGCTGGAGCTAGACTTTTTGGAGAAAACCATGTTCAAGAGATAGTCTCTAAATTTTCAAAGGATGGTAAGCCTTTTAGACCTAAGGATTTAGAGCTTCACATGATTGGTCACCTACAGAGTAATAAGGTCAACAAGGTAGTCCCTTTAGTAGACATGATTGAGAGTGTGGATTCTTTAGCTTTGCTTGAGAAAATCAATAATGCAGCGCAGAAGCTTAATAAAGTTCAAGAGGTTCTTTTGGAAGTTAATACCAGTGGAGAAGCAGCTAAAAGTGGATTTGAATCTGAAGAAAATCTTTTTGAATGTATTGAAAGAGCAAAAAATCTAAAAAACGTTCAAATTAGGGGTCTTATGACAGTTGGTCCTGTTGATTGTGCTCCAGAAGACAAGGATAGATTTACAGATGCGGCTTTCAAATACCTAAAAGGTCTGTATGACCAATTAAAAGAGTCAAATAATTTTGACACGCTTTCAATGGGGATGAGTGGAGATTACTTGATTGGTATCAAAAATGGTAGTACTGAAGTAAGAATTGGAACTGCAATTTTTGGCCCAAGAGATTACAGCCTGCAGAACAGGGCTAAGATAACTTTAGGAGAGACAAAGTGAAAAAGGCAGTTATCCTACTACTTATATTTGTTCTTCTCTTTGGTATATGCACACCAGCATTTTCTTTAACATTAAAAAATTATGAGCCTTATTCAGATGATGAGTTTCCAAAGTGGTCTTTAAATTTAAGAAGAGCAGAAAGCCTTTTCTTTGGTGGAATACCAATTGCTTTTCCTCTGACTTCACTTGCTTTTTCAATGACTGGAAAAGATTCAGATTTCTTTACTACTCTTGGGTATGCTTGTGCTGTCTCTGCCGTAATAACGCTTATTGATTACATAATTGGAGTTGTAAGTGCGAATTGAAAGAAACTATGAGTTCACAGTAGAAGAGTGCGACCTCAGTGCTGAAAATAAGAAGCTTAGAATTGACGCTTTTTTATCCTCAAAGATTGAAGGCCTTTCTAGGTCAGCTTTGACGGGTAACCTCTGCAAGATGTCAATTAATGATAAACCGGCAAAGAAGAGTGATAGCGTAAAGCTGGGCGACAATATAACCCTTCAATACGCTGCAGATGTATTTGAGAAGGTGGAGCCTCAGGATATTCCGCTGGATATTCTTTATGAAGATAACTCTATGCTGGTTATAAACAAAGCTCAAGGCATGGTGGTGCATCCTGGTGCGGGAAATGTTGACGGAACAATTGTTAACGCCCTAGCTTACAGATACGGACAGGACTTTATTGACCGTATGGCAGATGAATGTGATGTCTCGCGTCCTGGAATTGTTCATAGGCTTGATAAAGACACCAGTGGCGTTATGGTTATAGCTTTAACTGCTCAGGCTCATGCTGCTTTAAGTGCTCAGTTTCAAAATAGGGAGATTGAAAAATACTACTATGCCTACTGTGATGGGATTTTCCCAAAACATGAGGATGATATTGAGTGCCTTCTTGCTAGGGATAAAGGAAATAGAAAGCTCTTTGTGCCGGTGAAGGAGAAAAAATATATTATTCAAGAAGGGCTTTCTTCCAAGCGTAAACAGGAAATAATTGATGAGGTTTACAATGATCCCAAATACAAGGTTGGGGGCACAATTGATACTTTCAGTCAGGGAAAATACAGTAAAAGCCACTATGAGGTAATGAAACAGCTTCCACAGGCGGCTCTGGTGAGAGTGAGAATTTTCACTGGAAGAACGCATCAGATTCGTGTTCATATGAAGAGCATTGGACATCCTGTTATTGGGGATGTGATGTATAACAATAAGTTATCTCGTTTTCCAAACTGGTCGCTTATGCTTCATAGTGCCATTTTAGAGATATGCCATCCTGTTACTGGAAATCTTATGCACTTTGAGGCACCACTACCTAAGCGTTTTACTGATTTTGAGACAGCCTTGCGCAATGAATAGGAATGATAAATAACATGGAAGGCCTTGTATTACGTTCTATCAACAATATTTACACGGTAAGAACTGCTGACGGAAATCAGTATAGTTGCCGTATTAAAGGTAAACATCTTGAGCAGGCAAATGGCGAATATAATCCTATTGTTGTAGGAGACGTGGTCAAGTTCAACGTTACTGGCACTTCTGAGGGGCTTGTTACGGAGCGTAAAGACAGAAAGAGTGTTTTTTCCCGTTGGAATACAAAAAAACAGCTGAACCAGACGGTTTGTGCCAACATGGACCTTGTGGTTTGCGTTTGCAGTATTGAAAGCCCTCCGTTTAGGCCTCGTTTTATAGACCGGGTATTGGCTTGCTGTAAGAATGTTCCAGTAGTTATCGTTTTAAATAAGTGCGATATTCTGCTAACGGAGGCGGAGGCAGAGCGCTTTAAGCTGTACAAGCAGTTGGGGTATGCGACGTTGGCCGTCTCTGCAGAGACTGGACAGAACGTGGATAAGCTAATAGAGCTTCTAGAGAATAAGACTGCGGCGTTTGTGGGCCAAAGCGGAGTGGGTAAGAGCTCGCTGGTAAATAGGCTACTTGGCTCAAGTCAGCGCGTGGGAGAGATAAGTGAAAAATACAACCGTGGTAAGCATACGACCAACTACGCGTTAATGCTTGACGGGCCTGGTTTTACGCTAATTGATACGCCGGGCTTCAGAGAGATAAGTGTTCCGCATGATGACCCGCACCTTGTGGCTCAGTCGTTTCCTGAGTTTGTCAAAGCCGCCTCCAAGT
Source organism: Sphaerochaetaceae bacterium (assembly GCA_963606545.1). Taxonomy (GTDB): domain Bacteria; phylum Spirochaetota; class Spirochaetia; order Sphaerochaetales; family Sphaerochaetaceae; genus UBA9732. Next base: position 2,996 of record CAVCYP010000005.1, read on the forward strand.
GCGCATTTTCTTCTTGCCTTCACGTCAACGAGCCGGGCTGTGAAGTCCTGCGCCTACTTGAAAAGGGCAAAATTGATCCCGATAGATACGAAAGTTACATTGGGATTTTACAGTCGCTGGACGAGCGGCTACCAGTATGGGGTAGAAAATGTTCAAAAGAACAGTAATAGATTTAGGCTTAGACCAGGTGCTTTCCTCTGTATCTCAGCACGCCTTAAGTCCTCAGGGCGCAGAGGCTGTAAGACTTGCAAAGCCAATCTTTGATACAGATAAATATTTACAGCGTCAGAAAGAAGTTGCAGCTACAGTTTATACTTTGGATGTAGCTTCTAGAGATAGGCTTTTGGTGGAAAGTTTTCCAGATTTAAGTGAAATATTTACCGCAATAGAGAATAATCCGGCTTCTTCTTTAACGGGAGAACAGGTCTATGATGTAGGCCTTTTTATAAGAAGCGCTGCTATGTTGAGGACTTTGCTATTACAGGCTCAAAACTTGGAATCTCCAATCAAGGACAGCAATATTGAAAATATCCTCCAAGAGCTTCCGCAGGAGCTTTTAGACCTAGAAAACGAGATTTTCAACATTTTGGAATCTCCAGGTCAGGTCAAAGAAAATTATCCAACGGTGAAAGCTTTACGAGAAAAAGCTGATGCAAAGCGGGCAGAAAGAAGCAAGTTCGCAGCAGATTTAATGCGTAGTCAATCCGACTTAATGCAATCTAATGCTCCGGTTATGAGAGATGGTCGTGTGGTTCTGCCGGTGAAAAACGACTATAAAAATTCTGTTGGTGGTTATGTCCAAAGTTATTCGGCAACGGGAAGTACTGTGTTTATGGAGCCGTTTAAACTGGTGGACATGAACAATGCGGTAGTTCTTTCACAGCAAGCAATTGATATAGAAATTGCAAGGCTTATTGGCGGCCTTTCAGACCTGGTCAGAGCGGTAGAAATCCAGCTTAGAACGCTTTATAGTGAAGTTTCGTATGCTGATTTTTTGTATGCCTTTGCCTCTTGGATTCGTATTAATAAATGTTGTAAGACGCTTATGGTTCCAGCAGAGCATGTAGGAGAAGATGGTTATTGTAATCTCATAAGAGCCTGTCATCCGCTTTTAGGGGCCAAATGCGTTCCAATAGATTTAGCCGTTCCAAGTGGAGTAAAAGCGGTGGTTCTAACTGGTCCAAACGCGGGTGGAAAGACTGTCACCATGAAAACTGTTGGGCTTTTTGCCCTGTTGAACCAGATTTGTGGACATATTCCAGCTTCTGACGGTAGCTCAATGGCGTTATTTGATAAAGTTTTTACTGATATTGGTGATGATCAGAGCATTGAAAATCATCTTTCTACGTTCAGCGGTCATATGAAGAGTATAAGCTTTATTCTTAGAACCATGACGGAGAACTCTCTTGTTATTCTAGATGAGCTTGGAAGTGGAACAGACCCACAAGAAGGTGCAGCCCTTGCCCGTTCAATTTTGGAATTTTGTACCAAAAAAGCTGCTTTAACTCTGACAACCTCTCACCACGGGGTGTTAAAACAGTTTGCCTATTCCAGCGATATTGTCCTAAATGCTTCAATGGAGTTCAACGAGCAAACTTTGGAGCCTACTTTTAAGGTTATTGCCGGCCTTCCTGGCGAAAGCCATGCAATTGATACTGCAAAACGCATGAGACTTCCAAAGGTGGTCACTCAGAGTGCTCAAAAGTATATGGGACAAGAAGCTGTAAAGATTTCTTCAATTATCAGAGGCCTAGAACAAAAGCGTAGGGAAGCAGATGCCAAAGAGGCTGAGCTGGCTCGTAGGCTCAGGGCTTTAGAAAATGAAGAACGCCATCTTGCTAACGAAAACAGACGCCTTAAAGCCCTGGAAAATAGGCTAAAGAAGGGCTCAATTCAAGAATTTGACAAAGCGCTAAAGGACGCAAGACGCCGGCTTGAGAATCTTATAGCTGAAATTCGTGTAGGTGAAATGACCCGAGAAAAAACCGTCAAGGCCAAAACTTTTATTTCTGAGCTTGAAGGCCAAGAAAAGGAAATGGAGGCCCAAGTAGCCAAGACAGAAGAAGAAATTGATGCCTATGATGCAAAAGAAGACCTTGAAAGCGAGCTTCATGTGTATTTGAAACCCGGCATGGACGTACTTTGTGGGCCTAATAAACGGGAAGGCTCTGTTATAAAAGAAGCTGGCAAAGGCAAGTGGGTGGTGGCTATTGGTCCTATGAAATTCACCTTCAAGGAAGCTGAATTGACCGTACCAAGGCGCTCCACTTCCAACGTGCGCTCCTACAGCTTTGATACCGGCTCCAAAGCCCCAGCGCCAAAGATGTCGCTTGATTTACGTGGCTACAGGCTTGAAGCTGCCTTGGACGCAATAGACAGCCAACTCGAAGCCTGCTGCATCCACGGGCTAAAAAGCTTTTCCATCATCCACGGCTACGGCGATGGCATCCTTTCAGCTGGAATTCACAGACATCTGAACAATAATCCTCTAATTGAATCCTTCAAGTTCGCCCATCCCGATGACGGGGGACAGGGTAAGACTTACGTTACTTTGAAATAGTTTGCGGGGTGTATATGAACAGTGGTGTAGTAGCATTAAGAAATCTCAAGACAGATCAAGTTTATCTCTTTTTTGCAGAAGATATTAAAAATGAATGTGTGCGTCAGCGCTTTAATTTGGATTTGGGGCTGCATCCCTGTAAAGCCCTGCAAGAAGACTATACTAACACAGGCCTTGAAGTTTTTAGATTTGATGCAGTGGAATATACAAAAGACCCCTCAAGACTTGAGGCCTTGAAGGGTACTTTTGACAAACTTTACGAGTAATTATTTCTCGTTATCCATTTGAATAAGAGTTCTGATTGCTTCAACAGCTACATGGCAAACTTGAGTTGTGTCGTGTAGTTTTGGATTGTCCATTCCAAGGGCTTCCCGTTCCTGGTTTCCAACAACAAAGAATACAGAACCACAGCGAACATTTAGATAGCTAGCAACGGTAAAGAGGGCTGCGCTTTCCATCTCAGAGGCAAGCACTCCAAGACGTTTCCAAGCTTCCCATTTGTTTTGTAGCTCATAACTTACTGGCATGAGCTGCGGGTCGTGCTGGCCATAGAAAGAATCCTTGCACTGGACAATTCCAAGATGATGTCTAATGCCCATCTTTTCTGCAGTTTTCTTTACAGCGGTGACAACGTCATAGTTTGCAACTGCTGGAAACTCTATTGGTGCATATTCACGGCTTGTGCCTTCCATCCTGACGGCTCCGGTTGCAATTACGGCATCTCCGCCCATAACTGGAAGTGCAATTCCGCCACAGGTACCCATTCTGAGAAACGTGTCTGCTCCACATTTTACAAGTTCCTGCATTGCAATTGAGGCAGAAGGGCCTCCAATTCCAGTGGAGGTGACGCTTACCGGAGTGCCGTCAAGCTTTCCTGTGTAGGTGACAAACTCTCGGCTATCGGCTACTTCCTGAGCGTCTTCAAGAAAAGATGCAATAAGTGGGACGCGTTTGGGGTCTCCTGGGAGGATGACGTAACGGCCTACGTCGCCCTTTTGGATGTGTAGGTGGTATTGAATTCCGGTTCCATTCATGTAATCAGACATTTTTGCTCCTTCTTAGGCTTTAAAGTTCAAGCGCTGAAAAAAATATTCTAGCACATAATTCTGATTTTGAAATGTATTTTTTTGTGGTTAAAAAATGAGGTTAAGATTTGGTTAAGAAAAAAGAATTTTCTGTACATATTTACATATATTTGTTGTGAATCCGAAATTTCAGTGGAAAAAATTGTGCGTTATGTAATATAATTGGTCGGATAATTCTGAATAACACATTTTAAGGATGGAACAGAATGGAAATTAATATTCAAGATTTGGTTCAGTCCATCAAACATGATGGAATAGAAGAAGCAAAGAAAGAGGCTAATGCAGTAGTAGATGCAGCAAAGCTTCAGGCTCAGGAGATTATTGAGGCCGCTAAAAAGGAGGCTGCCAAGATTCTTGATGACGCCAATCGTGAAATTGAGAGTTCAAAAGCCTTGGTCAAACAAGCTGAGCGGGATGCAGTCCTTTCAATTAAGAAGGAACTAGATGCTCAGATTGGAAAGATTCTTGAGGCTGAGGTTTCCAAGACAATGTCTGGGGAGTCTCTTGCAAGAATTATTATTGCCGCTCTCAATGGGGAGGACCCGGCTAAGTACTCGGTTGAGGTTAATGCTGTAACTGACAGCCTTAAGAATGGCCTTTCAAAAGAAATTGAAAAGGGCCTTGAACTTAAGCCTGTAAAGGGTGCTTCTGTTAAGATTGCTCTTAAAGACGGCACTGGATATTACGATCTTTCAGATGAAGAGATTGTCAATCTTCTCAAACCATTTCTTGGCGCTTTGAAGTTCTAAGAGGAGGGAGAGGATGCCTACGAATTCTAGGTACTATTTTCTTCCAAGCCTCCCTATGCTTAAGTTCAATGCTAAAGCTCCGTTTGATTGGAATACTTTTGTTGAGTATGCGTCAGACAAAGTCAGTGCAGGGGACCTAAAGCTCATCAAAAAGATTGGAATGGGTGATTTCTCTGGTGACAGCTTTCTTAAGGATTGGAAAAAGTTTTCAGATACTGCTGATAAGGCAATAAATGAAAGACGCAAGCTCAACCTTGGAAAGATTGCTCAATCCAATATGGAAATGGATTTTGATTCTGCTAAATTGGTAAATTCAGTTATGAACGCCAAGAATCCTTTGGATGCAGAAATGGCTATCCTGAAATATAAGTATGATTATCTTGAGGAAAAACTTGCAAATCAGGCTTTTTCAAAGGATGTTGTCTTAGGATATGCCCTCAAGCTTAAATTGATTCTTCGCAAAGACTTATTTACTGTTGAAGCAGGTAATGAGCAGTATGGAATCCTATTTGATAGGGTCAAAGAAGAAATTAACGTTGATAATGAATAAAAAGTTGGAGATATTATGACACAAAGCACAGGATATGTAGCTGGCGTAAACGGAAACCTTGTCACTGTTACGTTTGATGGTGCCATTTCCAAGAACGAGGTTGCTTACGTTCACGTAGGTGATACCAAGCTCAAGGGAGAGGTCATTAGAATAAACGGAAACAAGGCCAGTATGCAGGTCTACGAAATGACCAACGGCATACAGGTTGGTGATAAAGTTGAGTTTACTGGAGAGATGATGAGTGTTGAACTGGGACCTGGTTTGCTCACACAAATTTATGATGGTCTTCAGAACCCACTTCCATCTCTTGCAGAACAGTGTGGATTCTTCCTTCAGAGAGGAGTCTATTTGGATCCTATTCCTAACAAGGATTGGGAGTTCACTCCATGCGTTAAGGTTGGTGATACTTTAAATGCTGGTGATTGTCTTGGAACTGTTCCAGAGGGAATTTTCAAGCACAAGATTATGGTTCCATTTGGTTTGGAGGATTCTGAATGGAAGGTTGTAGAGATTGCTCCAAAGGGCATTTACAACGTAAGGCATATTATTGCTAAGGTTCAGAACCCAAAGGGGGAGGTTAAGGAACTTTCAATGGTCTTCAGTTGGCCGGTTAAGAAGGCTGTCACCTGCTATGAAGAGCGTGTAAGACCAGATGAAACTCTTGTTACAAAGATTCGTATTGTTGATACTTTCCTGCCTATTGCTAAGGGTGGTACTTATTGTATTCCTGGTCCTTTTGGTGCAGGAAAGACTGTTTTGCAACACATGACTAGCCGTAATGCAGATGTTGACATTGTTATTATTGCAGCCTGTGGAGAACGTGCTGGTGAGGTTGTTGAAGTTCTTAAGGAATTCCCAGAACTTACTGACCCTAAGACAGGCCGTTCCTTGATGGAAAGAACAATTATCATTTGTAATACGTCTTCCATGCCGGTTGCAGCTAGAGAAGCATCGGTTTATACGGCTATCACTATGGCTGAGTATTACAGGCAGATGGGTTTGAACGTTCTGCTTTTGGCTGACTCTACTAGCCGTTGGGCTCAGGCAATGCGTGAGATGAGCGGAAGATTGGAGGAGATTCCAGGTGAAGAAGCGTTCCCAGCTTACTTGGAAAGCGTTATTGCTGCCTTCTATGAAAGAGCTGGTAAGGTTCGTCTAAACGATGGCTCCTTTGGTTCTGTTACGATTGGTGGTACGGTTAGCCCGGCTGGTGGTAACTTTGAAGAGCCTGTTACTCAGGCAACGCTGAAGGTTGTTGGTGCGTTCCATGGACTTAGCCGTGAGCGTTCTGATGCTAGAAAGTATCCTGCTATTCATCCGCTGGATTCGTGGTCTAAATACGAGGGTATCATTGATAAAAAGCGTGTAGATGAGGCTCGTGGGATATTGTTCAGGAGCAATGAGATTAACCAGATGATGAAGGTTGTTGGTGAAGAAGGAACTTCTGTTGAGGATTATATTGTCTATCAGAAGGGAGAACTTCTTGATGCCGTCTACCTCCAGCAGAACTCTTTTGACCCTGTTGATAGCGCGGTTCTTCCAGAAAGACAGAGAGAGGAATTTGATCTTCTTTACACAGTTTTGACTGGTGATTATAAATTGGATAACAAGAAAGATGTACGTTCGTTCTTTAACGAAATGCGTCAGAAATTCCTAGACTGGAATGGCGTTTTTGCTACAGATTCTCGCTATGCACAGTACGAACAGGACATAAAAGACCTTTATGCCTCTAAGTCAAGGAGTTGAGAAAGATGAACAAAGTCTATACAAAGATTGAATCTATAGTTGGAGACGTTATTACTGTCAGAGCTCAGGGCGTTAGATACAATGACCTTGCTGTAGTAGGCAAGAGCTTTGCTAACGTCATCAAGCTTGATGGTGATCTTGTGAGCCTTCAGGTTTTTGCCGGCGCAAAGGGCATTTCTACAAACGATGCTGTTCGCTTCTTAGGCGTTCCTATGAAGGTCAGCTTCTCAGATAATCTTCTTGGAAGAGTTTTTGACGGTTCCGGTCGTCCTAGAGATAACGGTCCAGCTCTTGAAGACAACATGATTGAAATTGGCGGACCTTCCGTCAACCCAGCAAAGAGAATTGTTCCAAAGAACATGATTAGAACTGGTATTCCAATGATTGACGTCTTCAATACTCTAGTTGAGTCCCAGAAGCTGCCTATCTTCTCCGTAAGCGGTGAACCTTACAACGAACTTCTAGCTAGAATAGCCATGCAGGCCGAGGTTGATTTGATTATCCTTGGTGGTATGGGGCTTAAGTATGATGATTACCTTTTCTTCAAGGAAACTTTGGAAAAAGGCGGTGCAATGAGCAGAACTATCATGTTCATCCATACTGCAAGTGACCCAACTGTTGAATGTATGATGATTCCAGATATGGCTTTAGCTGTTGCTGAAAAGTTTGCAATTCAGGGCAAGAAGGTGCTTGTTCTTCTCACAGATATGACAAACTTTGCAGACTCTCTTAAAGAAATGGCAATCACAATGGACCAGGTTCCTTCCAACAGAGGTTACCCTGGAGACCTTTACAGTTCACTTGCTAGCCGCTATGAGAAAGCAGTTGACTTTGAAGGAGCAGGTTCTCTTACCATTTTGGCGGTTACAACAATGCCTGGTGATGATGTTACTCACCCAGTTCCAGATAACACTGGATACATCACAGAAGGTCAGTACTATCTCAAAAATGGCCACATTGAGCCGTTTGGAAGCCTTAGCCGTCTAAAACAGAACGTTAACAAGGATACAAGAGATGACCACAGAGCTTTGATGGATGCTCTTATCAAGCTTTACAGTGCCTACAAGGAGTCCTTGGAAAAGAAGTCCATGGGCTTCATGATGACCGAGTGGGACGAAAAGCTTCTTAAGTATGGACATTTGTTTGAGACAAAGCTCATGGATCTTTCTGTGAATATTCCTCTTGAAGAAGCTTTGGATTTAGGTTGGGAGATTCTTGCAGAGTGCTTTGAACCTAATGAGACTGGCTTGAAGAGTGAACTCATAGCAGAAAGATGGCCAAAGAAGACGGAGGCATAAAGTGGCAGTTAAGCTGACTAAGAACGAACAGAAGAAGCAGAAAGACCAGCTCAAACAATATGAGCGGTATCTGCCAACTCTCCAGCTCAAAAAGCAGCAACTCCAAATGGTGATACGTCAAATTGAGGCTCAGCTTGTACAATATAAAGAAAAACAAGCTGAATTGGTTCAGAGCGCACAGGACTGGATTGGTGTCTTTGGCGAAAACAGTGCCTTTGATGCGAATAAACAACTTGATAAACTGGTTCAGCCGGACAAGATTATTCGCGGAGAAGGGAACATTGCTGGCGTTGCAATACCGGTTTTCCAGGATTTGACCTTCAAAGAGATTGATTATAGCGTAGAAGATTACCCGCTTTGGGTTGATAAGGCGGTTTTCCTTCTCAGAGACAGCGCTAAAATTGATGCAATGATGGCCACGCTTAGAATTCAAGTTGAGCTTTTGGGGAAAGAGCTTAGAACAACGAGCCAGAGGGTTAATTTGTTCGAAAAGGTTAAGATTCCCGAGACTAAGGAGAATATCCGTAGAATTGGAATCTATATAGGAGACCAGCAGACCGCAGCTGTCGTACGCGGTAAGATAGCAAAGAAAAAACTTTCGGATAAGGAGGGTGCATAATGATTGAACGAATGAAAAAAGTCATTGTTGTGACTCCTTCTACAAGAAAGGGTGAAATGCTCAATGCTATCAGAGACTTTGGTGTGGTTCATATTTCCCAAAAGAGTGCACCTGAGTCAAAATATACTGATAAGTTTTCCTCTTTAGATAGAATTCGTTCTGTTCTGAACGAACAGCCTAAAGTTGCACAGAATCCAGTGCTTGGAAAGAAGGAGTTTAATGAACTCAATGAGCGCTTATCTCGTGCAGTTGCAAGTGTTAAGCCTCTTGAAGATTCTTTGTTTGCACTAGACAATGAAAAGGCCAAAATTGCTACTTGGGGTTCTCTAGATCCTGCAGAAGTTAAGGCCCTAGCGGCGCAAGGTATTAAACTATCTTTTTATCAGTTAAGCAATAAAGAGCTTGCACAGCTTCCTGCTGATGTAAAATTTATTCGCTTATCTGATGCTAACAAGACTAAGACTATTGCAGTTGTAGGAGAACCTTTGGAGGATTCTTATGCATCAATGAAGATGGAACTTCCTCTGCGGGGTGTCTCTGAACTTGATGCCGAGATTTCCAAGGTAACTTTTGAACTTCATGAGGCAAAGACACTTATAGCTTCTTCTGCTGCCTACATTTCTAGCTACAATCACTACATGATTAAAGCTACAGACGATATTTTATATTCCTCTGTAAGTGGTGCAGTAGAGCAGGAAGACAGTCTTTGTTGTCTGACAGGTTTTATCCCTGTGTCAGACGTTGAAAATTTCAAGTCTCTTGCCAAGGAAAAATGTTGGGCCTACGCTTTTGATGATCCTTCAGAGGAAGATGAGGTTCCTACAAAGATCAAATACAACAAGATTACTCAAATGATGGAACCTGTATTCCAAATGTTGGGTACAACCCCAGGTTATAATGAATACGACATTAGCATGTGGTTCTTGTTGTTCTTTGCTCTGTTCTTTGCCATGATTATTGGTGATGCAGTTTACGGGCTTTTGTTTATTGCCGTAGGTGCTGCTCTTCAGATTAAGACAAAGAAACTGACCAACCTTAATATGCTTGTGTATGTTATGGGTGGGGCCACCTTGGTATGGGGTGCCTTGACTGGAACTTGGCTTGGAAGTGAAAAAGCTATGGAAATTCCTTTCCTGAAGATGCTTGTAATTCCAAACATTGCCAACTATCCAGAATACTTTGGCGTCTCTGCTGATGATGCTCAGAACACCGTCATGAAATTCTGCTTCATGATTGGAACAATTCAGCTTTCGCTGGCTTGTTTGATGAACTTTGTTAGAAACTTCAAACAAAAGAGCCTAGCTTTTGTTTCAGACCTGGCTACTTTAGCTTCAACTGTAAGTTTGTACTATCTTATTTTAATGCTTGTAGTTGGTGCAAAGGTCAATGTTGGTGTAGTCTTTGCTGTCATTGGTACTTGTTTTGTTCTTGTTGTACTGTTTGGTTCACAAGCAGCAGGGCAGAGCTTTGGTGCAGGCGTCAAGGCAGGTCTTGGTGGTGCATTCACGACGTTCCTTAACACAATTAGCTCGTTTGGTAACGTCATGAGTTACATTCGTTTGTTTGCAGTTGGTATGGCCTCTCTTGCGATTGCTCAGAGCTTCAATGGAATGGCTGAATCAATGCTTCATGGTCTTGCCCTCCCGGCTGGAATTCTAATTCTGGTCATTGGACATGGTCTTAATATTGTTATGGGTATGCTGAGTGTTGTTGTTCACGGCATGCGCTTGAATCTTCTGGAGTTCTCAGGTCAGCTTGGAATGGAATGGGCTGGAATTCCATACGAACCGTTCAAAAAGAACGCTTAAAAATTTAAATTAACAATAATAGGAGATTATTGGTATGATTATTAAAATGATTGGTTTGGTTGTTTCATTCTTCTTTTCTGCACTTGGTTCTGCTTTTGGTGTTGGTGTTGCTGCTCTTTCTGCTGTTGGCGGATGGAAGAAGTGTTATGCTAACGGAAAGCCAGCTGCCTTCATGATGGTTGGTTTTGCAGGTGCTCCTCTTACCCAGACAATTTACGGCTTCCTGCTTAAGAACTTCATCCAGAGCGCAATGTTAAATGGTGCTCCAGACGTAGTTTGCTTTATTGTTGGTGTTCTTGGTGGTGCAATCATTGGTCTTTCTGCTTACCTCCAGGGCCGCTGTTCAGCTTCTGCTTGTGATGCTCTTGCTGAAACCGGTAAGGGAACTTCCAACTACCTCATTGTTATTGGTATCATTGAGACTGTCGCTCTGTTCACCCTCGTTTTCAGCCTCCTGATTCTCAATTCAGCTGTTGGTCTTTAATTAAAATTTACGACCTTCCTCCTTGTGGGGAAGGTTTTTTTGTGTTTTTAAGCAAAGGGGCCAGCTTTTTGGCCCTTTTTAGCTGTTTTTTTGGAAAAAAGTCTATTTTTAGCCCTTTTTGGCAATTTTTTGAAAAAAAGGGCTATTTTTGTCCTTATTATCAGTATTTGAAATAGGTGTATGCTTCTAGTTGTCATCTTATTCATCCTTTTGCTGGCTCTTGGCGTCCTTGAAGCGGTTACCCACGTCCGCCACGTACGCTCTGTGCCCATTCGCATCCTAGTCAACGGCACCCGCGGCAAAACCACTGTCACCCGCCAGCTTTACAGTTCATTGCGCTCTTGCGGTAAGACCGTCCTAGCCAAGACAACTGGCTCTGAAGCCCGTCTTATCTATCCCGATGCCCACGAGGAAGCTTTATCTAGGCGCTTTGGCTATCACCTAATTCGCGAACAATACAAGTTTTTTGCCCTAGCCGCTAAACTAGGAGTTGACGCCGTAGTAGTTGAGTGCTGTGCTGTCAGCCCTGAAGCACAAATAATGATGGGTCAAAAACTGGTTAAACCTACTGTTAGTATCATCACCAATGCACGGATAGATCATGTTGACCAAATGGGAACTTCTGTTGAGTCAACCGCCTCAGTTTTGAAGTTGTCTGTTCCAAAGGGGGCTTCTTTTTACACCAGTGATTCTTTCTTTGAGCTAGACCCGCAAGCTATTGTGGTTTCTGATAATCTAGTTTCTAGGGTACTATCAGATTTGGGATTTGAAGGCTTTTCTGTTGATGATTATGTGCCAGATATCGGACTAATTGGGCCTTTTAAGCTGGGCTCGCTTCTAGTGGTAAATGCTTTTGCCGCAAATGATAAGCAAAGTGCAGGGGAGCTTTTAGATAAGTATGCGGCTCAGGCTTTTGTTGTGCTGTATAATAACAGGGCTGACCGAGAGTTTAGAGTCCCTTATTTTGCGTCGTTATTTGCTGAAAAAGGCGTTAAGCAGGTAATAGTTTTGGGAGAACATGTAAGCAAATGTGTGCGTTTTTTCTCAAAATATGTACCTGAGGTTGAAGGCTATAAAGGCTCAAATGATGGCCTAATTTCTAGGTTGCAGGCTAAAAATTGTACTGTTGCCATTGGAATGGGCAATATAAAGGGCGCTGGAACAGCTTTGGTAAAATACTGTCAAGAGCTGGCTTTGAAGGAGGACCAAAATGCTTAAAACTGCTATTGCTCTGAGCATTATTCTAGGTTTTTTATCTCAAGAATTTCTAGGTCTTGCCTCTGGTGGGCTGGTATCGGCAGGTTATCTTGCTTATTATTTCAATTCTCCATATAGAATTATTTCTACTTTAGCTTTGGCGGTTGCTGTATATTTTTCTGTTAAGCTTCTTGAGCAGTTCTTATTCATCTATGGGCGTAGGCGTTTTGCTTTGTGCGTCCTTCTTGGAATCCTTTATGCTTGGATACTAAGCAAAGGTTCTTTCTTTAATATAGATCTTAGAGCAATTGGCTACGTGGTGCCTGGACTCATTGCCAACGATATGTTAAAGCAGGGCATTTTTAAGACGCTTATGGTCTTGCTTATTATTGGTATTTCTATTGTACTACTACACTTAGCCGGGGCGTTTTGATGAAAAAAATTTCAACGCTATATTTAGTTTTGGCTTTAGCAGTTTTAGCAATAACCCTTGCCCTTGTTCTTTTTACAAAACAGCAGGTTCTCACAGACTACTATGAGACTCAAATTGAGGCTTCCTCTCTAATGCAGGACTGTCTAGACGTCATCAAAGAGTATGTGTTAGCCAATAATATTTCTATAGAGCCAGAGGACTTAAATCAGACGGGCCTCATTGGTCCCGAGTTCTCTGAGCTTGCCACAACCTTGGGCTCTGAAGATGCAAAACGTTCAACGTTGAATCCAAACTGTGCCGCAATGATGGTTAAATATTTTGTTGAAGCAGGTCTTGAAGAAGGCTCTGTGGTTGCTGTGGGCACCAGTGGCTCTTTCCCCGGTCTTGCAATTGCAACGCTGTGTGCAGCAACGGCTATGAAGCTTGAGACAAGGGTGATAGCTTCTTATGGAGCATCGACTTACGGGGCTACTAGGGTTGAGTTTAATATTGTTGATATTTTGAAGCTTATTCAGACATCGGGTTTGGTGAAGTTTGAATTGTTGGCGGTCTCTCCCGGTAGCGATAACGATTACGGAGTGGGGGCGTTTGACGGCTTTCTGTATGAGAATACTCGTGACTTAGTGGTGGCTCTAGGTCAAAGCGAGGGGGTGGAGTTTATACATGGGGAGCAGCGACGTCTTGAGCTTTACGGGGACGTGGATTTGTTTGTGAACATTGGTGGTGCTAGTGCAAATACGGGCTCCGTGGTGTATGAGGAGGGCTTGCTGACTGAAGCTAGCCAGAAGGCGGACGGCGGGCTGATTTCTGAGTATTTGTCCCATGGCGTGCCTGTTATTAACCTCTTGTACGTAAAAGGCTTAATGGTCGCAAATGACCTGCCGTTTGACCCGGTTCCGCTTCCTGCTGTGGGTGAAGGTGGGGTCTATTATACTACCGGCTATAATGCTGTATTAGCTCTGGTGGGCGCTATACTTGCGCTTTGTATTCTGGCACTTGGCGCTCACCGCCATAAATCGCGATAGTTTAGGCTTGTCTAGGCACGTACTTTTGAGCAGGTTTTAAAATAAACTGTGGTTGAACTGCTTGGCAATAAGTATTTAGTATAAGGATATGGAAGAAGGGCTTTTGTTTGTTATTGGGCTGGTATCGGCTTTGTTACAGGGGACGCTGGGCTTTGGGGCGGCTATTGTGATGATTAATGTTCTGCCGCTTTTTATGCCTACGACGCTTTCTGTTGTGGTGACTCAGTTTGCCTGTACTGTTTCTTCAATATATATAGTTGCAAAGATTTGGAGAAAGGTGAGGCTGGATGTGCTTTTGCCGCTTCTGATTCCCTGTTTAATTTGCACGGTTATTGCTACCAGGCTGTCTGTGGGTGTTGATACTTCAACTATGAAGCTGATGCTGGGGGTGGTTTTTGTTCTGCTTGCCCTCTATTTTTCGTTTGTGGCAGAGAAGATAAGGGTTAATCCAACAAAGCTCAATGGCGCTATCATTGGCTGTATAAGCGGAGTTACAGGGGGCTTGTTTGTTGCCGGTGGACCGCCTGCGGTGCTGTATCTTACGCCTGCGATTGAAGATAAAGAAGAGTATATTGCTACCTTACAACTTTACTTTATTGCTCTAAATACATTGAGTTTGCTAACAAGGGTTTTCTCTAACGTTGTTGCTGTTGAGGATCTGAAGTATATGCTTATTGCCTCGGTGGGGATGCTCATTGGTGGCTATTTTAGTCTGAAGTTGGGCAAAAACCTTAAGGGAACTCTTCTAAAACGTTTCATTTACGTTTTTGTGGGGATAAATGGAGTTTTAATGATTGTTAACAACTTCTAGTTGAATTTTGAGGCCATGCCCTTTATAATCTTTATTTGTATGAATTCCTCGTTGTGGGGAATAAAATTTGGAGGAAAAAAATGAAAAAAGCATTGTTCATTCTTTTGGTTCTTTGCCTTTCATTCTCTGTCTATGCACAGGGCGCTGCTGAAGCACAGAGCGCAGCTACAACAGAGTCTGCTTATTCAATCGCTATGATTACTGACTCTGGTGATATCACAGACCAGTCATTCAACCAGTCAACTTATGAAGCATGTAGAGATTATGCTGCAGCTCATGGAATTAAGTTCGAGTACAAAAAGCCAACTGGTGACTCAAACGAAGCAAGAATTGCTTCAATTGAGAAGGCAATTGATGACGGTTTCAACGTTATTGTCATGCCTGGTTACCTCTTTGGTGCTGCAATTGCAACAACAGCTCCTCAGTATCCAGATATCAAGTTCGTCGCTCTTGACGTATCTGAAGGAGATGTAGGCGGAGCTATTAGCAATGTTTACTGCATGGTTTACCAGGAAGAGATTGCTGGTTACCTCGCTGGTTATGCAACAGTTGCTCTTGGTTATACAAACCTTGGTTTCTGTGGTGGTATGGCTGTTCCAGCAGTTATGCGCTATGGTTACGGTTTTGTTCAGGGCGCAGATGCAGCAGCAGCTAAGCTTGGCAAGACAGGTACAATCCAGTACACATATGCAAACCAGTTCTTTGGTGATGCAGACGTAACAGCAGCTATGGATACAATGTATGCTAACGGTGCAGAAGTTGTATTTGCTTGCGGTGGTGGTGTTTATACATCAGTTGCTGAAGCAGCAGCTAAGGTTGGCAAGAAGCTTGTTGGCGTTGACGTTAACCAGAAACCAACCATTGATGGTGCTTATGGCGCAGGTCTTACACTCACATCTGCAATGAAGGGTCTCTATGCTTCAACACAGGCTGCTCTCAAGACTATTGTTGAAGACAATGCATGGGATACAGTTGCTGGCACATTCGCAACTTTGGGTCTTGTTTCCGGTTCAGATATGGATGCTAACTTTGTTGGTATTCCTACTGGTGATGGAACAGCATGGTCAGATTCTTTCACATTCGAAGATTATAAGGCTCTTGTAAACGATATTTACACAGGCAAAGTTGCTGTAAGTAATGACATTTCAGTTAATGCAGCTGCAAACGCATCTGTCCTTACAGTCAAGGATCTTGGAAACATCAAGTAATTTAAAAACTTAAGTTTTCAGTCATTTGGGTCACCGGAAGGTGGCCCATTTTTTTGCTCTGAATGTTTCTTTTGTATTGAGAATAGCACCAAGGTGTAATAAAATGGTCTCAATGACTTGCGTTTTTCACAGAAAACAACTGGTTCTCAGTGGAAAACAAACAAAGGAGGCATACATTGGCAGAGCAGTATGCAATTGAGATGCTGAACATCACCAAACGGTTCCCAGGAATTGTTGCTAATGACAACATTACCTTGCAACTGAAAAAAGGTGAAATTCATGCACTTCTTGGCGAGAACGGAGCAGGTAAGTCCACACTCATGAGTGTCCTGTTTGGTTTGTATCAGCCAGAAGAGGGCATCATCAAAAAAGATGGTGTAGAAGTTAAAATCAAAGATCCAAATGATGCTACAGCACTTGGAATTGGAATGGTACACCAGCATTTTAAGTTAGTTGAGTGTTTTAGTGTTCTTGACAACATAATTTTGGGTATTGAGCCAACCAAATATGGTTTCTTAAAAAAAGATGAAGCAAGAAAGAAGGTTTTAGCCCTTTCTGAAAAGTATGGGCTTAAGGTTGAACCAGATGCTTTAATTGAGGATATCACTGTTGGTATGCAGCAGAGAACCGAGATTCTCAAAATGCTTTACAGAGATAATGAAATTCTCATTTTTGATGAGCCAACCGCTGTTTTGACTCCTCAGGAGATTGATGAACTTATGCAGATTATGAAAAATTTGGCTGCAGAAGGAAAGTCAATTCTTTTCATTTCTCATAAGCTTGCTGAAATCATGGCGGTTTCTGATAGATGTACCGTTCTTAGAAAAGGTAAGTATATTGGAACAGTTGAAACTGCAAACACAAATATTGAAGAACTTTCTGCCATGATGGTTGGAAGAAGTGTTAATTTCCATGTTGAAAAGAAACCAATGACTCCTGGTGAGGTTGTTCTTGAAGTGGATCACATGACGGTTGCTTCCAAAATTCACAAGAATAATGCTGTTAAAGATGTTTCTTTGAAGGTTAGAAGAGGTGAGATTGTTTGTATTGCTGGAATTGATGGCAATGGACAGACAGAGTTTGTTCACGGACTTTCTGGTCTTGATCCTCTGGTTGCTGGAACAATTATTCTTGATGGAAAAAATGTTTCTAATGCATCAATTAGACAAAAGAGTATTTTGGGTATGAGCCATATTCCAGAGGATAGACATAAACATGGCCTTGTTCTAGATTATTCTCTTGAGGATAACCTGGTTCTACAAACTTACTTTCAGCCTGAATTTACCAATAAGGCTGGTTTCTTAAAACGTGATAACATAAGAAAATATGCTGAAAAAATCATTGATGAATATGATGTTAGAAGCGGTCAAGGACCTATCACTTTAGCCCGTTCAATGAGTGGTGGAAACCAGCAAAAGGCAATTGTTGGACGTGAAATTGAGAAGAATCCAGAGCTTTTAATTGCCGTTCAGCCAACAAGAGGCCTAGACGTTGGTGCTATTGAGTACATTCACAAGCAATTAGTAGCACAAAGAGACGCTGGAAAGGGTGTTCTCCTTGTTTCTCTTGAACTTGATGAAGTCATGGATGTTTCAGACAGAATTCTTGTCATGTACGAAGGCGAGATAGTAGGTGAGTTTGATCCTAAGAAAACCACTGAAGAAGAGCTTGGTCTTTATATGGCTGGAGCTAAGAGAATGGAGGTTAAGGCATGAAGAAGAATATTTTAAAATCAAATGCCGTGCAATCTTTTATTGCATCTCTCATTTGTATCATTCTGGGGCTTTTTATTGGATATTTAGTACTTTTAATTATAAATCCGGCTGGAGCTGCTGAGTCCATTATTGCTCTAATTAAGAACTTCATGGACTACAGTAGAAAAGCTCTTAGAGTTAAGAACTTTGGTTCAACGCTGGTTAAAACAGTTCCTCTTTTGATGTGTGCTCTTAGCATTCTTTTCTCTTATAAAGTAGGACTTTTTAACATTGGTTGTTCTGGCCAGTATATGGCAGGCTGTTGTGCGGCCCTCTATGCAGCTCTTAAATGGGGTTGGGGCTGGCTTCCTTGCTTGCTCTTTGCTCTGATTGCTGGTGCAATTTTGGGTGCAATTGTTGGAGTTTTGAAAGCCTATCTTAATGTTAACGAAGTTATTTCTGGTATTATGCTTAACTGGATTATGCTTTATTTTGTAAATACCATTTTGAGCCTCGTTAAAGATAAGTCTTCTCCTTACACTGTTGCCTTAAGTATTGGAGCACCTCAAGCTATTCTTCCAACTCTTGGTTTGGATAAGCTCTTTAACAACAGCTATGTCTCAATTGCAATTCCTCTTTCTATTATCATTGCAATTCTGATCATGATTGTACTTAACAAAACTAAGTTTGGTTATGAGCTTAGGGCTACTGGTTTTAACAAGAATGCTGCAAAGTATTGTGGAATGAAAGAAAACAGAAACGTTGTTCTTTCTCTTCTTATTTCAGGTGCTTTAGCAGGGCTTGGTGCTGGCTTGTTGTATCTAACAGGTATTGAAGACTGGGAATGCACAAGATCAAGTGTTGCACCAATGGGCTTCAATGGAATTTCAGCTACCTTCCTTGGAGGACTTAATCCTATAGGAACAATTTTTGCTTCCTTCTTTATTGAGCATATTACTCTTGGTGGTGCAAACGTAGATCTTACTAAGTATTGTTCACAGATATCGGATTTGATTTCTGCTGTCATTATATATCTGTGTGCCTTTGTGCTTTTCTTCAAGCTTAAGATGCAGGATATTATCAAGCATATAGAGGAAAAGAAGGCAAAGAAAGAGCTTGAAGGAGGTAATAACTAATGATTCTGCTAATTCAATATACACTTATTTTCTCATCAGTTCTTATTCTTGTAGCTCTTGGTGGTTGTTTTTCTGAGCACTCGGGCGTGATTAATTTGGGCCTTGAAGGAATTATGGTAATTGGAGCCTTGGGGGGTGCTTTGGCTATGAAGTATTTACCACTGACCCTTCCTGCCTTTCTTTATGTGCTTATAGTTTTAATTTGTGCCATAGCAGCTGGTGTTATTTATTCGGCACTTCTTGGTGTTGCGTCTATTAACTTTAAAGCTGACCAGACGTTGGTTGGAACAGCTTTGAACCTGCTTGGAACCGCTGGGGCAACAGTTTTTGTAAAAGCTATTAATCTTTCATCAAGTGGTGGAAATAACGTTTCATCAGAAATCTATTACGTTGAACCAAAGAAAATCTTCATTAAATATATTGGAGCTTTTGAATTTAACTGGTTCATGGTAATAGCAGTTATTGCTCTAATTATTGCCTATGTAGTACTTTATAAGACGCGTTTTGGTCTTAGACTCATGGCCTGTGGCGAACATCCTCAGGCAGCCGACAGCGTTGGTATTAACGTCTACAAGATGCGTTGGGCCGGTGTACTCATAAGCGGTGCCTACGGTGGACTTGGCGGAATTTGTTACATCCTTGCCGGCGTTTCAATGTGGAAATTTGAAAACGGTGTTGTAGGTTTTGGCTTCTTGGCCTTAGCCGTTATGATTTTTGGCCAATGGAAACCTCACAGAATTGCCCTTGCGGCTCTGCTATTTGGTTTCTTCCGCGCACTTGGCAACACCTACAACGGTTTTGACCTCTTGGTAAGGCTCAACCTTCCAAGTAACGTCTATAACATGATGCCTTATATCGTATCCCTGATTGTTTTGGCTCTGACCTCCAAGAAGTCTCGCGCGCCAAAGGCAGAGGGCATACCGTACGACAAATCCCAACGCTAACTTTTTATCTATCCCGATATTTAAAAGGACTGCTGATTTTTTCAGCAGTCCTTTTTCTTTGTTAAGTAAATAGCGAAATTAAATAAAAATTATTAAAAGTTATATAAGTTTTATAGTTGCGAATTCGCCCAAAGTGGGGTAACTTTTCCATGTGAAGTGGGAAGTTTTCCCAAAAACCATTAAAAATAAGGGTAAAAGTGGTAAAAATGACCGGTGAGTACAGAAATACCATAGATGAAAAAGGGCGCCTCATGATTCCTCCTAAGATTAGGGAACAGTTGGGCTCTTTTGATAATCTTATGCTCACAAAGTCTCCAGATGGCTCCTTGTGGTTGTTTACCAAAGAAGATTTTGATGCTTTGGATAGAGAAATTAACTACAGTCCACTGGCCGCTTTTAACAAGAATTCAAGAATCCTTAACATGATGGTTATTTCTCCTGCCAGAGAAATTGAGCTGGATAAAGCAGGAAGACTTAGCATTCCACAAATTTTGAGAGAGTTTGCAGGCCTTGATCCAAAAACCGAATGTGTCATCCAAGGGGTGAGAGATAAGGTTGAGATCATGAGTCTCAAGAAATATGAAGAGCTGATGATTCAGTATAAGAGCCTAGTTGAAGATGCCGGAAATGAACTTAGTTTGCAAAGGATGGATAAATAATCATGCAGTACGTTCATTACCCAGTTATGCACAATGAAGTTCTCTCTTTTTTAGAGCCTAAGCAAGAAAATGCTTTAATGGTGGACTGTACCTTAGGAGAAGGCGGTCACAGTGCCCTGTTCTTAGACAAATATAAAAGTTTAAGAATTATCGGGTTGGACAGAGATGCGGCTATCCAGGAGAAGGCAAAGACGCGACTTGAGCAGTTTGGGGACAGGTTTGAGGCTAAGAATGTCTGTTTTGACGATTTTTGGCGCAATTACGATGGTCCGGCTGTGGATTTGGTGCTCTTTGACCTTGGGATAAGTATTTTCCATTACGAAGAGTCGGGTAGAGGGTTTGGCTTCAAGCACGACGAGGTTTTGGATATGCGTCTTGGTTGCAACGAGGGCGGGCTATCGGCGAAGGACGTGGTTAACCAGTACGATGAGCAGTCTTTGGCTGACATAATCTACAAGTACGGGGAAGATCGTTATTCTAGACGAATTGCTAGGGCTATTTGCGACTATAGAGAGTCAAAGGATATTGAGACTACAGGTGAGCTTGCAAATTTAATCTATCAGGCTGTCCCTGGCGAATACAGGCGCAGGAGAATTCATCCGGCTACCAAGACTTTTCAGGCGTTACGCATTGAAGTCAACAAGGAGCTGGATAGGATTGAGCCGGCTTTAGAGGGTGCTGTGAAAGCCCTAAAGCCCGGCGGAAGGATTGCGGTGATTACCTTTCACTCCCTAGAGGATAGGCCAGTGAAGTGGTATTTCAAAGATCACGCAGACGAGCTTGAGATTTTGACAAAAAAGCCTTTAGAGGCAACGGAAGAGGAATGTTCAGCAAATCCACCTTCAAGAAGTGCAAAGCTGAGAGTGGTGGAAAAAAGAGCTGAGAAGATAAAACAAACGGGAAAGAAAAATAAGTACAAATTGGAGGACCAAGAAGATGAAAGTTAGAAATGGAAATGTTAGTGATGGGTTTGAGAAATTCGCCATTGTTGCAATGATTTTATTTATTAACATTTGTCTCTTGGTCCCAGTTTGGCAATCTGCAAGTAATTCCCAGCTCAAAATGAGACTTGCCCAGAGTGAAGAAACCTTAAGAGCAAATGAGGAGCAGAAGATGTCTTTGAATGCTTCTATTGCTTCCAAGATGACCCCTGAATATTTGATTGAACAGTCTCAGCAACAAAATATTGTTTTCCGTCAGATTACAGATTCAAGTACTGGTGCTGTGGCAAATTTGAGGAATTTGAGTAAATAAGTTTACAAGTAATCACTAAGAGGTAACTAGGTATGGGCCGGCAGGAATATGATGATTGGAGCTTCATGGGCGAAGTTCAAAAAGAGCAGAGACTCAAGAACGAGGCTAAGCGAGTCAGACAGACAAATGCGTCAAGAAATGCATTTGTCTTTCTTTGTTCTGTTGTTATCTTGTCGCTTTCCGGCTTAGTTGCAGTCTATTCAGCCAGCTATCCTGTTGCTGTTAACAATGGCCTAAATCACTACTATTACCTAATAAATCAGGCAATATACCTTGGAATTGGGGTATTGTTAGCTGTAGTCATAAATGTTTTACCAGAAGAAGCCATCAAGGTTTTGTCTCCAATTTGTCTTCTTGTAAGTGTTGTACTTTTGGGCGTTGATTTATTTTTAGGAAAGTCTTTTGTTACCTCTGTTGATACAATTGGGTTTGTTTATGTTGCCTGTGTTATGTACATGTCATTGTACTTCTCAAACAGAGGAAACAAGATTGAAAAAGCCAAGCAGCTCATAGTTCCAGCCATAGGTTGTCTTGTGATTCTAGCTTTGCTTTTGTTGAAGAAATCCTTTGCTTATGCAGTTTATTTCTTGGTTCTCAATGTTGTAATGTTCACAGCAGGAGGCATTGGGGTAATGGGGATGATAATCCTACTTCTGTATTTACTGGTGCCATCCTTGGTGATTATTTTTTCAAAGTCCGATATCTTGCTTTCAATTGCTAAATTCTTGTTTCCAGGTGTTGAAGGGACCGCTAGAAGTGGACAAGTTGCAATAATCAAAGAAGCCATTGCAAGTGGCTCTTGGTTTGGCAAAGGTCTTGGTATGGGCGAATACAAAACTGGTGCCATTGAAGATTTAGCAGGCAAGTGCATTTTTGCTAATATCTGTGAAGAAATTGGCTTTGTAGGAATTTTTATAATCCTCATGGTTTTCCTAGTCTTTTCCTTTACAGGATATAGAATTGTAAAAACCTTAAGAAAGCAAAATAGCTTCTATTCTAACCTTGCTTTAGGTTGTACCACCATAGTTGTCTGGCAAATGATTGCCAACATTTTATGGCTTTTAGGCGTTATTCCTGGAACTGGACTTTCAATGCCTTTCTTCTCCTACGGCATGGAGATTATCCCAGTTTTGAGTGCTTGTGCTCTGACTTATAAGGCCACCAAGTGCAAGGTGTTTGAAACCGATGACAACACCGTAGAGAACTTATCGGATGAGCTAAAATTCCCAGAACAGTATGAATTCGAGAAAAATTGAGTGGGTTTTAGTCTTATTTTTAATCCTCCTGGTGGCAGTTGGCGTCATCATAGCTCTGAGAAATCTGAGCTTTTTTAACGTAAAAACCATCAACGTAACCCTAAGTGGCCCAGTCTCTGAAATTCGGCCAGATCTTCAACGCATCATCAACCCCCTCAAGGGCATGAATATCTTTGAAATCTCAACGCGCAAGCTGGAAAAAAGCCTCAGCGCATTTGACGAGGTAGAAAGCGTTACAGTAAAACGTTTCTACCCCGATACTCTAGAAATCACAATTAATTATTCCAATCTTAGGCTAAAAGCCTATAGTGTTGATGGAAATGAAGTTACCTATTACTTTATCAAAGCAACTGAGCTAATTCAAACTTCAAAGGAAACTTGGTCAGAGTTTGACCAGTTAGGTTGTGTTGAGCTAAATCCTGCCTACGCACAAATGATTTTAAAATGGGGAGAGGATTCGGCGTTCCAATCTATGGTCCCAATGGTGGAATATTTGGCTTCTAACAACTTGATAACAAGTATTAAATACGATAATAATAACGGTAGCGAGTTTGGAAGACTTGTTCTTTGGCTACCGGCTTTTAACGTACAACTTTACGTGAGAGAAATAGTGAGTACTCAGCGTTTAGAGGAAGCACTTTCAGTCATAGCCCAACAGTCCTCCGCAAGCGAGGAAGTTGTCATTTTTGACCTGTATTCAATGAATTTGGTCAAAAGGACATAGGAGGAGTTTGGATGGCTTCTGAGAAAATACTATTGGGTTTAGACATTGGTTCTTCTTGGGTTAGGGCTGTAATTGGATCCCTTTCAAAAGAAGGCCAACTTATGGTTGACAGCATTTGTGAACGCCCAAGTGAAGGTGTGCGCTCTGGCGTTGTTGTAAACATTGAACAGACCCTTAAAACCATTTCTTCCGTCATCCAGGAAGCAGAACTTCAGGCAGGTGTTGAAGTTCAAAGTGCTATCACAGGCATTGGTGGTTCTTCTGTTAATGGATACTCATCACAGGGTGTAGTTGGAATTAGTGCAAAAGATTTGGAAATAACTTCAAACGATATATACAGTTGCTTAAACAGTGCAAGGGCTTTTGAACTTCCTGCAGACCGGGAGGTTCTTCATACACTGGTTCAAGATTTCACAGTTGATGGCAAAGGTGGAATCAAAGACCCAATTGATATGACGGGCCATAGACTTGAAAGCAAAGTCCTTGTGGTACTGGGCAGTTCAAGTAACTGTTCCAACACAAGAAGGGTAATTCAAAGAGCCGGAATTAATTCCTCTCGCTTGGTACTTTCCCAGCTTGCGGATGCTGAAATTGTTCTTAGCGCAGATGAGAAAGAAATGGGAACAATCTTGATTAACATTGGTGGAAGCACTTCCAATATGATTGTCTATCAAAATGGTTCTCCTGCTTATGTTGGCGGGGTTGATTTGGGCTCAAGCAGCGTTACAAATGACATTGCATATATTTTGAACAAACCAAAGATGGTGGCAGAGCAGGTTAAGGTGGAAAGTGGTTGTTGCTATTTGCCAAATGTTTCTGCAGATGAGAAGATAATTATTCCACAGGTTGGTGGACTGCCTTCAATTCAAATGCCCAAAAAAGAGCTTTGTAAGATTATCGAGCCTAGAATGGCTGAGATTTTCTCTCTTTTGAAGAAGGGCTTGGATAGTAAGATTACCCACGGCACGTTTGGTGGTGGTGTAGTTATTGTTGGTGGCGGTTCACTTCTTTCTGGAGTAACAGATCTTGCTTCTGAGATTTTCAGAATGCAAGCTAGAATTGGATTCCCTGAGGCTTTGCCTGGACTAGATAGATCTTACATTAATCCTAAGTACGCTACTGTGCTTGGGCTTTTGAAGACAGAAGCAAAGAAGGCTTCCAGCTCGCCAATGGGAAGAGGCAAGAACGATAAGCGCCAAAAGAAATCGGGTTTATTTGGAAAGCTGTCGGGTATATTTAAGTCAATAGTTTAAGAGGAATTGAATATGGATTTTGGAATGATTGAGGATTTGCTTCATGACGAACAGACTCCACCTACAGACATTAAAGTTTTAGGCGTTGGTGGTGCTGGCGGAAATGCTGTAAATAGAATGATTTCAAGTGGCTTGAAGAAAGTTACTTTTGTTGCTTTGAATACAGATATGCAGGCTCTTCAGAGATCCAATGCCCAGCTTAGAATTCCTATTGGAAAGGAACTTACTGGTGGCCTTGGAGCTGGTGGTATGCCTGAGATGGGGCAGAAGGCTGCAGAAGAAAGCAAGGACGAAATTAGAAAACTTCTTGAAGGAACAGACATGGTTTTCATCACTGCTGGTATGGGTGGTGGAACAGGTACCGGTGCTGCTCCTGTTGTTGCTGAAATTGCTAAGGGCCTTAATATTCTCACAGTTGCTGTTGTTACAACTCCTTTTGCCTTTGAGGGAAGAAAGAAGCTACAGTTTGCAAATGATGGTATTGACCGTCTTAGAAAACAGGTAGACACTCTTATTCTTATTCCAAACCAGTATCTCCTTAAGGTGGCAGAAAATAATACTCCTATTAAGCAGGCCTTCCTCATGGCAGATGATGTTCTCAGACAGGGCGTTCAGGGAATTTCTGAGCTTATTACTGAGCCTGGTGAGATTAACATTGACTTTGCAGATGTCAGAACTGTTATGAAGGGCAAGGGCGATGCAATTATGGGCATTGGCCTTGGAGAAGGAGCTAACAGAGCTGTTGATGCTGCACGTCAGGCCATCAATAATCCGCTTTTGGAAGATGCAAAGATTGATGGTGCCAAGAGTGTATTGGTCAATCTTACAGCTGGTGATGGGCTTACTTTGCAGGAATATCAGGACGTTGTTGAGATGATTACGGAGACTTGTGATAAGGATGCTCTTATCATTGCAGGTCAGGCTTATAATCCAGATTTGGGAGATAAGGTTAAGGTTACAGTTGTAGCTACAGGTTTTGAGAGAGACACTGTTAAGGTTGAAGTTCCAGATTTTGAGAAGCCTAAGAAACGTTTTGACCAGTTTATCAGTACTCCAGAAAGCACTGGCTCTCAGCCAGCTGCTCAGAGCCAGCAGGCTCCTGTTCAGGAAAAACCACAGAGAAGACCAGAGGAGGTCATTTCTGTTAATAGATGGCAGGATCTTCAATCTCAGATTGGTAGACGTCAAGGCCAAGGCACAAGCTCTAACGACTATTCTTATCCGGCAATTCTGAGGTATCAGAGACCAGATGAAGACAACAAATAATACATCAAGCACTGAAATTCTTGATGCTTTTACTCAAAGTCTTTTGATAGAGAGGCATTCTTCCACTGCAACAAGAGATTGTTACAGACATGAGGTAGAATGCTTCTTGTCATATTTAGAGGAAGAAGCTCTTTCTTATGCAGAAATAGATACTCTGGGAATCAGGGCTTTTTTGCAGTACAGAGCAACCGGTCAAGCCTCAGAAGAAGCTTCAAAGCCTCTTTCCTCACGTACCATGTCCAAGGTCATCACCGCCTTAAGAATGTTCTTCTTATTTCTTCAGAATGAACGAATTAGAGAAGATGACCCAATGGAGCTCATCCCACGTACCAAAGAGCCCAAGAAACTTCCTCAGACTATTGATTACAATGCGGTAGAGAAGATTTTAAGCTCAATAGACGTCAGTACAGACCTTGGTTACAGAGACCGTACCATGTTTGAGCTCATCTATTCTTGTGGCTTACGTGTTAGCGAGTGTGCCACCTTGCGTCTAGATAAATACTACAGAACTGAAAAGCGTATTGTGGTAATAGGAAAGGGCAACAAAGAGCGCATGATACCAGTAGGAGATGTTGCTGTAAGTTATTTGGATACATATATTTCCACTGCACGTAAGAACTTGCTGGGAAAGCGCAAATCTTCCTTCCTGTTTGTCTCAAAACGTGGCGATGATGTCAAAGAAGGAATCACTCGGGAAGAAATCTGGAACCGCCTCAAAATTTACTGTGCGCAAGCTGGCGTCTACTCCAAGGTCCACACCCTGCGCCACAGCTTTGCCACGCATCTGCTTCAAGGCGGCGCTGACCTTCGCTCCGTCCAAGAACTTCTTGGGCACAAAGATATCCGTACCACAGAAATATATACTCACGTCAATACCGATGATTTACAAAAACAATTTGACCTTGCGTTCAAAGACTCCATGGGGGAGGAAAAATGAAATTAGTTTCCTGGAATGTAAATGGATTAAGAGCCGTTTTAGGTAAGGGCTTTTTGGATTATTTTAAAGCTGTTGATGCAGATGTCTTTTGCTTGCAAGAAATTAAACTTTCCTCTGGTCAGCTAGACCTTCCGCTGGAGGGTTATCATTGTTATTACAATTACGCAGAGAAAAAAGGTTATTCTGGCACGGCGGTTTTCACCAAGCAAGCACCTATTTCTGTGGTTTTTGGCACTGACAACGAGGGTAGAGTAATTACAGTTGAGTTTGAAGATTATTACGTGGTAAATGTTTATACTCCAAATTCGCAGGAAGAACTGGCCCGTCTTGATTTTAGACTTCAGTGGGATACTCAATTTAGAGACTATGTTTGCTCTCTTGATAAAGTTAAGCCGGTGTTAATTTGCGGAGATATGAACGTAGCCCACAAAGAAATTGATATAAAAAACCCTAAAACCAACCTTCGTAATGCTGGTTTTACCATTGAAGAGCGAGACAGTTTCACCAAACTTCTTGCTGCTGGTTTTACAGACACCTTCAGAATGTTTTATCCGGACTTAAAGGATGCCTACAGCTGGTGGTCTTACAGGTTCAAGTCAAGAGAACGCAACACTGGATGGCGTATTGATTATTGGCTTATTTCTAACCGCGCTGCTGGCTTGGTGAAGGAAGCAGGGATTGATGCAACTATTTTAGGCTCAGACCACGCACCAATCTTCGTCGTTCTTTAAGCTGTATACTGTGTCAGTTCAAGCACGGCCGTACAGCATTGTACTGTCCGTGCTTTCCTTCCTTGTCTACAGCTTAAATAACTTAGAAGCGAGCTTCGTCGTTCTTTAAGAAATGTGAATTTTGAATAAAATACGTTGCATTAGATGAAAAATAGGATATAAATATAGTTTATGATTGGTTTTCTTATTAAGAAAAGTTTCTTTGATGGTTGGGACAATCTTCTGACCTTGGTTCTCTTAAATTTAGGCTACTTAGGAGCCTTTGGACTTATTCTTTTGGCTAGTGCAGTTAGTGAGACCTCGGTCTTGTTAGGCTATGCTCTTATAGTTTTAGCTATCTTTTACGTAAGCGTTTATGGCCTTGGGGTGGGCAGTCTGACTTTTGGCTACAGCCGGTATAAGCGCGAGGGGATTAAGACGTTTTTTAAGGGCATTAAAGAGCATTTTACTCATGCTTTGTTGCATTTCGCTATTTTGCTGACAATGACAATTTGCATCTTTTTTGTAATGCCTTTTTATTTTCAAATGAATAACATGCTAGGCTATTTTTTGGGAATGCTACTGTTTTGGGCGCTTTTCTCGTTTGTTCTTGCTCTGCAGTACTACCTGCCACTTTGCTACTACCTTGAGGCGGATAAGCCGTTTGTGACAATGCGTAAGAGCTTTGGTCTTGTAGCCGATAATCTTGGTGTTACATTTTTCTTGCTGTTTAAAACAATTATCGATTTTATTCTTACAGTGCTTACCGCAACAATGATTCCTGGTTTAGGTGGAATTAGTCTTGCAAGAATGGATACAATTAAGTTATTACTTAAGAAGTACGATTTCTATGAGCAAAATCCAGATGCGACCAAGAAGGACCTAAACTGGGAAGATCTTCTTTATGAAGAAAGAGAGCTCATTGGTCCAAGAACGCTCAAGGGAATGATTTTTCCTTGGAAAGACTAAGAGGAGGCTATATGTCCTTTGAAACTGAACTTAAAGCTCATGTCCAAGAGGACATGGTCCAATCTGTAAAAGCAAAACTCCAGGCAAGCCCTTCCTGCCACGTCCATGGGGATATCTCTAAGTTCGATGTCTACTGGTCTGATTCAGAGGACGGAGACCCTCTCTTTAGAACTAGAAAAGAAACCTGCAACGGAAAAACTGATGTTCTATTTACAGCAAAACCTTCCAAGTCAAAGACCAAAGAAGGCACAGAAAAGAACGTGGAATTGGAATTTGAAGCTCAGGGCGATCAATGGGATCGCATTTTAGACTTTGTTCGTGGTCTTGGGTGCAAGGTTTGTAGAATTAAATGGAAAGAGGGTTGGCATTGCACAATAGAACATAATGGTTTTGAAATCCATGCTGAGCTTCTAAAGGTTAAATATCTTGGTTGGTTCCTTGAGATGGAAATTTGCACTGAGACTGAAAAGGATTTGGATTTTGTTGGTGCAGATAAAGCTTTGCGAGAAGTTCTTGCTTCTGTTGGTATAGATCAAAGTGCAGTTGAACCTCTAGGCTATAACAAAATGCTCAAAGCCATAGGGCATGCAAAAGGCTGATTTTGGATCCGTCTTAAAAGAGAATTATTTTTTTTCTTGTTATTGGATTCTCCATCAATTGAATATCAATGTCATAAACCTCTTTAATTGTTTGCATTGTAATGATTTCTTCTGTTTTGCCCTTTGCAAAAATATTGCCAGCTTTGATTATTATGCAATCAGTGCAATGTCTTAAAATGGCGTTTAAATCA
This sequence comes from Sphaerochaetaceae bacterium, assembly GCA_963606545.1. GTDB lineage: Bacteria > Spirochaetota > Spirochaetia > Sphaerochaetales > Sphaerochaetaceae > UBA9732. The sequence continues at coordinate 32,161 of CAVCYP010000005.1, forward strand.
TGAAGAACACAGATAATTGTTTTACCTTCTTTTGAAAGTTCAGAAAGTAAATTCATTAATTGCATTTGATGCTTGGGGTCTAGGTTATTTACCGGTTCATCTAAGGCTAAAATTTGAGTGTCTTGGCAGATTGTGCGGGCCAGCATTGCAAGTTGGAACTCTCCACCTGAAATTTGAGTTATTAGTCGGTCCTTTAGATGTAGAATTCCAACACGCTTTAAAGCTTCCTGGACTAGATTTCCACTTGAATTTTCATCTCCGTAGGCATAACGGCCTAAGGCTACCACCTGGGAGACTGTGAACTCTTCATTGTATCTAAGGTACTGACCTTCAAAGCTAATTAGCTTTGCAATTTCTCTTTGTCTCATTTGATTTATATCTTTATCAAATAACATGATAGATGAGTTTTTACTTTCAAGTTCGTGTATTAAATATTTTAGTAGGGTACTTTTCCCGCTTCCGTTTGGACCAGCAATGGCAACAAAGCTTCCAGCTTTGATTTCAAAGTTAAAATTATCTAGAATTTTAGCTGCTTCATAACCGCCAGAGAGGTTTGAAACTGAGATTGCTATTTTATCTGACATTAGGTTTTCTCCAAAGTAGAGCAAGAAAGAAAGGAGCTCCAAGGACAGATGTGATTATTCCAATTGGAAGCTCAGATGGTGCAATGATAAAGCGAGAAAGAATATCGGCTAAAAGAAGGAGATTTGCACCAAGTAGCGTGGAGACGGGGATGAGATTTTTGTGCTTTGGGCCCACCAGAAGGCGGGCAAAGTGTGGCGCCATGAGGCCCACAAACCCGATAATTCCACAGAAGGCTACAACTAGTGCAGTTAAAACAGAGGCCCAAAATAGTAGTATAAGCCTGATTTTTCTTAGGTTAAGCCCACTTGAGACTGCTGTGCTATCGTCAAGCAGTAGGAGGTCCATGGCTGTAGCTTGGCTCATTAGTAGAACAAAGGAGAGCAGTCCGGCTACGGCTAGAATATAGACTCGGGTCCAGGAAGAGGCGCTTAGACTTCCCATGGTCCAATAGATTACGCTATCCATTTGTTGTTTTCCAAGATAGATAGTAAGGGTGGTTAGTGCGCTCAGAAGAAAATTAAGTGCAATTCCTGAAAGTAAAAGTTTTTGATGATTTTTTCTATTCGTAGAAAAAAGTAGGGCGGTGGTACCAACTGAGCCAAGCAGAGCAGAAGGTACGTTGCCTAATTCTAGATGAAGTAGGGTGCTAAAACCTATAAGACAGGAAGCTCCAGAGGAGACGCCTAAGATGTAGGAGTCTGCCATTGGGTTTCTGAATACACTTTGAAATACTAAGCCTCCCAAGGCAAGGGCTGAGCCAGCAAATATGGCACAAAGGACTCTTGGAAGGCGAAGGTTGCGAATAATATAGACCACGTTTTGAGCTGTTTTACTGCCTGTGCCTATGAGTGCATTAAAGATGTTGCTTATTGAAATCTTAACAGACCCAAGACAAATACCCAGTATCAGGAATATAAAAAGAGTAATTGTAAAGGTAGTAATAAATAGCGTGGTCTTTTTCATTTGTTAAAATAAATTAGGGTAGAGGAGCTTTGCAATCTCTTCAATGGTATCTGCAGTTCTAACCCCCTGACGTTCTGCGGCATCTCCGTTGACCGAGTAAATAGCATTATTCAGACTTGCTTTGAGTTTTGCATAAGGTTCAGTTGCCTTAAAAGTAGCAATCTCTGATTCTGGATCTGAATAGGAATATTTTGGCAAGAGAATAACATCTGGGTCTTGGGCTATTAGAAGCTCCTTGCTAATTGACCAATAGGAAGCACTTTGTGCTGCATTAGTGGCTCCAGCTGCTTCAAGAACATCGTTAAGGTAGGTGTCTCCTGTTGCTGCATAATCGCCCCAATCTCCCCAAGAGATTATATAAACAGCACTTTTCTTTTCGCTCTCTGGAATCTGAGAAGTAAGCTCTGTAACCTTTGCTATGCGCTCTTTCATGTTTGAAACAAGTGCTGTTGCTTGAACTGTTTTTCCTATAGCAGCTCCAATTTCAGAGATAAGCTCATAAGTTCCCTCAAGACTTTCTTCTTTGACCACCTGTAGCGTCTTAATTCCTGCTTTTTCAAGCTCTGTCATGAAAGCTGGATCTACAATTGAGGATGCAATTACAATACTTGGGTTAAGAGAAATTATCAGCTCCAAGTTTGGTTCATATAAAGTACCAACACTCTGAACAGAAAGGGCCTCTTCTGGATAATTACAGTAGTCGGTTCTTCCAACTAGACTATCTCCAGAGCCAAGAGCATAAATAATCTCTGTGACATTTGGTCCAAGAGAAACAATGGTTTTGGGTGCTTCTGTGACAACAGATTGCACTTCAACTTGTGCCTGAGCAAAACAGCAGAAAGCACACATAGTAATTAAGAGAACTGCAAGTATTTTTTTCATAAAATCCTCCATGCAGTCGAATATAATAGTCGTTTTCTCGTTTTTAATATAGAATTAAAGCATGGATAAAATAGATATTTTCACAGATGGCGGATGTTCAGGAAATCCTGGTCCTGGTGGCTGGGCTTTTGTAGCTTTAGATAATGGTAAGGTGCTTTCTTACTCCAGTGGTGGAGAAAAGCTTACTACCAACAATAAAATGGAACTTACTGCTGTAATTAATGCCCTCAAGACTTGTCAAAATCTTGGTGTTAAGCAGGTTTCTATCTCAACAGACAGCCAATATGTGAAAAATGGCATTACCGCTTGGATTTTCAACTGGAAACGTAATGGCTGGAAAACTGCATCTAAAGACCCTGTTAAGAATAAAGAACTTTGGATTGAGTTGGATGCACTTAGAAACAACTTTGATATTAGTTGGGTTTGGGTCAAGGGCCACGCTGGAATTGAATTTAATGAAATGTGTGATTCTCTTGTTAAGAAAGAGATGAATAAATTTCTTTTATAAGCTTTAGATTTTCACTGGTTTTATAGCCCTGGTTCCAAAGAATTTGAGCCTGTTCAAGGGCTTTGTCATACATCTCAAGTTCTTGATATAAACTAATTAGAGCTTTTCTTGTTGTGCTGTCATAAGGATTTAGCTCAAGAATTTCTAAATAAACCTCACAGGCTCCTTCTGAATCAGATGCCAAAGTGAGATAGTAAGCTTGAGCCTTCTTGAAAGCTAAAATATACGGATATTGTTCAAAGGCCTCTTGGCATATTTGGGCTGCTTCTGTGTAGCTTTCCTCATATGCCAAGTCTAGGGCTTGATTATAGATAACCTTATAATCCTCCTGCTCAAGACTATCGGTCTTGGAGACGGTGGTGCAGGCAGTAAGCGAGCAGATAGCTAGGAGCAGGATTAAGATATCAACCAAGCACAGTTTCTTCAATTTTCTTGACCTGTGCGCGGTAGAGATTTGTGATAGTTGAACCGTAGTCTGCAATGAGCTGGATCATGTTACGTGGGTTGCCTGGGAGGTCTACGCCGTTAAGTCTGTCGCCAGCATCTCCAAGTCCTGGAAGGATATAGGCTGCGTCGTTGAGAACTGGGTCCATCCAAAGGGTGTAGACTTCGCAGTCTTCAATTGCGCGGACAATTCTCAAGGAGCCTTTGAGAGCAGAGATGACGTTGATGAACTTGACGCTCTTTGGCTTTACGCCGTTATCTTTGAGATATTTGACAATTGTAACCAAGGAGCCACCGGTTGCGTTCATTGGGTCTGCAAAAATCAAGTCTTTGCCGTCCAGCTCTTTGAGATTGAAGAAGGAGCGGTCAAGGTCAAGAACGTAGTCCATGTTGTTCTCTTTCTTGGTCTCGTCTCTTTTAATCTTAAAGAGTGCAAATGGCGTGACGTAGTCGTTGGAGGAGTAATCCTGAATTTCCTTACTGATAATCATGCTTGGAAGTAGGGCACCACGAAGCATTACGCACATAACAGCGTTGCCGTTGAGCTTGCTGTCAACATCTGGAATTCTATGCACTGCATAGTTTTGGCAAGGATTGTTAACTGGGGTTTTTGTGATAATTGACCTTTTCTTTGGAAGGGCAGTGTCTGCAAAAACATGGGAGAAGAGCAGTTCGTAGGCTCTCTGAATGTAGTACAAGAACTCTTCATGTCCAGTATTGGGGTCTCTGAGCTTTGCAATAAGGCGGCTTGCTGCACCATGCTGTTCCTGAGGGGATTCAAAACAGTAAACGTGAATTGAAGGTTCTGTATCTGTGACTTCTTTAAGATAGGCACCAATTTCAGCCGATGACTTTACTAATTCTTCTTCAGCGTCTTTGTTGCCGGCTTCAATTTCTGCACAAGCCTCAAGAGACTTTGTATAAAGTGCTCTTACATGTTCAATTTTTGCTTTATCCTCTTCTTTGAGGAAACCGTCTAAGTCTGTTGCGTGTAGGATAATTTTTCTGTTGTTTTTTGTATCCATTTTGCTTTTTACGCCCTCCCAGCATGGTTTTACACATGATATAGCACAGCCCGATTTTGCTCAACCGTTTATAGTTCCATTCTTGTTTCATTTGATGAACGTTTACATTGTGGGCCATTTTTGCTAGTATAAAACCACCTTCCGGTTGCTCTACCGGTAGTGTATAGGAGGCTCTTGATGAGAATGGTATTTTTAGGCCCTCCCGGAGCGGGAAAGGGAACAGTTGCTTCAAAAGCAAAGGAATATTACGGAATCCCACACATTTCAACAGGTGATTTGTTCCGCAGTAACATCAAAAACGAAACTGCACTTGGCCTACAGGTCAAATCAATCCTTGCATCTGGCGGACTCGTCCCAGACAGCATCACAATTGAAATGGTCCGCAACCGCCTAGCTGAACCTGACTGCGCAAACGGCTTCATCCTTGACGGCTTTCCACGCACCATCCCACAGGCCGATGCCTTAGCAGAAATGACTGATCTTGATGCTGTCGTGGATTTCCAAATTTCAGCAGAAGAAGTTGTTCAGCGGCTTTCCGGCCGCAGAATGTGCCCATCCACCGGTAGAATCTACCACATCCTCTTCAACCCACCAAAGGTTGCTGGTAAGGACGATGAAACTGGTGAAGATCTTATTCAGCGTGAGGATGACAAGGAAGAAGCTATCAAGCATCGGCTTGAAGTCTACGTTGCACAAACTCAGCCTCTTATTGATTATTATAAGGCTAAGGGTCTGATTCGTGAGGTTAAGACCAATAATGATTTGACTCCAGATGAGGTTTTTGAGCTTACCAAGCAGGTGTTGTGTTAATAGTTTTGTGCTAATGCAACAAATAGCAACAAATTTTTATTGAAAAGCCTAAAAACTGTGTTAAACTAAATCTAGTGGGGTTTCCACAACATTAATGTAAATAGGGGCCGAGACCCTAAAAAAAAGGAGAATGAGATATGAAAAAATCATTCGTTGCTATTTTAGTCGTTCTTCTTGCAATGTCAGCAGTATTTGCTAACGGTGCAGAAGAGAAAACAACTACAACAACTTCAGAAGCAACTAAAGTTGGTTTTGTCGTAATTAACGATGAAAACGACCTTGGTTACACATGGAACTTCATGAACGGCATGAACGCTGCTGTTGATAAGCTTAAGGCTGAAGGCTACAACGTTGAACTTATTGTTGACAGAGGTCACCTTGAGGATGAGACCGTCACAACAGCTAACAAAGAGCTTGCTGATGAAGGTTGTGCAGTAATTTTCAACAATAGTTATGGTTTTGAGCCATTCATGACTCCAGTTGCTGAAGAATATCCAGAAGTTAAGTTCGTTAGCTTGACAAACTGCGCTTCACAGCTTGATGGTCTTGATAACACCTACAACGCATTTGCAGCTATCTATGAAGGTCGCTATGTAGCTGGTGTTGCTGCTGGTATGAAACTCAATCAGATGATTGAAGAAGGAAAGATTACAGCAGATCAGGCTCTTGTTGGTTATGTTGGCGCATTTGCATTCGCAGAAGTTAAGTCTGGTATGACAGCTTACTTCCTTGGTATCAGAAGTGTATGTCCAAGCGCAAAGATGATTGTTCAGTTTGTTGGTTCTTGGGGCGATGCAAACCTTGAAGCAGAAGCAGCAAAGGCTCTCATCAGCAAGGGTGCAGTCATGATTTCTCAGCACTCAGATACAACAACACCTGCAACAACAGCTGCAGCTAATGGCGTATTCCACACTGGTTACAACACAGACATGACTTCTCAGGCACCTACAGCTTCTCTGCTTTCCTGCCGCATTGACTGGGAGCCTTACTTCTACTATTTCATTAAGGCTGTCATCAATGGTGAAGACATTCCTAGCGACTACTGCGGATCTATGGCAAACGGCGATGTCAAGCTCACAGAGCTCAACACAGCTATTGCAGCTCCTGGCACACAGGAAGCTATTGATGCAGCTATTGCAAAGATTATTTCTGGCGAACTTAACGTATTCGACACATCAACTTTCACAGTTAACGGCGAGACTCTTACTCACATGTACGCAGTTGACTCTGATGGTGACTGGAATGCAGATAAGTACGAAGCAGTATGGGACGGCGTTTTCCACGAGTCATATGCTGAATTCCAGAGTGCTCCATACTTCACAGCAGTTATTGATGGAATCACATACCTCAACTAATTGTTTGAGTATTAAACGCAGTAAGAGAGGACTTCTTCGGAGGTCCTCTTTTTCTTTGGTCTTTGGGTGCATTACGGCGTCGCTACGCCATGAGCCGTACAATT